>DASPXE010000066.1:0-7802 GCA_035637455.1 Gemmatimonadales bacterium
GTGCGCATGAAGTTGGACGGCTTCGATCCCGTGCCGTGGAACTCATCATTGAATCGCAGCATGACCGTCGGGACGTGCCGCAGCTTGAGCGCCGCGTAGTACTCCTCGGTCTGCGGCATCGGGGTGCGGCGGTCCAGCTCCCCGGTCATGAGCAGCGTCGGCGTCGTCACGCGGCCCACGAACATGAGCGACGAATGTGCCAGCCACTCGTCGGGTTTCTCCCAGAACGGTTGGTGGAAGAAGCTATAGGTGAACAGCGGGATGTCGGTCTCGCCGGCCATCGCGATCCAGTCGATCACGGGACAGCGCACCGCGGCGGCGGCGAAGCGCGTCGTGTGGCCGATCACCCAGCTCGAGAGCACACCACCGCCCGAGCAGCCTGACACGTACATCCGCGTCGTGTCGATGAGACCGCGCCCGATCACGGCATCCACGCCCGCCATGAGGTCGTCGTAATCGGGTCCGGGATAGTTGTGGTCGATGCCGTTGGAGAATCCGTCCCCATAGCCGGTGCTGCCACGCGGATTGACGAACAGCACGACGTAGCCGTTCGCCGCGAAGTTCTGGAACATGTAGCTGAACCCCACGTTGTACATCGCGAACGGGCCGCCGTGGATCTCGAGGATCAACGGATACCGCTTCCCCGGACTGATTGACGGCGGCGTGACGACCCATCCCTGCACCCGCGTCGCGCCGCTCGAGCTGTACCAGATCTCCTCCGTCCGCGCCAGCCGCTTGTTCGTCAGCACGTCGTCGTTCACGTTCGTGAGCCGGGCGAGCGCCTGGGGACCGGGCTTGCGCAGGTCGAGACGCACCACGTCGGCGGGATGGGTCGGGTCGCTCTCAACCCCGACCGCCATCAGGTTGCGCGCCACGGACGAGAGCGACACCACCTGCGCGCCCTGCGTCACGACGCGCACGCCACCCGCGAGGTCCACCGAGTGGATGTTGATGGCGCCGCGGTCGGGGGCGGTGAAGTAGATCGCTTTGCCGTCCGGCGCCCACATGAGATCGCCGGGATCCCGGTCGAGGCTCTTCGAGAGATCGCGCATCCCGGACCCGTCGATGCCGATCGCATACAGATCTGCGGTCCGGTGGGTGTGCTCGCTGGAATCGTATCCCGCGAACGCCACCATCCGGCCGTCGGGCGACACGCTCGGGTCGGCCCAGTAGCCGGGGCGCGACACCAGCGTGCGGATCGCCCCGGTCGCGACGTCGAGGGCGTAGATGCGGGAGACCCGGTACTGGCCGTCCCACGTCGTGTCGCGCAGCCCGTCGAACACCAGCGTCTTGCCGTCCACCGTCCAATCGTAGCCCACGCGTCCCGAAAGGCCGTCGAAGCGCGCCCCCACGTTCCAGTGCCCCGACGTCAGCTGGCGCGGCGTGCCGCCCTCGGCCGGGACGAGGAAGAGATGAGTGAAGCCTTGCTTCATGAAGCCGACGCGATCCTGCCGGTAGTGGAGATCGTCGACCACCCGCGGCGCGGGGGTCCACTTCGCTCCCTGCGGCGACTGCGGCAACGAGATCTTCCACACGCTCGAGTCCGGGACCAGCATGGCGAACGAGATGACCTTGCCGTCCGGCGCCCAGCGGGGGTCGGCGGGCGTCTCCTCCACCCGCGTGATCTGCGTGACCGCGCCCTCGGCATCCATCCAGCGCACGAACAGTTGCGTCCCCTTGGGCTCGCCGTCGGCGAGGAAGGCGATCCGCGTCCCGTCGGGCGACCAGCGGGCATTCGACCCCTTCACGAGGAAGCGTTGGTGCGAGCCGTCGGCGCTCATGATCCACAGCGCCGACTCCCACTTGTCCTCGAGCTTGTTGACCCAGCGGCGGGTGTAGACGATCTGCACGCCGTCGGGGGAAATCTGCGCGTCGCTCACCTGCTCCCAGTCGAGGTAGTGCTGGACGGTGAGCAGCGTGTCGGACGCCGTTTCCTGCGCCGTCAGGGAGCGCGGGACGAGCAAGAACGCCATGAGGATCGCGGGACGCATGGACGACCTCCGGATTGCGCGGTCCACTCTAAGAGAACGCCTGCTACGGCGGGCGGCAAGGCGCCGGCCCTAGCGCGCGCGCGTCGCGCCCGTCGTGAGGCTGTCCTTCACGACGGCCCCCCCCTTCATCACGAACCGGACGTGCTCGAGCACGGTGACGTCCTCGAGTGGGTCGCCCGCCACGGCGATGACGTCCGCGAACTTCCCGGGCTCGACCGCGCCCACGCGGTCCGCCCACCCCAGCAGGTCCGCCGCGTTCACGGTGGCCGCCTGGATCGCCTGCATCGGCGTCAGCCCCCACCGCACCATGTGCGCGAACTGCTTGGCGTTCCAGCCATGCGGATACACGCCCGCGTCCGTGCCGAACGCGATCTTCACGCCCGCCTGCACCGCCTTCTTGAAGTTCTCGCGCTGGAGCCGCCCGACCTGGCGCTCCTTGTCGATGATTTTCTGCGGGTAGCCGAGCCGCGTGTACTCGGCGAGGATGTAGTCGTCGTTGTAGATATCGGCGACGAGATACGTGCCGCGCTCCTTCATCAGGCGGATCCCCTCATCGTCGAGCAGGCTGCCATGCTCGACCGACGCCACGCCGGCGCGCACCGCGCGCTTGATCGCCTCGGCCCCGTGCGCGTGCGCCGCCACCTTCTTCCCCCACATCGCCGCCTCCTGCACCACGGCGTTCAGCTCTTCCTGCGAGTACTGCGGCGCGCCCACCGACTCCTCTTCCGACAGCACGCCGGCGCTCGCGAGCACCTTGATCAAGTCCGCGCCGTACTTGATCTCCCAGCGGATCTTGCTGCGGATCTCATCCACGCCGTTCGCGATTCCGGAAGCCTGCTCGAACCGGAGGTAGGGAGAGAAGCCGTTTACGTCGCCGTGCCCTCCCGTCGCGGACAACGGCATGGTCGACACGAGCATCCGCGGCCCCTCGACGACACCTGAGTTGATCGCGTTGCGCAGCGCCACGTCGACGAACTCATCCGCCCCGACGTTCCGGATCGTGGTGAACCCCGCCTCGAGCGTACGCTTCGCGAACACGTGGGCGACGACCGCCTGGTCAATCGGGCTCTGGCGGAACAGCTGCTGGTAGTAATCGCCCGGGTCGGAGGTGACGTGCGTGTGGCAATCGATCAGCCCCGGCAGCACGGTCGCGCCGGTCAGGTCGATGACTTTGGCGCCTGCCGGCGCGTGACCCGTCACCGCGCTCGCCGGGCCGACCTCCTTGATACGCTCGCCCGCGACCAGGATCGCCTGGTTGGTGAGGATCGTCCCAGCGCGGGCGTCAATGAGACGACCGGCCTTGATGACGACCGTCCCTGATGAGGCGGCAGGGGCGGCAGGGGCCTGAGCGCTGAGCGGGACGACGGCCGCGGCGAGCGCGCTCAGCACGGCCGCGGGCAGAACGCTCCGGGTCATGGCGACCTCCGTAGAGACGGCGAGGAAATGGCGGCTATGGGTCCACGACCCCGGCGCCCTGCTCCGTCACGGCCCGCTCGACGCGCTGCGCGAACACCTGCGCCCCCGCCGGCGCCATGCGGGCCGCGTCACCCTTGAGCTCATAACCGTCCGCGAGGACCACCCTTCCGGTCGCCGCGTCGAGCAGCTGCGCGCTCAGGATCCAGACCAGGTTGCTGGTCTTCGACACCGTGCCCTTCGCCACCCAGCGGGCGCCCAGCTGCCGGGCGACGGCCCGGGCGCAGGCGTTGTCGCAGGGGTTGCCGTCCGCCTCCGCCGCGGCTACGGCGATGGCCACGGCGCCGGAATCGACGAGCGCAATGCGGTCGGAGGCGCGCAGCGCGGCGCGCAGCCGGCTCGTCGCGGCGCGGACTACCGCCGTATCCCCCGCCTCGAGCACGTTGGCATGCTCGCCGTCGAAGCGCAGATTGAGGACGGCGATGCCCGGCCGCACGGCCGACTGCGCGGTGAGCGGGAGGGCGGTCAGGATGCCGGGCAGACACAAGATGAAACCACGCCAGAGCACGGCGACCTCTCGATGAGGAGGACGGGTTCGGTAATCTAGAGGCGGCGCCGCGGGAACGCACCGCTGGTCCCCTGCCTCCGGGGTACGTAGGATATCGGCTCGATGCGATACCTCCCCGTCGGCGACTACGGCGTAATCGGCGACCTGCACACCGCGGCGTTAGTCGGGCGCGACGGCTCGATCGACTGGTTTTGCGCGCCTCGCTTCGATTCTCCCAGCGTGTTCGCCGCCGTGCTCGACGACGCCCGCGGTGGGCGGTGGCGCATAGCGCCCACGGTCCCGGCAACCACCGAGCACCGCTACCTCCCGGGCACGAACATTCTCGTCACGACATTCCGCATCGAATCGGGCGGCGTGCTCGTCGTGACTGATTTCATGCCCGTCGGGCCGGCCCGCGAGGGGCGCACCGAGATTCACCGGCGCGTCCAGTGCACGCGGGGGGCCTGCGAAGTCGAGGTCGCCTTCGAGCCGCGCTTCGACTACGGCACCCGCCAGCCTGTCATGGCACGGCGCGCGTGCGGCGTGCTCGCCACCGACGCGGAAGACGACGTGGCCACGCTCTCTTCCGCCCCGGACGTCGCGTGGCAGACCGAAGCAGCGCGCGCCACAGCCCGGCTCAGCCTCGCGACCGGCGAAGCCGCGTGGTTCGTGCTGCGGTGTGACGACGACGAGGTGTATGCCGTCGCGCATTACCGCTCGCAGGAAAAACTCGACGCGACCGCCCGATGGTGGGATGAGTGGTCGTCGCGCCTGCAGTATCAAGGCCCCTACCGACAGGAAGTGGAACGCAGCGCGCTGGCGCTGAAGCTCTGCTGCTACGAGCCCTCGGGCGCCATCATCGCCGCGCCCACGACCTCGCTGCCGGAAACCCCCGGCGGAGGGGGCGGCCGGACCTGGGACTACCGGTACGCGTGGCTGCGGGACTCCGCCTTCGTGCTGTTTGCGCTGGACCGGCTGGGGTTCGATGTGGAGGCGGACGGCTTCCTCCAGTTCCTGAAGCGGGTGTGTCGTCGGGCCGACGCGCGGCACCTCCAGATCATGTACCGGGTGGACGGCCGGCGCGATCTGCCGGAACAGATCCTCGAGCATTTCGAGGGTCACCGTGGCGCGCGCCCAGTGCGCGTCGGGAACGGCGCCGCGCAGCAGTTCCAGCTCGACGTATACGGCGAGCTGCTCGACACCGCGGACATCTGGCGGCGCCGCCACGCGATGACCGAAGGCGTGTGGAAGGTGCTGCGGGAGCTCGTGGACTGGACCGCCACGCACTGGCGCGAGCCGGATTTGAGCATCTGGGAGCCGCGCCAGGAGCCGAAGCACTTCGTGTTCAGCAAGGTCATGGCCTGGGTGGCGCTGAACCGAGGCGCGCGCATCGCGGTTGAACTCGGCCTCCCGGGCGACAGCGCGCGCTGGCGGCGCGAGGCCGAGGCGCTGCACGCCGAAGTGCTGGAGCGGGGCTGGGATCCCGTGCGCCAGACGTTCGTGCAGGTGTACGGCGAGCCCCAGCTCGACGCCGCGCTGCTCGTGATCCCCAAGGTGCGGTTCCTGCACCGCTCCGACCCCAGGGTGCGGAGCACCATCGCGGCGGTGCGGCGCGAGCTCGCCACCGCCTGCGAGGAGCTGATTTACCGCTACCGGTCGCCGGACGGCGTCGGCGGCGACGAGGGCGCGTTCGTCGCCTGCAGCTTCTGGATGGCGCAGACCCTCGCCATGGCCGGGGAGTTCGATGAGGGGGAGCGGCTGTTCCGCAACCTGCTGCGCCGCACCAACGCGCTCGGGCTGCTGGCCGAAGAGATCGATCCTGCGACGGGGGAGCAGCTGGGCAACTTTCCCCAGGGGCTGTCCCACGCGGCACTGATCAACACGGCGTACGTGCTGGAACGACTGAGGCCCAAGGCCGACTGACCTCACGCTGTGTCAAAGGTCAGCGCTGCTGCGCGGCGAGCGCCAGCGCAACGCCGTTCGTCCACCCGAACCCATCCTGCGTCGGGTACTCGCCGCCGCCGGCGCGCCGACTCAGGTCGGCGACGTCGTACTTCTCCGTCATCTTGCCCGTCGCGCGATAGGTCTGCCGGTTCAGGGCCAGCCAGCGGTCGCGGACGGCAGCGGCCAGGTCGGCGCGGCCGTAGCGGCGAACTCCCTCGATCGCCAGCCACTCCAAGGGCGGCCACCCGTTGGGGGCGTCCCACTGCTGACCCGAGGTGATGAGGGTCGGCACGAACCCGCCCGGCTTCAAGAAGTCCCGCTCCAGCCGCGCAGCTACCGCGCGACCCTGCTCGGGGGTGGCGAGCCCAAAATAGAGCGCGGCCGCGGCGGCAATGGTGGGCCGGTCCGACACGCGCTCGCCGCTCTTCCAGCGGACGTCGTAGAAGAACCCGCCGGCGGAGTCATACGCCGCCGCGAGCAGGGCCCGGCGACGGTCTTCAGCTGCCTGCACGAACCGCTTGGCGACCTCCGCATCACCCACCCGTCCGCGAAACGCGCGCAGCGCGGCGATCATCCGCTCGGCGTGATAGAGCAGACTGTTGAGGTCCACCGGCACCAGCTCCGTCGTTTCCAGCGTCCGCAAATCCCGCGGGTCACGCATCCAGCGGCTCGAGAAGTCCCAGCCGCTTTCGGCCGTGGCCTTGACGTTGCGATAGAAGGCCTCGCGTACCTCGGCGGGGAGCGTCTGAGCCAGCTCGTAATCCTGGCGGTAGGATTCGGGCCTGGGCTCAGGCCGGTCGTCCCAGTAGCGGTTGAGCACCGCGCCGTCGCGTAGCCGGACGACGCGGCGGTACGCCGCGCCCCCCGCGGCCCCCGCGCCCCCCCCGGGTGCGAGACGCTCCACGCCGTCCATCCAGAACGCGTGCTCCGCCTCGAGCGCGTCGAGATAGGCCAGGGCCCGCGTGGTGTCCGTCGCCGCGGCGTACAGCCCGACCATGGCGGCGAAGAACGGGGGCTGGCTGCGGCTCAGATAGTACGTCCGGTTGCCGTTCGGGATGTGCCCGATCGTCCCGACCAGGTAGGCGAAGTTGTCGAGCATGCTGCGCACGAGGTCGGTCCGACCGCTCGCGATGAGCCCCAGCATCGTGAAGTACGAGTCCCAGTAGTAGATCTCGCGGAAGCGCCCGCCCGGAACGACGTACGGCTGCGGCAGCGGGATCAGCGACGAGCGCGCGTCCGATGTGTCGGGCCGGCGGGTGAGGACCGGCCAGAGCGCGCGGATGTGCTCTTCCATGCTCTGGGTTGTGTCGGTGCTGAAACCCTCCCCCACCGGTTGGGGCAGCTCGAAATGGCGCTCTACGAAGGTCCGCAGGCTGAAGGACGCAGAGCTTCGAGCGGAGGCGTAAGCGGCGGCGATCTCCGCCGGGACGAGGAGCGGCCGGGCGTCGACGAAGGTCTTGGAGTCCGCGAAGATCCCCGAGAGCTGGACATCCTGAAACAGCGGGCCGAGGTCGCGCGCGGGGTCGTAGCGCGCAACTCCGGCGGGCTGCTGGAGGGCGGTGGAGGGTCTGGAGGAGGTGCCGCTCCGGCATGCTGCCGCCAGGGTGAACGCTGTGACGAGCCAGATGAGGCGAAGCATGGGCGCCTATGATATCCGTATTCCGGAAAACCGGTAAGGACTAGCGATCTCCCATTTACGAAGCGAGAATTCGCGCATGGGAGATCTGAGCGGGCGGTACGCCGCCTTCGCCGAGCGACTGGTCGATAGCGTGCTGGCGCGGACCGGCCACACCGCGAGCGAGTTGCGCCGCGCGACGCTAGCGCGGGCGGCGCGGCTCGGTGGGCAGCGCGATCCGGCGGGCGGCTCCAGGGACGGGGTGCCCGCGCCGATCGCCGACTACGTCGAC
>DASPXE010000067.1:0-1570 GCA_035637455.1 Gemmatimonadales bacterium
TGATGAGCGTCATCCCGATCGCCCCGAGGGCGACGATCACGGTCTGCGAGAGCACGATGCGCAGATTGAAGGGCGAGAGATATCGCGCCGGCGCCTCCGTGAGCAGCGCGAACACTGCGACCACCAGCGCGAGCACGAGTGCGGGGCCGATGCGGGCGAGCGTGCGGCGCACGGCGTCCGGCGGCGCCGGCACCCGTCCCGCGAGCGCGGTCGCCCAGCTTGCGACGGTCGCGAGCGGGTATCTGCGCGGCGCGGGCGTGGGCGAGGTGTCGGGCCTCACACGGGGGCGGGCGCTTCGACCATAGCAGGCTCGAGCCGCGGCGCCAGGACATGTATGATCGTCCAGGCGGAGATGTAGGCGAGCCCGCACACGACGAAGATAGGCGTGTAGTCGTTGCCGTTCGCCTGGAGTATCCGGCCCGTGACGCGCTGGAACGCCCAGCCGCCTATGCCGCCGGCGAACGCGCCGATCCCCACCACCGAGCCCACCGCCGCGCGCGGGAACATGTCGCTCGCCAGCGTATAGACGTTGGCCGACCATGCCTGGTGCGCCGCCGCGGCGACGCTGACGATTAGGACCGCGGTCCACATGCTTCCCGCCAGTGGCGCCAGCGCCGTCGGCACGATCAGGAGCGCCATGGCGAGCATCGCGGTCTTGCGCGCCTGATTCACCGTCCAGCCGCGCTTGATCAGGGCGCTCGAGAGCCACCCTCCGCCGATCGAGCCGACGTCGGCCACGACGTACACGACGATGAGCGGGAGCGCCACCTGCGCCAGCTTGATCCCGTAGCGGGCGTCCAGGAATTTCGGGAGCCAGTACAGGTAGAACCACCAGATCGGATCGGCCAGCAGCTTCCCCGCCGCGACCGCCCACGTCTGCCGGAAGCCGAGGAGGCGGATCCAGGGCACGCGGGCGTTTTCGGGGTCGGGCGGGTCGCTGCGGATGTGTGCCAGCTCGTCGCTCGAAACGCGCGGGTTCGACTCGGGACTGCGATACACGGCGAGCCAGAGGATGAGCCAGAAGAACCCGAGCGAGCCGGTCGCGATGAAGGCCCACGGCCAACCCCACGTGAGCGCGATCCAAGGGACGAGGAGGGGTGTGATAATCGCACCGGTGTTCGTCCCCGCGTTGAAGATGCCGGTCGCGAGCGCCCGCTCTTTCTTGGGAAACCACTCGGCGACGGCCTTGATGGCGCCAGGAAAATTCGCCGACTCGGCCACGCCCAGCAGGGCGCGCGCGGCGGAGAACAGGGCCGTCGTGCGGGCGAACGCGTGCGCGATGGCGGCTAGACTCCACGCGATTACGGCCGACGCGAACCCGCGCCGCACGCCGATGCGGTCGAACAGGCGGCCTGCCGCGAGGAACGCGAAGGCGTAGGGCAGGCTGAACCACGACACCACGTCGCCGTACGTGGCCTCGGACCACCCGAGCTCGCGCTGCAGCGTGGGCGCGAGAATCCCCAGCACCTGGCGATCGACGTAGTTGATCGTCGTGACCACGAACAGCAGCGCGCACACGGTCCAGCGGTACCCGAGGCGCGGCCGGCTCATCGCGTCAGGCCCTCCCACA
>DASPXE010000068.1:0-11251 GCA_035637455.1 Gemmatimonadales bacterium
GCTACTCGAGCAGCCGCTGCACTTCCGCCGCCGCCGCAAGCCGGCGCTCGACGTGGTCCCCGATCGCCTTGGCGCGCTCGAGCGCGAGCGTGAGATCGGAGGCCGGCCCGCCGGACTGCCGTTTGACGAGGGCGAGGCGCAGGTGTTCTAGCGCCGCCACGGCTTCGGTAAGCGACTCGCCTGTGTCGCCCCTTGCCCGCAGTGACTCCGCCCCGGTCTCGAGTCGCTCGAGCACGCCCGGGAGGTCCCGCGCCTGGCGCCGCTCCCCCTCGGGCAGCGCCTTATAGGCCGAGAGCGCTGAGCGTCCCAACACGAGTTCGGTCCGCTCCACCGAGGGCAGGGCCGGGCGTGCGGGCGCCTTGAGGCCTAACCCTGCGAGCTTGAAGAACGTGCGTCCGGCTCTTCCGGCCCAGATGCGGTACCAGAGCGAGTCCAGCCGCCGGAACAGGCGGCGCTGCTTGATGACTTCGGCCTCCTCCTGCTGCACCTGTGCTTCGGCGAGCAGGGCCGCCCGGATGTCGCCGAACGCGTAGCCGTCCTTCAACAGTCGTCGCGCCACGAGGACCAGTTGAAAGATGAGGATCCCCCCGATCACCCCCGGCCCGCCAAACGACACGGTCACGCCTCCCCGACTCGCGGTCACGTTACCCGCGAGCGCCAGCGCCAACAGCACCATGGTCGAGACTTGCGCGTTGCGCACGAAGGCACGCACCAGAGGCGGGGCGCGGAAGTCCCGGCCCCGCACTTCGCCCGCGACCCGCGCGAGATCGTCCGCCGTCTGAAACCGCTCGGCCGGCGCTTTGCGGAGCAAGCGGTCGACCACGGCCGCGACTTTGGCGGGCACCTCGGGGCGGAGCGCCTGGACCAGGGGAGCGGTCTCGTAGACCTGTTTCGTGAGGATCGCGGGCAGGTTTGCCCCCTCGAACGGTGCCCGGCCGGTGAGGGCGTAGAAGAAGGTCGCGCCCAAGGAGTACAGGTCGCTGCGCGCGTCCACGGGCTCGCCGCACGCCTGCTCGGGGCTCATGTAGCGCGCGGTCCCGACGATCGGGCCGCCGGCGCTTTCGGGGGTGCGTCTCCCGAGCGCGATCCCGAAGTCGGTGACGAGCGCGCGCTCGGTGGCGCGCTCGATCAGGATGTTGTCGGGCTTCACGTCGCGGTGAATCACGCCGCGCTGATGCGCGTAGCCGAGCGCCCACGCCACTTCCTGCAGCAGCTTCATCGCGAGGCGCGGCGAGAGCGGACCGGCCCGCTCGACCCGATCGCGCAGTGTTTCGCCGTCCACGAAGCCCATTACGAAGAGCACCAGCTCACCGCGTGCTTCGACGAGGTGAATCGGCACGATATTGGGATGCGCAAGTCCGGCGGCGGTGCGCGCCTCCTGCAGGAAGCGCTCGCGCTCGTCGGGGCGGGTGGCGAGGTGCGGCGGGAGCAACTTGATGGCGACCGGGCGGTCGAGCGCCACATCGCGGGCCAGCAGTACGATCCCCATACCGCCTCGGCCGAGCTCGCGCTCGATCGAATAGCGGCCGGCGAGCAGCTCCTGGAGGGCCAGGAATTCGGGGCTGATCGAGGCGGTCATGTCTCTCTCGTCCTACGAGCGGAGCCTCGCTGCGTTTCGAGCCCGGGGCCGGCGGACGACGGCTGCCGCCGTCCTCGGTTCACTCGCCCTTCTGGTCGGAGCCGTTGCCGCCGATACTCGGAACACTCTCTACGGATGCCTGGTCCTCATCGCTAGCTACCCGCTCTACCGCCTCGCTCGCAAGCACGCCACCATCAGTCCTCCCTCCTGATCCGACTTGAGCAAGCGGCGGTGCGCACGCAGCGTGACGCTCATCGCGCGCGTGGGTAGGGGACTCGCTGGGCGCTTGACACGTCGCCGCGCCTGCAGTACATGGGAGCGGAGGGGGGTCCCTGGACCCAGGCGCGTGCGAGTGATCGACAAGAGAACGGCGACCCAGCGACATGAGCCGCAGGTCGCCGTTCGGCATTTAGCGAGCGGGTCCCCATGAAGGCGTACGCATCATGCTTATCGATGCGGTAAGTCGACGCGCCTTTCTCGCTGCCTCGTGCGGCGCGTTCGCATCTGTGTGGCTCCCCGCCGACCCGGATGAGCTGCGCGCCTCGCTCGCCTACGCCGCGCGAGCCTGTCAGGCCGCCCACCCTCCGGCGTGGGATTTCTTCACCCCCGCCCAGGCCGCCGACGTGGACGCGATCGCGGCGCAGATCCTCCCGACTGACGATTTGCCCGGCGCGCGCGAGGCGGGCGCCGTCTACTTCATGGATCACTCTCTCGCCACCTGGGCGCAGCAGCAGCGCGAGGCGTTCTCCGGCGGGCTCGCCGAGCTGAATCGCCAAGCGAACCACCGCTGGCCCGGAGCAGGCCGGTTTGCCGCCCTCTCCTACGAGCGGCAGACCGAGCTGCTCCACGTCATCGAGCAGACGCCGTTTTTCCAGATGATGCGTCTCCACACGGTCACCGCAACGTTCGCCAACCCCTCGTGGGGTGGCAATCGCGACAAGGTCGGCTGGCGGATTCTCGACTTCGAGGATCGCTTCGTCTGGCAGCCGCCGTTCGGCGACTACGACGCCGACGCGGCGAAATAACGCGCGATGCGGCAACCGAGCGTGCGGTTCCGGCCCAGCGACGTGGTGGACTTCGTGGTCGTCGGGTCAGGCGCGGCCGGGGGGATCGTCGCGAAAGAGCTCGCGACGGCCGGCTTGACTGTCGTCGTGCTCGAGCAGGGACCACGCCTCGAGCCGCGACAGTTCGAGCACGACGAGTTCAAGTACTTCTTCCGCAGCGGCATCGTCAACGACCCGGAGCTGCAGCCTCAGACGTTCGCGCCGACGCCGAACGAGGAGGCCAAGAAGGACGCCGGTGTCCTCCTCTATGCTAGGCTCGTGGGCGGTGGCAGCGTCCACTTCACGGCGAACTACTGGCGCTTCCACGAGATCGACTTCGTCGAGGCGAGCCGCCACGGTCCCATCAGTGGCACGGGGTTCGCCGATTGGCCGATCACCTACGCCGAGCTCGAGCCCTACTACACGAAGGCCGAGTGGGAGCTCGGCGTATCGGGGACGCCGGGCCCGTTCGACGCACCCCGTTCGCGTCCCTACCCGCTGCCTCCGCTCCCGGTGAAGTCGTCCGGCGTGCTGTTCGAGCGCGCTTGCAAGCAGCTCAGGCTGCATCCCCAGCCGACGCCGCTCGCCATTCTGTCGCAGCCGTTTCGCGGACGCAACGCCTGCCAGCATTGCGGCTTCTGCTTCGGGTTCGGGTGCGAGTTCGGCGCCAAGTCTTCCACGCTCTACACGGTGATTCCAGTGGCGGAGGCCACGGGACGCTGCGAGATACGGCCCAACAGCTACGCCCGCAAAATCGCGATGGAGGAGCGCACCGGTCGCGCGATCGGCGTGGTTTACTTCGACGACCACAAGGTCGAGCAGCTGCAGCGCGCCCGGGCGGTCGTCGTGTGCGCCAACGGCGCCGAGACGGCGCGGCTGTTGCTGATGTCACAGTCCCGCCGGTTCCCGGACGGCCTCGCGAACTCGAGCGGGCTCGTAGGCAAGTACCTGATGTTCAACGGATACTGCACGGCCGGCGGGACCTTCGAGCGACGTCTCAACGACTGGAAGAGCGTCGCGGACTCGCGGATGGTGCACGACTTCTACGACACGGATCCGGCCCGCGGCTTCTACGGGGGCGGCGGCATCGATGCGCGCTTTGCCGCATACCCGATTGGCTTCGCGCTGGGCGGGCTGGTCGGTGGCCTCGCCCCCGATGCGCCTACGTGGGGCCCCGAGTACAAGCGACTGCTGCGGGAGTCGTATTCCCGCACGATGTACGTGGCAGGTCACACGACCTCGCTGCCGCTCCAGTCCAATGCCGTATCACTCGACCCTCTCCTGAAGGACGCTTGGGGCCTGCCGGCGCTCCGCTTCACATACCAGTATCACCCCGACGACGTCGCCACGATGCGCTTCATGCAGGTCAAAGCGCTCGAGATCCTCGAGGCGGCGGGGGCGCGGCGGAGCTGGGCGGACCCGGTCCAGGCACCCAACTTCTCGGTCCACCTGCTCGGGACGTGTCGTATGGGCAACGACCCGCGCATGTCGGTGGTCGACCGGTATCATCGTACGCACGACGTGTCGAACCTCTTCCTCTGCGACGGCTCAAGCTTCGTCACGGCGGGACGCGGCCAACCGACGTGTACGATCCAGGCGTTGGCGTACCGCGCCGGCGAGCACATCGTGGAGTTCGCGCGCAGGGGCGAGATCTGACCCCGCCACTGTCCCCGGGACGGCTGATTGTCGCGGCAGACCCACAGCAAGCCCCGATTACGTGGAGGGTCCGATGCTGAACCCCAAGACCACTCCGACCGTTGCCCGACCCGAGCCTCACAACGGCTGGATCCGCAAGTCGGATCTGGACGCGTGGCTCGATCGTTTCTTGCCCATTCCCACACGAGCCGTCTCCAACGAAGAGTACGACCCCATGCCCCAGACTCCGGAACAGGGGCACGTCGAGCGAGCAATCCTTGCTCACGCCGAACGCCAGGCACGACGCATGGGGGTGGACCGACGGGAGTTCTTGCGCAGTTCCTGCGGGATGGCCCTGGCCTTTGCCGCGATGAATACGGTGCATGGCAGGTGTTTCCGGGTGGACGCGGCGGAGCTGAGCGACCCGGCCGCGGTGCAGGCCACGAAGACGCGATTCTTCATCTTCGACGTGCAGACGCACCACGTCGCCATGCCCGCGCAGGCTCCACAAGCGGACCAGGAGTTTCTCCACACGCTGCTCGGCTTGCGGGAAGCCGCCCGACAGATGAACCCCGCGCTGCAGCACCGCCAGGCGAAGATCCAAGACCTCTATCTGGAGAACTACATCAAAGAAGTCTTTCTCGACAGCGAAACCGACGTCGTGGCACTCAGCGCGCTGCCAGGTGCCTCGGACGATACCGATGTCCTCACGCCGGATGTCATTTACAAGAGCCGCTCCTGGATCAACGAGCTGACCAGTTCCCCGCGGGTGATCAGTCACGGCTACTTTTCGCCGGACCTCGGCCAGCAAAATCTGGAGTACATGCACTCGCAGCTCGAGAAGATCAAAATCGAGGCGTGGAAGGGTTACACGGGTACGCCGCGGGCCAAGGGCAAAGCGGGCTGGCGGATGGACGACGAACAGCTGGCCTACCCGGCGCTGGAATTCGCGCGCAACCATGGGATCCGCAACATCTGCCTGCACAAGGGCCTGCCGTTTCCCGGGGACCCCAATTGGTGGAGTCCCATGGATGTGCCGCGCGCGGCACTGGACTTTCCCGATATGAACTTTCTAGTCTACCATTCGGGGTTCCGCGACGTGCGTGAAGTACTGCCGGCAGCCCGGGACCGCTTCCAGAAGAACGGCTATGTCCCGTGGACGTCGGACATCTGCGCGTGGAAGAAGAGCAACCCGCAGGTCAAGAACATCTACATGGAGATGGGCAGCACCTTCGCGTTGATGGTTTCCGCGAGTCCCGTGTTGGCGGCGCACGTGCTGGGGATGATCATCGATGCGTTCGGTGCCGATCACCTTCTCTGGGGCACGGATTCGATCTGGTGGGGATCGCCGCAATGGCAGATTGAAGCGTTCGGCCGGCTGGAAATGCCCCAAGACTTGACGGAGCGGTTCGGCTGGAAGCCCTTCACGGACGACATGAAGCGGCAAATCTTTGGCCTAAACGCCGCGCGCGTGTATGGCGTGGATCCGGAAGCGAAGCGCAATCCGCTGCCGGGCGATTATCTGGAGAGACTCCGGAAGCTATACCAGCAATCGGGGCTGAGGGCGCCGAGCAACACGCAGTACGGATGGGTGCGGGCGGACTCATTGGCCGGGGCTAGTTAAGTCCGAGAGCGGCTGCGCGGCGGCTGCTTGTGGATTGCAGCCCCGACCGCCTCGGCTCAAGATCCGGTGAGAGTCGATCCAACTCACTACAAAGTGGCGTTCGAGAGCGCGCAGGTGCGCGTGCTGCGGATTCGCTATGGGCCACACGAGCAGTCAGTGATGCATTCGCATCCTAATGCCGTGGCTGTGTTCCTGACGGATCGACACGTCAAGTTCACGTACCCTGACGGAACGTGGAGGGAGGTCCGGGAGAAGGCCGCCGCGTCCGCGCCCGCGGGAATTCAGGCGCACGCGCGCGGAGCAGCTAGCTCTTGGCGGCCCGTCGCCGGAGGAGCGAGCAGGATCCTAACGAGCTAGGACACGAGGACACGCCCCGCCCGTTTGATTGCGCCTTGACCTCCGTGGGTGATGCTGGCCTTGCACGCGCCGCAGAAGGCTATATGCGTCTCATGACAGGGTGGAAGCGACTCTTCCCGATCGCGCTCGCCGGCGGCCTCATCACCGCATGTGCGGCGCCCGCCCGGGTGGCACTGCCGATGCCGTTTCCCCTGACCTACGGAGGCTCGCCCGTTCCAGCCCGGGGCGTGGCAGCGAGCGGTGAGCTCGGCGACGCCCTGCGTGGTCAGGAGTTGCAACGTGCAGAGGTCCTGACCGCGGCCGTCACGCTGGGCCTCTTCGACCGCTTCACCGGATCGATCGCGGTGTACGGCGGCCACGAAACCGATGATCCCTCGGGTTCACTGTGGAGGTTCAAGGTACGCGCCATCAGCCCCTTCGGGCCCCGCAGCAGCACCAGCCTGCAGCTGGCGCTCGCGGAAATGAGTCGCCAGGGCAGTGCACAGAACGAGCGGCTCCGGGCGGTCGATGTGGCCCTGCCAACGGAGTTCCTACTCGCTCGCCGCCCCTCGGCGCCTCGGTTCAGCCTCTATTTGGGACCGAGAGTTACCATCGAGCATTACGATGATCTGTTGGACCCAGCCCAGAGCCTCCAAGCAACATACCTTGGCCTCTTGGGTGGCATTCACTTCAACGCTGGGATTTTCCACCTATTTGCAGAGGCTACGCTCGTCCACGTGCCGCGGGATCAGTACCAAGGACAGACGTATGGCGGCTACTGGTCAGTCTCGCCGACCTTCGCCATCGTGTTCCACACCGGCCGAGCCTACGGGTGGCAAGCGCCGCCGTAGGCGCTCTCGGCGGCGAACGGTTGCCATGCCCGCCGAGCGCACCTACGTTCCGAACATGTCGCGGCCCGCCCTCATGACCGCGGACGAGCTGCTGTCGGTCCGCATCCCCGAGAAGCGAATCGAGCTCGTGAAGGGGGTACTCGTCGTCCGGGAACCCGCCGGGGGACGGCACGGCAGGGTCACCACGGAGTTAACTCGTCACCTGGCGAACCATGTCCACGCACACCAGTTGGGCGCGGTATACGCGGCCGAAACGGGGTTCACCCTGGCCCGTCACCCGGACACCGTTCGCGCACCCGACCTCGCGTTCGTTCGGCGCGAGCGCCTGCCGGACCCCGAACCCACAGGCTTCCCCGACCTCGCCCCCGATCTCGTCGTCGAGGTGCTGTCGCCCGGCGATCGGCCCGGCGAGGTCCTCGCCAAGGTCGCCGACTGGCTCACCGCCGGCACGCGGCTCGTGTGGACTGTCGATCCAGAGCGCCGTCTCGCACGCGTCTATCGCCATGACGGCAGCGAGACGATCGTGACGGCGGAGGGTGCGCTGGACGGAGAAGACGTGTTGCCTGGATTCAGCCGCTCCCTCGCGTCCATCCCGTAGCACCCTACTCGGCGCGCCTAGCGATCGTACTCGTCGTGCCGCCGCACCCAGTAGAGCCCCTGGCCCCCCTCGTCCCGCCCCTTGGGCACCAGATCGAGGTAGTTGTACGCCGCGTTGAGCAGGTCGATGCCGCGCGCGTAGGCCGAGTAGGTGTGAAACACCCCGCCCGCCGGATCCTTGTAGAAGACGCTTACCCCTTCCCGCTCGGATAGCAGCGGGTCCTGCATCGTGTAGTTGTAGTAGGCCCGTTTCTGCTTCACCTCCTCCGGCGTGAACGACACCTGATAATCCCGGTTGAAGTCGCTGTCGCCCGATGACACCCAGGTGAAGGTCCAGCCCATCCGTTTCTGGTAGGCGGCCAACGCGGCGTGGGGCGCCCGGGACACCGCGACTAGAGTCACGTCCCGATGATTCAGATGGACGATGTTCCCGTTGAAGTTGTCGGCCCAGAACGAGCAGGCCTGGCACGCGGCATCGCGGGTCCAGGACGTGGACGGCGAGGCGTTGCGGGGATCGAACATGGCGTGGTAGACGACCAGCTGGCTCCGTCGCTCGAACAGCTCGGCCAGGGTCCGCTTCCCGCTCGGCCCCTCGAACACGTAGGTCTTCGTGACCGCTTCCCAGGGCAGCCGGCGTCGCTCCTCGCTCAGCTGGTCCCGCAGCCGCGTGAACTCCTTCTCGCGAGCGAGGAACGCCGTCCTCGCCGCGAGCCACTCTTCGTGCGACACTACCGGGTGATGGGTGAGAACGCTCGCGCCGTTCTGCGTCATGGTTCGACTGCCTCTCTCTTTGATGGTTGCACAATCCTCGCCGACTCAATAATATTCTACCGATCGGTTGAATGATAATATGCCGCGACGACACTCCTCGCAAGCCGCGCCCCGGGCGCATCGCCCCCAGTTGAACCGGGTGTACGCGGCCATCGCCGACCCGACGCGCCGCGCCATCCTCGCGGTCCTGGCGGGGGGCGAGCTCAACGTCGGCAGCATCGCGGGCCGATTCCCCATCTCGTTCAACGGAGTCTCGAAGCACGTGAAGGTGCTGGAGCGAGCCGGCCTGGTGCGCCGCCGCGTCCGCGGGCGCGAGCACTGGCTGCGTCTCCGGCCCGAGCCGCTGCGGGAGGCGACGCGCTGGCTCGAGCATTACAGGGAATTCTGGGAGGCGCGACTCGACGCGCTGGAGGCGCTGCTGGTGGGGACTCGAGGACATCGGCCATGAGCGAGGTCCTGGTGATCCGCCGGGTGCTTCCCGTCCGCCGGAAGCGGGTCTTCGCCGCCTGGCTCGATCCGGTGAGCCTGGCACGCTGGATGGGCACCGGCGAGGGCGCCGAGGTCACCGCGCTCGATCCCAAAGTGGGCGGGAAGTTTCGCATCGTCATGCGTCACCGGGGCGCGGACGTCGAGCACCGGGGAGAGTACGTGGCCATCGAGCGTCCTTCGCTCCTCTCCTTCACGTGGCTGTCGGTCAATACCGACCACCGGCCCACCCTGGTTACGGTGGAGCTCGAGGACCGTGGCGGCAACACCGAGCTGATCCTGACCCACCGCCAGCTCCCGCCGAGCCAGGTGGACGGGCACCGCAAGGGCTGGACTCAGATCGTCGCGGCACTCGAGCGGACGCTCACAGCGTGACGGAGACCCACGCGACCCTGGCGCGCCGGGGACCCTTCCTGGCAGTCAGCGCGCTGCTGTTCGCGGCCAGCGCCGCGGGCACGATCCTCTGGTCCCGCACCATGGCGGAGGGGATGGCTATGCCCGGGGGATGGACCATGTCGATGGCGTGGCTGCCCACGCCCGGCGAGACCCGTCTGGCCGCCGCCGCGAGCTTCCTGGCGATGTGGGTGGCGATGATGGGCGCGATGATGATCCCCTCCCTGGTCCCGACCCTGACGCGGGATCGCCTGGCACTCGAGTCCCCGGATGTGGCGGGGGCGGGCTACTTCGCGGTGTGGACGGTGGTGGGCGCGGCGGTCTACCTCGTGGGTACCGCGCTCGTGGCGGCGGAGCTGCGCTGGCCGGCGCTGGCGCCCGCGCTACCGATCGCCCGGGGCGTCGTGTTGGTCGCCGCGGGGTGGGTGCAGCTCACCCCATGGAAGGCCCGGCACCTGGCGTGCTGCCGCGAGGGCCGCCCCGGCACCGCGCGCCCGGGGGTGGCATGGCGAAGGGGGATCACCTTGGGGGTCGATTGCGTCCTGTGCTGCGTCCCGTTCATGACGCTGCTGGTGGTCACCGGGATGATGAACCTGACGACGATCGCGCTCACGGCGCTCGCCATCACGGTGGAACGCCTGGCCCGCGAGCCGGCGCGGGTGGTCCGTCTCGCGGGACTGCTCGTGATCGCGGCCGGGGCATGGGAGATCGTGCGCGCGGTGTAGCAAGCTAGCCGTCCCGGCCCCAATGGGCGGGCTGACGACCCCCGATGTAGTGACAAGAAAAGGAGAGAAGAGCGATGACGAAGCACCTGACCGGGACACGTGAAGAGTGGCTTGCAGCCCGGCTCGAGCTGCTCGAGGCGGAGAAGGAGCTAACGCGGCGCAGCGACGAGCTGGCGCGGCGACGGCAGGAGCTGCCCTGGGTCCGGATCGACAAGCAGTACCGATTCGAGACCGACGAGGGGAGCGCCTCGCTGGCAGACCTCTTCAGAGGGCGCTCGCAGCTCCTCGTCTACCACTTCATGTTCGGGCCCGACTACACGGCCGGCTGTCCGTCGTGTTCGGCGATTGCCGATGGTTTCAACGGCTCCGTCGTCCACCTGGCCAACCACGACGTCACCCTCGCCGCCGTCTCTCGCGCGCCGCTCGCGAAGCTCCAGGCGTTCAAGCGGCGGATGGGCTGGAGCTTCCCCTGGGCGTCTTCGCTCGGCAGGGACTTCAACTTCGACTTCAACGTCTCGCTCACCGAGCAGCAGCAGCGCGAGGGGACCGTCGAATACAACTACCGGCGCGAACCGCCGTTAAAGGAACACGGGATCGGCAACTCGCTCACGAAGCAGGGCGAGGGGCCTGTTGCCGAGATCGCGGCCATGACCGGAACCGACGTGGCCACGTACACGCGCGAGCGGCCGGGCATGAGCGCGTTCGTGCTCGAGGACGGCGTCGTCTACCACGCCTATTCCACCTATGCGCGCGGCGTGGACGGCCTCTGGGGCATGTACCAGTGGCTCGACCGCGCCCCCAAGGGGCGCAACGAGACGGGCATCTGGTGGCGCCGCCACGACGAGTACGACAAGCGCTGAGCGAAGCCTGCGGCGGAGGCGCTGGCGAAGACGCAGGAGTAGGATTAGCCGCTCCGGCCAAACTGCCGCGTGTACTTCACGATCAGCGATCGAGCCTGGGGCCGATTCCAGCGGAAGAAGCCCTCGGCTTCCTGGCCTTCGTTGAAGACGACGAACAGTCCCGTGCCCGCCGTGCTGAGCCAGGCGAAGCGCGCGTTCGCAGTCCAGACGCGGGCCTGGTTGCTGTATTGCACCAGCGTCTGGACCATGATGCGCGGGGTGAAGAAGTAGGCGATGCGCGGCGCGATCAGCACGCGCGTGACGTTACCCTCATCCAGGCGCACGTCGTTGTACTCGACGAGCACAGACGTG
>DASPXE010000069.1:0-33749 GCA_035637455.1 Gemmatimonadales bacterium
CCCCGACTGCGCTGGTGGTGCTGACGACCCTGGCAACTGACGCTGACGCCCGGACCCTCGTCACAGCCCTGCTGGCGGAGCGGCTGATAGCTTGCGGGACGCTGCTTCCGGCCGGGCGCTCGATGTACCGCTGGGAGGGCGAGGTCAGCGAGGAGAGTGAGGTCGTCGTGCTGCTCAAGACCGACGTGTCGAGGTGGGAGGCGCTGTGCCGGGCGGTACGGGAGCGGCACCCGTACGAGGTGCCCGAGCTGCTCGCTCTCCGCGTGGATCGGGGGTTCGAGCCGTACCTGTCATGGCTGACGAGCGAGGTGGTCGGGTGATCCGAAAGCGCGAGCCGCGGTGGCAGTCGGCGGCCGAGCGAGCCCGCGTCGCGGCGGAGCTGATCGAGGAAGCGGAGTCGCTGACCGAGACCAGCACGATCGCGACGCCGGCCGACGTGCGGCGCGCGAGCCTCCCGCCGCCGATCCACGCGGAGCTGCCGCCCGAGCTGCGGCCCGAGCTGCCGATGGCCCCGGCGCCGCCGCCGCCCCCCGTGCCGCCCACTCTGGACGGCGCGCTCGCGGCCGATCCCGAGAACGTGGGGCTGCTGGTCGAGCGCGCCAGGCGCTTGGCTGCTGCCGGACACTACACCCCGGCAGAGCGCGACCTCCAGCGCGCACTCCGGAACGATCCGGTGCACGCGGACGCCCTCGCTGCGCTCGGGGTCGTACTGTCGCGCAAAGGTCTGTGGAGCGAGGCGGTGCCGTTCCTGCGGCGCGTGGTGGAAGCCGAACCGGGCCGCGCCGTCGCCTGGTACCAGTTGGGCGAGGCCCTCAATAAGGGCGACGATCTGCTCGGCGCCCGCGCCGCCTACGAGCGCGCCGTCGAGCTCGAGCCCCGCAATGCCAAGGCGCTCTACGGGCTCGGCATCGTGTTCGACCGGCTGCGCCGGCCCGAAGAGGCGACCCGCATGTACCGCCGCTCGCGGGAGGCCGCCGACAGGTGATTCGCGTGGTGGTGGACGACCTCGCGTTTCTCGCTTCCGACGCGATCGTCCGCCCCGCTACGACCCGGCTCGACCCCACGACGCCGGCGGTGCGCCGGCTCGAGCAGCTGGGCGGCGCCGAGTTCACGGACCACATCCGCATCCAGAAAGAGCTGGCGGTGGGCGCCGCGGTCGTGACCGCGGGCGGCGGCGATCTCCCCGCCGAGTTCGTGATTCACGCCGTGATCCGGAGCGACACCGAGCCCGTCACCCGGGACGGCGTGGCGCGGGCCTGGCAATCGGCGCTCCAGCGGGCGCAGGAATGGGAGTTCGCGCGGCTTACAGTGCCGCCGCTCGGCACCGGCGCCGGCAACCTCTCGGTCGAAGACGCAGCCGAGGTGATGGTGCAGGTCCTGAAGGCCCACTCGGGGACGGCGGCGTTCCCGGCCGACGTCTCCATCGTGGTGGAGTCGCCCGAAGACCGGGACGCGTTCGAGGTAGCGCTCAAGCGCCGGGGGGCCGCCGAGTCGTGACCCGCCGCGCCTGGGCGGTGGGGATCCTGGTCGCGTGGGCCGGATCGCTCGGGTGGCTCGCCTGGCGCGAGTTGTTCCGCCCCACGAGCGCCAGGCTCGCCGAAGCGGCCCTCTCGGTGCCGCCCGGAGCCGTCTACTACCGGCTCGACATCGGCGGTCAGCAGGTCGGCTTCGCCTCCTCCACGATCGACACCGCCGGCAGCGCCATCCGGGTGGAGGACGTCCTCGTGCTCGACGTCCCCGCCCTCGGCGTGCTGCACCGCACCACCGCCCAGAGCCGGGCCACGCTGTCGCGGGCGCTGCGGCTCGAGGACGTCAATGCAACGTTCGACGGCGACGTCGGGCGGTTTTCGTCACACGGGACGGTGACGGGCGATACCGCCCTCTCGATATGGCTCGTCGCCGGCGGCGATTCGGAGTTCACCCGGGTTCCCCTCAGCCGGCCCATCGTGCTGCCGACGCTGCTCCCGCTGCGCCTGGCCTTCGGCGGCGAATTGCAGCCCGGCAAGACCTACTCGGTCCGGGTGTTTGATCCCCTGTTGCTCGCGGTGCGCGATGTGGGTGTGACGATCGCCGCCGAATCGACGCTCGTGGTGGCGGACAGCGCGGACTACGACTCGACCGCGATGGCGTGGGTTCCCGTCCATTTCGACACGGTGCGTGCGTTCCGGATCGAGCAGGTGCGGGACGGCGTCCGCGGCAGTGCGTGGATCGACGCGGCGGGCCACATCGTGCGCGCCACCAGCCCGGTGGCCTTCACGATGGAGCGGTCGGCGTTCGAGGTCGCCTACGAGAACTTTCGCCGCCGTGACACAGCGCGCGTCGCTCGCGCGAGCGCCGCGCCCCGGGTGGGAGACGTG
This sequence comes from Gemmatimonadales bacterium, assembly GCA_035637455.1. Classification (GTDB taxonomy): domain Bacteria; phylum Gemmatimonadota; class Gemmatimonadetes; order Gemmatimonadales; family GWC2-71-9; genus 20CM-4-69-16. Next base: position 2,358 of record DASPXE010000069.1, read on the forward strand.
GTCCCCACAACCGCCATCGCCGCGGGCGTTCGGCTCCTTCCCGCGGCCACGCCCGAGCTGCGCGTGCGGCTGAGCGGGGGAGACGTGCGCGGACTCCATCTCGCGGCGGGTCGCCAGCGTCTCGTGGGGGACACGCTGGTGGTGCGCCGCGAAGCGGCGGGGCAGCTCGCGGCCCGGTATACGCTCCCGGCCAGCGACACGAGTCTCGGTGAATACCTCAAGCCGGAACCGCTGATCCAGAGCGACCACCCGCGTATCCGAGCGCAGGCGCGGGCGATCATCGGCCGCGAGCTGGAGCCCGCGCGCGCGGCGGAGCTGCTGCTTCACTGGGTCGCGGATCACGTGGACAAGACGGTCGCCGCGCACCTGCCCAGCGCGGTACAGGTGCTCGCGCGGCGGCGCGGGGACTGTAACGAGCACACGGTGCTGTACGTCGCGCTGGCGCGCGCGGTGGGGCTGCCGGCCCGCGCCGCTGCGGGACTCGTACTGCTCGACGGGCGCTTTTACTATCACGCCTGGGCGGAGGTGTATCTGGGCGACTGGGTCGCGGTCGATCCGACGTCCCGCCAACTCCCCGCCGACGCCGCGCACCTGCGCTTCGTCATCGGCGGCCTGGCCCGCCAGGTGGAGCTCGCCCGTCTGATCGGGCGGCTCACGCTCGAGGTGCTATGATCCGGCTGGAGAATCTGACGAAGCACTACGGCAGCTTCGTGGCCGTGGACGACATCTCGCTGGAGGTGCCGCGCGGCGTGCTCTACGGGTTCCTCGGGCCGAACGGTGCCGGCAAGACGACGACCCTGCGCATGATCGCGGGGATCCTCCGTCCCACCGACGGCCGGGTGCTACTCGGTGGGGACAACGTCCACGACAACCCGGCGCCCGCGAAGATGCGCCTGGGCTTCATCCCCGACCGGCCGTTCGTCTACGACAAGCTTACCGGTGCCGAGTTCCTCCGCTTTGTGGCCGGCCTGTACGGGCAGGAAGGGGACACGGTGGAGCGGCGCATCGCCGAGCTGCTCGAGGTGTTCGAGCTCGCGAGCTGGAAGGACGAGCTGATCGAGGCGTACAGCCACGGGATGCGCCAGAAGTTGATCATCTCGAGCGCGCTAATCCACCGGCCGGAGTGCATCGTCGTGGACGAGCCGATGGTGGGGCTCGATCCCAAGGCGGCGCGCCTCCTGAAGGACATCTTCCGCCAGTTTGTGTCACGCGGGGGCACGGTGTTGATGAGCACCCATACCCTGGAAGTGGCGGAGGCGATGTGCGACCGGGTCGCCATCATCCAGCACGGCAAGATCGTCGCGGACGGCACGGTCGACGACCTCCGCCGGCAGCACCGCGCCGGCGACGCGACCCTCGAAGAGCTGTTCCTCAAGCTGACCGGCGGCGCTCGGGTGCGCGAGCTGGTGGAGGTGCTGGGGGCGGCCGGCGGAGCCGGGGGCGCGGGGGGGAGCGCGTGAAGCAGCCGTCGCTGTGGCACGTGCTGCAGCCGAAGTGGCGCACCGCCCTGCAGCGGCTGCGCGAGGAGCGGTCGCGCGGCGGCAGCGGCAAGCTGCTGCTCCTGATCGCCGTGGGGTTCCTGTTCTGGGTCGGCGTGTACGGAGTGCTGTATTTGATCCTGAAACACGTCCGCAGCGCCGAGGAGCTCGGGCCGTTTCTCGCCGCGAAGATTCTCGGGCTGGTGCTGCTCTCCTTCGTCACGATCCTGGTTTTGTCGAACGTGATCACCGCGTTGTCGAGCTTCTTCCTCGCCAAGGACCTCGATCTGCTGGTGTCCGCTCCGGTCGACTGGCTGCGCCTCTACCTCGCGAAGCTGGGCGAAACGCTGCTGCATTCGTCGTGGATGGTCGCACTGATGGCGGTCCCGATCCTCGCGGCGTACGGGGTCATCTACCGGGGTGGCGTAGTGTTCCTGCCCTACGCCGTGCTGACGATCGTGCCGATGCTGGTCCTGCCGGCCGTCGTGGGCAGCGCCGTTACGCTCATCCTGGTGAACGTGTTCCCGGCGCGCCGCACCCGGGACCTGCTCTCGATCATCGCCCTGGGCGCGGCGGCCGGCCTCATCCTGCTGCTTCGCGTGATTCGGCCCGAGCGGCTCGCCCGCCCGGAGGGGTTCCGCAATCTGCTCGACTTCCTCGCCGTCCTACGCACGCCGACCTCGCCGTTCCTGCCCAGCGAGTGGGCGACCAACGCGATCATGGGCTACCTACGCCGCGCGCCCGATCCCTTGCCCCTGATCCTGTTGTGGACCACGGCGGCCGCGCTCGTGACGCTGGGCGCGATGCTGCACCGCCAGTTGTTCGCATCGGGCTTCACCAAGGCACAGGAGGGGGCGGAGCGGTTCGTGCGCGGGAAGGTGTGGCGCCGCACCGTCGGGTGGCTGCTCACGCCGCTCCCGGTGGCGAAGCGGGAGTTCGTGCTCAAGGACATCCGGCTGTTCTTCCGGGACACCACCCAATGGAGCCAGCTGATCCTGCTCGGGGCGCTGGTCGTGGTGTATCTGTTCAACATCAATGCGCTGCCGCTGCACCGCGGCGAGCCGGTGGGGTTCTTCTACGTCACGCTGGTATCGTTTTTGAACCTCGGTCTGGCGGGCTTCGTGCTCGCCTCGATCGCGGCCCGGTTCATCTTCCCCGCGGTCTCGCTCGAGGGGCGGCAGATGTGGCTGCTGCGCTCCAGCCCGCTCGATCTCCGCGCGCTGCTGTGGTCCAAGTACTGGGTCGGCACCGTGCCCCTGCTCGTGCTCGCGCTGCTCCTCACCGGTCTGACCAATGTGCTGCTGCAGGTGGGCACCTTCATGATGGTGATGGGGCTGGTGACGATCTGCGGGCTCACATTCGCGATCGCCGCGCTGGCGCTCGGGTTCGGCGCGCTCTACCCGCAGTTCGAGACGGAGAACGCGGCCCAGATCCCGACGTCGTTCGGCGGCCTCGTCTACATGATGGCCACGATCGCGCTGCTCGCCGCGGTGATCGTGGCGCTGTGGCAGGCGGTCTACGCCTACGTCCGAGCCGTGTACCTGGGGGAGCCCGTCATCGTCGACGCCTGGATGATCTTCTGGTTCGCCGTCGCCGCCCTCCTCTGCGGAGCGGCGACGGCGATCCCGCTACGCTTCGGCCTGCGAAAGATCGAGAGCTTCGAGTTTTAGATCGGGAAGTTGAGCCCGCCCAGAAGGTTGAACGACGTGTTGCTGGCGAACACGAACCGCGCCTCGAGAAACGGCTTCACGGGCGCGTAGCGCCGGCCCTCCCAACCCCCGAACACGTTGCCGCCGGTGTCGGTGTTCCCCGACGCGTGTAAGATGGCGAGCCCACCGCCGAAGTAGAAGAAGCCGTATGCCGTGGGGGGGTGGTACTTCACGTCGACATTGAGGCGGTACGGCGTGCCGGTGGTGCCGAGGTAGAAGTCGGCGGAGGGGGCGAGCGCCCAGCGACGCCCGACCGGGAAGTTGAACTGCCCGCCGAGAAAGGCGTGATCGGCGTCGAAGTCATACCCGACCCGCGGACCCACTCCGGGACGCTCGACCCGCACCGCGCGCCCGCCGCGCATGCGCCGCTGGGCGTCGGCCGAGGTCGAGACGACCGTGAGTCCGGCGATGACGGTGGCGATCCGCACTGTGAGCCCGCTCACACCGGCGCTCCTCGAATGAGTTGACGCACACAGATAGGTAGGCGGGTCTCCGAAATCAAGAGCGAGACGCGGACCGGGGGCTCCCTCCACGACAAAAATACGCAGTCGCTTCGGGAGCCCCCGGTCCGCGTCTCGCTTCCCTACCTATTCGATCCGGTATGGAATCCCCACCTCGTGCGCCCGATAGTTGTCGGGCGTGCCGAGCAGCAGCGTGGCCGCGTCGAGCGCGTCGACGACGAAGCGATCGATGCCGGTGCTGCGCGCGATCCAGCGGCGCTGCCACGTGCCGTCACCGTTGTCTTCCATCTTGACGCGGTGCCACGACGTCCCGAGCGGGTCGATGTGGCGCACGTGCAGGAACACGAACGTCGCAGGCGCGAACCCGCTGTTCGTCGTGTTCGCCACTGCCGCGACCACCTTCACCGTGTCGCCGAGGTGGAAGCGCGGAATGCGGGCGCCGACGTCGTACAGGGCGCTTGGATCGGTCACGTCGACGAGCAGGGTATCGTTGCGGTAGACCTTGACGTCGGTGACGCCCACGGTCTGCCGGCTGGCATCAACCACCGTCCAGTCCTGGGGCGACAGCTTCACGACGCGCCAGCCGCGAGCCATCGCTCGGTCGCGGACCAGGACGGCACGCTGGGTCATCCGGTCGGCGAGCGGCTTGGAGCTCGGATTGAACGTCCCGTCCGCGCTCGTGTCGACCAGGAGCACGCCAGCGAAGGTGACATCGTGCTCGACGGTGGCGGTGTCGTTCGCGATCGTGACATCCCGGTGGTAGACCGGCCGCGGCCCGCCCGGGACCACGCGGAGCCGGCCCCAGAAGCTGGGCGCGGTGTCGGCCTCCGCGCCGTTCAGGCTGAAGGACGCCGCCGAGCTGCTGGGGGCGTCGAGGGACGCGGTAGGCGTGGCGCCGATGGCGCCGAAATCAGTGTCGACCATGGCGCCCAGCTGCTCCTGCTCGGCGGCGAGCGCCTGCGCCTGGTCCGACGCGGGCGCGACGCCCTCGCGACACGCGAGCACCACCAGCCCGGCGAGGGCGGCGGCAGCGGCGAGATGAAGTGTCGTACGCATCGACGACGTCTCCTGTGGGAAGTCGTGAACGGATGACCTGGATTCCGAGCGTAGGGACGGCGGGGCGGGCGCGATGTTAAAGCGTGAGGTGCGTCACAGTCGAGCGCTTCCAAACCGGGCGGCACCTTGGCAGATTGGCCATCACGGCTCATGACACCGAAACACGCTGGACCCGCGCCGCCCATCGGGCCCCCCGCCGGTCGCTCCCCCGACCCAGAGCGGCCCGATGCGCCCGTTCGGGCCGATTCCGCTCCCGCCCACAATCGCTCCCTCGTCGTCGTCTCGAACCGGCTGCCGTTCACCGCGGAACGGCGGCCCGAAGGCACCCGCTTCCGGCGCTCGGCGGGGGGACTCGTGGCCGCGCTCGAGCCCGTGCTCGCGCAACGCGGGGGCGTGTGGGTGGGGTGGACCGGTGCCGCCCGGGAGGATGGAGCCGGGGACGCGGGGGGCGGTGCCCTGCCGGCTGCCACGGACGACGTCAGCTACCGCGCCGTCCCGCTCACGGCTCATGAGATCGCGTTGTACTACGCGGGATTCGCCAATCGGACGCTCTGGCCGTTATTCCATTACTTCGTGGGCCACACGCAGATCGACGGCGCCACCTGGCGGGCGTACGAGCGGGTCAACGAGCGCTTCGCGCACGTGGCCGCCGCAGCGAGCGACGACGAGGCACTCGTCTGGGTGCACGACTACCAGCTGCTGCGGGTGCCGTACCACATCCGGCGTCTCGCGCCACGGCGGCGGATCGCATTCTTCCTGCACATCCCCTTCCCCGCTGCTGACGTCCTCCGCGTGCTCCCGTGGTCGCGGGACCTCATGCAGGGCATGCTCGCGGCCGACCTCGTCGGGCTCCACATCCCCGCGTACGCCGATCACTTTCTCAGCTGCGCCCAGCGCCTGCTGGGCTGCGAAGTCGACCGCGGCGCAGGGTTGGTCCGGTTCGAAGGGCGCGAGGTATCGGTGGAGGCCCACCCCATCGGCATCGACGTAGCCCAGATCGAGCGGCTCGCCGAGCGGGCCGTCCCCGCCGGCGCGGACGCGGCGCCCGCCGGCGCGCCGGTCGCCGAGATCCTCGGTGTCGACCGACTCGATTACACAAAGGGCATCAACGAGCGGATGCTCGCGGTCGAGCGGCTGCTCGAGCGGCACCCCAGCTACCGACGCCGCATCGCGTTCACACAGGTCATGGTCCCGAGCCGGGAGCGCGTCGCGGAGTATGGGGAGTTGAAGCGCGAGATCGACGAGACCGTAGGCCGGATCAACGGCCGCTTCTCCGAGCGCGGCTGGAGCCCGATTCGCTACCTGGTGCGCTCGCTCCCGCCCGCAGAGCTGGTGGTGCTGTACCGCCAGGCGGACGTGGCGCTCGTGACGCCGCTGCGCGATGGGATGAACCTCGTGGCGAAGGAGTACGTCGCGGCGCAGCTCGACGACGACGGGGTGCTCGTGTTGTCCGAAATGGCCGGGGCGGCCGACGAGCTCCAGGAGGCGCTGCTCGTGAATCCCTTCGCGGTCGACGAGGTGACCGACGCCCTGCACCGCGCGCTGTCGATGCCTGTAGACGAGCGCCATGCCAGGATGTCGGCGCTGCGGCACCGCGTGCGAGCCAACGACGTGCGGGCCTGGGTGGCGCGGTTTCTCGACGCCACCGAGCGGGCCGCGCTGCGCGCGCGGTCCACGGTGGCGTCACCGGCCGACGCGCTGCAGCGCACCCTGACGCGGTGGCTGGCGCGGCGAGCGACCGTGGTGCTGTTCCTCGATTACGACGGCACGCTGACCCCGATCGCAGTCCGCCCCGAAGACGCCCGGCTGTCCGAGGCCGCGCGCCAGACGCTCGATCAAGCGGCGCGCACCCCCAATCTCGACATCGTGATTGTCTCCGGCCGCGCGCTGGCGGACGTGCGGGACATGGTCGGCGTGCCGGCCCTCACGTACGTGGGGAACCACGGCTTTGAGATCGAGGGCCCGGGGATCAGTTTTCGTCACGCCGAGCTCGAGCAGTGGCGCGCCGCGTTGGAGCAAGCGGCGGAAGAGCTGGAGAGCCTGGCAGTCGCGGGCGCGCACGTCGAGCGCAAGGGCGGGAGCGTGGCGTTTCATGTGCGCGCCGTGCCCGACGGCGAGCGGCGCCGCGTCGCGCGGCAGGCGGAAGCAGTGCTGCGACGTCGACGGTTGCGGGTCACGCCGGGCAAGGCCCTGGTCGAGGGCCGGCCGCCCGTCCCGTGGGACAAGGGTCACGCCGTGCTGCATGTGCTGGTGCACCGGCACGGCGCCGACTGGCCGTCGCGCGTAAGCGCCGTGTACATCGGCGACGACCGTACGGATGAAGACGCATTCCGCTCGCTCGAGGGCATCGGGCGCTCGATCCGGGTCGGCCCGTCGCCGGGAAGCCAGAGCTACGCCGACTACAGCCTCCCCGATCCGGAAGCGGTGCTGCAGCTGCTGCGCTGGTTCGCGTCGGGAGCGTTCGCCAAGGCGAAGCCGTAACGGAGCCTACGCCGCGACCCGCGCCCCGCAGGCGTGACAGTACCTGGCTGCGTGCTCCAGTGAGGCGCCGCACCGGGCGCAGTACGCGGCGGCGGACGCGAGCCGGCGGCCGCACTCGGAGCAAAACTGCGCGTCGGTTTCCGGGCGAGTGCCGTGGGTGGGACAGGCGGGAGCCGGGATCCGGGAGACCGGAGCCGGCGCTGCGGCGACATCTCCCCGCTCCTGTCTCCCGCCTCCCGAATCTTCGGCCCGCAAAGCTGCCAGCGCTGCGGCCGTATATGCCGCCTTTAGCGCCTCGTAATCCGCGTCCGACAGCTTCCCCGTGGCGCGGTCGAACTCGATCTCCTTGAGGGCTCGCAGCGCGACTGCCCGTGGCGACAGATCGTCGTCCGGGTCGTCCCCTTCATCCGCGCCTGCCTCTTCCGCCTCTCGCGACTCGAGCCCCGTCGTCGGCCGCAGCACGGGCCTGAGGACAAAGAGGACGAGTCCCGCCGCGAGCAGGACCCCGGCGACGAGCTCGAGCATACTAGCCCGACAGCTGGTCGAGCTCGCGGCGCAGCCGTTCGAGCTCGTGGGGAGACGCGCGGACCTCGGCGGGGAGCGTCGCCGCAGCGGCGGGCTGCGCCGCGCGGGACCAGCGCCGCAGCACCAGCGTCAGGATGACCCCGGCGGCGACGATGAGCAGCGACGGAACGAAGTAGCCCGCGAGGTTAAAGCCGCGCTTGGGTGGGGCCATGAGAATCGAGACGCCGTTCTGCTGCACGAATGCGTCGAGGATCTGCTGCGCGGTCTTGCCTTGCCCGGCGAGGGCCACCACCCGACGGTGCATTGCCGGACTGGTGCCGCACGTGAAATCCGTGGTGCGGCAGGTGTAGACGTCGAGGTTGCAGCCGCAGGTACAGTGGATCTGCTTCTCGATCGCCTGGATCGCGGCGTCGTTGTCCGCGGCGATGACGGGATCGAGGGGCCTACCTGCCCGAGAGGGGTCCCAGAGACGGCCGGAGGGGCCGGTGCCGGGGAGAGAATCCTGCGGCGGGGCGGTCGAGGGCGGTCGAAGGCGGTCAAGGGCGGTCAAGGCAAACGCCATCGCGCTGCCGAAGAAGGCCCGCCGATCCACCGGCAACGTGCCGTGGTGCCGTCGTGTCACGCCTGCCCCTCCCCTACCAGCCGCACCGCGTACCCGGCCTGAGTCTGTTTCAGCGCCGGCGAGCCACCCCCCGGCCACATGACGATGAGGCCGCCCAGCGCCACGATCATGCCGCCGTACCACACCCACCAGACCAGCGGATTGATCGTGAAACGGAAGACCGCCTGCTCGGTGCCGTTCACGAGCCCGGCCAGCACCACGTACAGGTCCTCGCGCAGATCGCTCCGGATCCCGACCTCGGTCGAGGGCTGGAACGTGGGTCGGCCGAAGCCGTCGACGTGCTGGCGTTTTTCGGTTGTGAGCACGCCGAGCCGCTTGCCGTTCCGGGCGATTTCCAGCGTGGCCGCGGTGACCTGGCGGTTCAGCGCGTCGTACTGCGAGACCCCGAGGTGGGTGAACGTGTAGGTCCACCCGTACGGGCTTTTGAGGATCGCCGACTCGCCCGGTCGCAGCGTCGCCTCGGTCTCGGTCTTGAATGCCATGCCCGCAAAAGCGATGAACAGGATGACGATACCGGTGTGCACGATGTAGCCGCCGTAGCGTCGGCGATTGCGGGCGAGCAAGCGGCCGAGGGCGACGACGTGTCCCTCCCCGTACTGGCGGTGGCGGGCTCGCGCACCGCGCGCGAACTCCTGCACGACCGTCCCGACGACGAACCCGCCCAGCGCGATCGCCATCAGGGCGTAGCCGTCCCGCATCCCGCCCACGAGCAGCACCAGCGCGGTGAACACACCCACCGTCACCGGTGCCGCGAACTGACGCTGCAGGTTCGAGATCGAGGCGCGGCGCCAGGCGATGAGCGGCCCGATCCCCGTGAGTCCCAGCAGGGCGAGGCCCAGGGGGATGTTCACCTGGTTGAAGAATGGTGGGCCGACCGTGACCTTCGTCCCCTGGACGAGCTCCGAGAGGATCGGAAAGAGCGTGCCCCACAGCACCGAGAATGCGATGCCCACGAACAAGAGGTTGTTGAACAGAAAGCTCGCCTCGCGGCTCACCATCGACTCGAGCCTCGCCTCGGCCTCGAGCAGCGGCAGCCGACTGGCATACACGGCGAAGCTCGCCGTCGCCGCGGCGATCAGGAAGAAGAGAAAGAAGTACCCGACGTTCGATTGGGTGAACGAGTGCACGCTCGAGATGACGCCCGAGCGCGTGATGAACGTCCCGAAGATCGAGAGCAACCACGACCCGATGATGAGCGCGAGGTTCCACTTCTTGAGCATCCCGCGCTTCTCCTGGATCATCACCGAGTGCAGGAAGGCCGTCATCGTAAGCCATGGCAGGAGCGACGCATTCTCGACGGGGTCCCAGGCCCAGTAGCCGCCCCACCCGAGCTCGACGTACGCCCACCACATTCCGAGGCAGATCCCGATTGAGAGGAACAGCCAGGAGAGCAGCGTCCATTTGCGGATCGCGACCAGCCAGTCCGCGTCGAGGCGTTTCGAGAGCAGCGCCGCCATCGCGAACGCGAACGGAATAGTGATCGAGATATAGCCGAGGTAGAGCATCGGCGGGTGGAACACCATCCCCGGGTTCTGGAGCTGCGGGTTCAGCCCGTTCCCGTCGAGCGGCGTGTACGCAAGACGGTGGAAGGGATTCGCCTGCCCGAACAGCATCACCGACACGAAGAACGTGGCGACGGTACATACGACGCCTGCCACATACGGCAGCAGCGCGCGATGGCGGCGGGCGGTGAGGAGCATCGCCAGCGATCCGAACAGGGACAAGACGGTCGCCCAGAACAACAGGCTCCCTTTTTGGCCCGCGTACAGGGCCGACCAAGTATAGAAGATCGGGAGGTTGCGGCTGGTGTACGCCGCGACGTATTCGACGCTGAAGTCGTGCTGGAACAGCGCCCATTCGAGCGCCGCGACCGCGACGAAGAGGGCCGCGCACATCGCGAGCACCGCGTGGCGCGCGCTGTGCTGCAGATCCCGCCGCCCCTGCCAGCCGCCCACGAAGCCGGCCAGCGCTCCCCAGACCCCCACCAGGAAGGCGAGCCAGAGACACAGACCGCCGAGCACCGTCATCTACGCTTTGGGGACCGCTTCGTAGCGCGAGCCGCACTTCGCGAGCACGTTTGTCGCGTAGATGATGCCGTCCTTGTGGAGGCGGCCCTCCACGACAACCTCGACCGAGTCGTTGAACGTATCGGGCGGCAGGCCGCGGTAGACCACCGCATAGCGGGCGCTGCCGTCGGTGACCTGGAAGCGCAGCGTCTGCGCGGCGACGTCACGCGCGACCGACCCCGGCACGACCCGGGCGCCGACTTTCATGCCGACGTTATAGAAGGAAGGATCCACCGCGATCTTCTGCGACAGCTCACTCGGCGTCAGAAAATACTGCCCGGTCTGCTTGACGCCCGACGCCATCAGGTACCCGACGGATCCGACGATCAGCACAGCCCCGATGGCGAACTTCGTGCCCGCGTTCATGCCCAATTATACCTCCCGGCGCCGCGCCTGCTCCAGGGCCCACTCGACGGCGGCCTGGGGCGTCGCGACCCGGGGAATCTCGATGGCCGACGTGAAGGCATCATGCAGCCCGACCACGGGTGTCTGGATGCGCTGCGCCAGCGCGATCTCGGACAGCGTCCCCCACCCGCCCCCGATCGCGATGACGGCCTGCGCCGCGCGCACGATCAGCGCGTTCCGCATCTCGCCCATCCCGGTCGCCAGCGGTACCTCGATGTACGGATTGGCCTCTTTGGCATCGGCGCCCGGAAGGATGCCCACCGTAAGGCCGCCTGCGTCCTTGGCGCCGCGCGCGGCGGCCTCCATCACGCCGCCCAGCCCGCCACACAACAGCACCGCGCCCTGTTCCGCGACGAGGCGGCCCACGACCACCGCCCACTCCGTCTCCTCCGTGCTGCACCAGCTGCCGCCGATCACACCGATGAGGAGCCGGCTCATCGGCGCGCACGGCCCGCGGCGCGCGCGTTGGCGCCGGGGAGGAAACGCTGGAAGCGCCGCCCGGCGAGGAACTCCCGCGGCGCCTTCCACACCGCCTGCGCGAGTCCCGCGAGCGCGGCGGTCATCAGTCCTCGCCGAACGGCGGCTTGCGCAACCCGCGATCGGTGATGTACCCCGTCACGTAGCGGGCCGGGGTGACGTCGAACGCGGGGTTCAGCGCGGCCACCGCCGCGGGCGCGATCAGCCGACCCGCGACCGTCTTCACCTCGTCAGGCGAGCGCTGCTCGATCGGAATGCCGTCCCCGTCCCGGAGCGAGGCGTCGATGGTCGAGGACGGCGCGGCGCAATAGAACGGCACGCCGTGGTGTCGCGCCAGCACGGCGAGCGGGTACGTGCCGATCTTGTTCGCGAAGTCGCCGTTCACCGCGATCCGATCGGCACCGACCAGGACGAGATCGACATTCGCCTGGCGCATCAGCGAGCCAGCCGCCGCGTCCGCGATCAGGGTGCACGGGATCCCCGCGTGGGACAGCTCCCACGCCGTGAGCCGCGCCCCTTGCAGCACCGGCCGCGTCTCGTCCACGAAGACGTGCAGCGTGCGACCGGCTTCGTGGGCCAGGTAGATCGGCGCGAGCGCGGTGCCGATCCCCCCGGTCGCGAGCGCGCCGGCGTTGCAGTGCGTCAGCACCTTCGCGCCGTCGGGGAGGAGTGGGAGCCCCGCCTCGCCGATGCGGCGACACATGGCGCGGTCTTCCTCCCAGATCGCGGTCGCCTCGGCCTGGAGCCGCTCCCACAGCGCCGAGCCGTCCCCCGACAAGGCGGCCGCGACCGCTGCCATCCGGTCGAGCGCCCAGCGGAGGTTGACGGCCGTCGGCCGGGCAGCCGCCAGCAGCTCCACCAGCTGGCCCAGCCGAGCGAGGAACTGCTCGCGCGGCGCGCCGCGCAGCTCCCGCGTCCCGGCCACGAGACCCATCGCCGCCGCGATCCCGATCAACGGCGCGCCCCGCACCTGGAGCGTCCGGATCGCCGCGGCCACCGCCTCGGCGCTGTCCAGGTCGCGCTCGATCCGCGTCTCAGGCAGCGCCCGCTGGTCGATTATGCGGACGGCGCCGGTGGGGGACCAGGCGATGGCTTGGACGCTCATGGTAATGCGGAATGTGGAGTGCGGAATGCGGAGTGTAAATGGAAGGTCGAACCGCCGATCGACATCCCTCTGCCATTCCGCACTCCGCATTCCGCATTCCGCACGCTTCGCTTACCATTCTCCCCATGAGCGACGAAACCATCCGCTTCGAGCTGCGAGACGCCATCGCGTTCATCACCATCAACCGCCCCGACAAGCTCAACGCCCTCAACGACCAAGTGGTGGACGAGCTGGCCCAGGCCGCCGAGCGGGTCGCGACCGAAGCCGAGATTAAGGGCGCGATCCTCACCGGTGCCGGCAGCAAAGCCTTCGTCGCCGGAGCCGACATCGGTGATCTCGCGAAACAGGGGCCGTTCGAAGGCAAAGCACGCTCGCTACGCGGCCAGGCGATGCTACGCCGCTTCGAGACGTGCGGCAAGCCGGTGCTCGCGGCGGTGAACGGCTACGCCCTGGGCGGCGGCTGCGAACTGGCGATGGCCTGTCACCTCCGGATCGCGAGCGAGAACGCGAAGTTCGGACAGCCCGAGGTGAAGCTCGGGATCGCCCCGGGCTACGGCGGCACCCAACGCCTGCCGCGCATCGTCGGCAAGGGGAACGCGCTCTACCTCATCCTCACCGCCGAAATGATCGACGCTCAGGAGGCGCTGCGGATCGGCCTCGTGAACAAGATCGTCCCGGCGGGCGAGCTGCTGGCCGCGACCGAGAAGGTGCTGCGGGGTATCCTCTCCATGGGCCCGCTCGCGGTGCGTCTTGCGCTGGAGGCCGTGGACCAGGGCTTCGAGATGACCCTCGAGGAAGGCTTGCTGCTCGAAGCGAACCACTTCGGCCTGCTCGCAGCGACGCGCGACATGAAGGAGGGGCTTACGGCGTTTCTCGAAAAGCGCGCGCCCCGATTCGAAGGCCGGTGAAGCGAGTCCTTGCGGCATGCGGCGTGTGGCTGGTAGCGGGTTGCCTCACCGAGCGGCCGCGCCCGGCGCCGCCGACGCTCGCGCTGTCGCTCAACAAGACGACGGTGCGGTCGCGACCCAACCCCGCTCCGGATACGCTCGTGGTGACCGTCCGGGCGGAGGACCCGGACGGCATCGACTCCGTGTGGGTGCAGCTCGGCCAGGAGGCCCCGCTGGGCGCGGACGGCCTGTTCGACCCCGTGCTCGAGGGTCCCTTCCGCTTGATCGTGCCCTCCGGCCTCGGGACAGGCACCCCCCTCCCGGTGACGGTGCAGGCCCGGGATGTGAGCGGTTTCCGGAGCGAGCGGGATACCATGGTGACGGTGGGCCCCTGAGCCCCAACGACTTAGTAAGTCTTGCCATGACAACGACTTCTGAGTATATTAGGAGGGTTTGTCTGGGGCCCGCGCACGCTGTGCCGCGCCGCGCCACGGGACCTCCCGTGGCGCTTCTCGCATCAGGGGCCCCCAGGTCTGGGAGCAAGGCGGCGCGTGACCAAACGCAGGCAGGGGAAGCCGACGTCGTTGGGCGAAGCGCTGCGCCGCTACCTTGCGAAAGCGGGGCTTGAGAAGCGCCTCGCCCAGGCGCAGGTGATCCCCGACTGGCCGCGGCTCGTCGGGCCTCAGATCGCCGCCGTGACGCACCCCGAGAGCGTCACCCCCGACGGCACGCTGTTCGTCCAGGTGGCGACGAGCGCCTGGATGAACGAGTTGCAGCTGATGGCGCCGCAGATCATGGCCGCGGTGAACGGCCGCGGTGCTGGACGGATCAAAACGATACGCTGGCTCCTCACACGCTAGAGATCTATGGCTAAGGCAAAACGCGCCCCCGCGCCCAAGGACAAAGGGAACGGCGGCTACCAGGCCGACTCGATCCAGGTCCTCAAGGGGCTCGAGGCGGTCCGGCGCCGCCCGGCGATGTACATCGGAGCGGTGTCGGGACGCGGGCTGCACCATCTGGTCTACGAGGTGGTGGACAACTCGGTGGACGAGGCGCTGGCCGGGTTCTGCAAGACGATCAGCGTCACAATTCACCCGGACAACGCGATCACCGTAGCGGACGACGGCCGCGGCATCCCCGTCGACGTGCACAAGACCGAGAAGAAACCGGGCGTCGAGGTCGCGCTCACGATGCTGCACGCCGGCGGCAAGTTCGACAAGAGCACCTACAAGGTGTCGGGAGGGCTGCACGGCGTCGGCGTCTCGGTGGTGAACGCGCTGTCGGAGAAGCTGGAGGTGTGGGTCGACCGCGACGGGAAGCGACACCACATGGCGTTCGAGCGCGGCGACACGAAGACGAAGCTCGAGGTCATCGGTAAAGCGAAGGGCACCGGCACGACGGTCTGGTTCAAGCCCGACACGAGCATCTTCAGCGAGACCCGGTTCGACTACGCCACGCTCGCCACGCGGCTGCGCGAGCTGGCGTTCCTCAACAAGGCGCTCACGATCACGCTCAAGGACGAGCGCAAGGGGCAGCACAAGGAAGAGACGTTCTTCTTCAAGGGCGGCCTCGCCGAATTCGTCAAGTATCTGCTCGGCAACCGCAAACCGCTGCACCCGAAGCCGATCACGTTCGAAGCATCGCGGGAAGGGGTCGAGGTCGAAGGGGCGGTCCAGTACGACGACGGCTACAACGACAACACCTTCTCGTTCGTCAACAACATCAATACACACGAGGGGGGTACCCACCTCACGGGTTTCCGCGCCGCGCTCACGCGGACCATAAACGAGTGGGCGAAGAAGGACGGCCTCCTGAAGAAGGAGGAGTTCACGCTGACCGGCGACGACGTGCGCGAAGGCCTCACGGCGGTGCTGCACGTCAAGGTGAAGGACCCGCAGTTCGAGGGGCAGACCAAGACCAAGCTGGGCAACTCCGAGGTCGAGGGGATCGTGAAAAGCGTCGTGAACGACGCGCTCGGTGAGTTCTTCGACAAGAGCCCCGCCGTGGCGCGAGCGATCATCGCCAAGGCGATCAGCGCCGCGCGAGCGCGCGAGGCAGCCCGCAAGGCGCGCGAACTGGTGCGCAAGAAGAGCGGGCTTGAGGGCGGGGTGCTCGCCGGCAAACTCGCCGATTGCTCCGCGACCGACCCCAAGCTGTGCGAGGTGTTCCTGGTGGAAGGCGACTCGGCAGGCGGGTCCGCCAAGCAAGGGCGGGACCGTATGTTCCAGGCCATCCTGCCGCTCCGCGGCAAGATCCTGAACGTGCAGAAGGCCCGGATCGACAAGATCCTCTCGAACGAAGAGATCCGGACCATGATCACCGCGATCGGCACCGGGGTGGGCGAGGACTTCAACCTCGACGACGCGCGCTATCACAAGATCATCATCATGACCGACGCCGATGTCGACGGCGCGCACATCCGCACCTTGCTCCTCACCTTCTTCTATAAGGAGATGAAGCAGCTGATCGACGCGGGCTACGTCTACATCGCGCAGCCGCCGCTGTATCGCGTCGCCAAGGGGAAGGAAGGGTTTTACGCCTACGACGAGAAGGAGCGCGAGGCACACGTGAAGCGCCTCTCGAACGGGGCCGAGCCACACGGCAACATCGTGATCCAGCGCTACAAGGGACTCGGCGAGATGAACCCCGATCAGCTGCGGGACACCACCATGGACCCGGCCAAGCGCACGCTCCTCAAAGTCACGATGGAAGACGCGGTAGAGGCGTCGGAGCTGTTCGAGACGCTGATGGGGGACGAGGTGGAGCCGCGGCGCAGATTCATCGAGGAAAACGCGAAGTTCGTGCGGAACTTGGACGTGTGATCGTCTACCTCGTGTTCGGGGTGCTGCTGCTCGCGCTGGCGTGGTTCTTCCTGGGCGGACGCCATCACCCGCCTGAACCCACCGCGCATCGCCGCGTGACGGAAGCCATCGACTACACCGAGTTGGAGCAGGCCGAGCGGGAGGTCCAGGAGGCCACGGACGAAGAGAGCGTGCGGGACTGGGGGCCGGGCGTCCAGAAGCCGCCTATCGCTTGAGCTCTTCGACGCCGTGCTTCGTCACCCGATGTGAGATCAACGGCAGCGGCTTCTCCGTGAGCTTGTCGCCCACCACGATCGCTTGCTGCAGCGCCTCGAAGCCGAGCTTCATCCCCCCCGGATCCCGCGCGAACACCGACGCGATCGGCTCGCCCGCCAGCACTTTGCTCCCCGGCTTCACGGTGATGACGAACCCCACCGTCGGATCGACCTCGTCTTCGACCGTGCGGCGGCCACCCCCCATTGCCACGATGGCCCGGCCGATGGTTTTCGGCTCGACCTTGACCACGACGCCGGTGCGCGGCGCGGCGTAGACCTCGACCTCCTTGGCCTGCGGCAGCACCGACGGATCCTCCACCGCCTTGGGGTTGCCGCCTTGCGCCTCGATGACCTGCTCGAACTTCTCGGCGGCGAGCCCCGACGCGAGCGCGTTGGCGAGGCGCTGGCGCGCCTTCTTGCTGGTCTTCTCGATCCCCGCCGCGAGCAGCATCTCGGCGCCCAGCGCGTAGGTCACCTCCAACAAGTCCTCGGGACCTTCCCCGCGCAGGGCGAGAATCGCCTCCTCGGTTTCGAGGGCGTTGCCGCAGGCCCGGCCCAGCGGGCGGTCCATCGCCGTGAGCAGGGCGACGGTGGGGCAGCTGCGATCCTCGCCGAGCGCGATCATCGTGCGGGCCAGCTCGAGGCTTTGCTCGAGCTTCGGGAGGAACGCGCCGCTGCCGCGCTTCACGTCGAGCACGAGCGCGTTCAGCCCCTCGGCCAGCTTCTTCGACATGATGCTGGCGGCGATGAGGGGAATCGCCTCGACGGTCCCGGTCACGTCGCGCAGCGCGTAGATCCGCCGGTCGGCGGGCGCGATCTCAGGGGTCTGGCCGATCATCGCGCAGCCCAGCTTCATCACCTGCGCCTTCGCCTCGGCGAGCGACAGGCCGGTGCGGAAGCCGGGGATCGCCTCCAGCTTGTCGAGCGTGCCGCCGGTGTGGCCGAGCCCGCGGCCGGACATCATCGGCACGGCGACGCCGCACGCCGCGACGAGGGGCGCGAGCACGAGGGAGACTTTGTCGCCCACGCCGCCCGTCGAGTGCTTGTCCACCCGCGGCGTGGGCCACGAATCGAACGAGAGCCGCTGGCCCGAGGCGAGCATGGCATCGGTCAATGCGGCGAGCTCCTGGCGCTCGAGCCCGCGTAGCAGGACGGCCATGAGCAAGGCCGACATCTGATAGTCGGGGACACGGCCGTCGGTGTACGCCGCGACGAGGGCCGACCACTCCTCCGGCGTGAGCGCGCGGCCGTCCCGCTTGCGCTCGATGAGCGGCACTACCAACATTAGCGGCGACCTCCCCGGAGCCCCCGATGCCCCGTGCCGTCCCGTTGCTCCTCTCGCTCCTCGTTCCAGCGCGCGCGGGGGCGCAGACCCATCCGACGGTGGCGGAGCACATCGTCCTCGGCGACAGCGCCCATGCCGCGCTCGCGCCGGCGCAAGCGCTGCAGCACTACCGAGCGGCGCTCGCCGCGGACTCGACGAACTACGCAGCGCTGTGGAAGGCGGGGCGCGAGCTCGTGGACATCGCCAAGCAGGTCCAAGGCAAGGACGACTCGTCCAAACACCTGCGCGACAGTCTCTATACGGCGGCGCGGGCGTACGGCGAGGCGGCCGTGCGAGTCCACCCCACCGGAGCGGACGGGCACTTCACGATCGGACAGGCGCTGGGCCGGCTGTCGCGCACCAAGGGCGGCAAGGAGCGCGTGCGCTTCGCCAAGATCATCTACGACGAGGGGATGAAGGCAATCGAGCTCGACTCGACCCATGACGGTGCCTACCACCTGGTGGGGGCCTGGCATGCCGAGGTCAAGCGGCTCTCGGGATTCCAGAAGTTCTTCGCCAAGGCGCTGTTCGGCGGCGGATTCTTGGACAAGGGGAACTGGGACGACGCCCAGAAGTACCTGGAGAAGGCCGTCGCCTTGAAGCCGCAGAACATCTTCCACCGGCTCGACCTGGCCGAGGTGTACATCGACCTCGGGCATTACTCCAAGGCCCGCGAGCAGCTCACCACCATCGCCACCCTCCCCATCGCGGACGTGCTCGACAGTGAATACCAGAAGGAAGCGGCGCAGCTCCTCGACGACATCAAGACCGAGAAGGACGAGACCTAGCGCGCGCCGCGCATCAATCGCTCGATCTCTAGCGTGGTTCGCGGCGCTTTCGCGGACAGCCACTCGGCCCCCGTGGGCGTCACCAGCACGTCGTCTTCGATCCGCACCCCCAGGCTCTCTCCAGCGAGGTAAATCCCTGGCTCCAGGGTGATCACCATCCCCGGCTCGAACTTCAAGCGCCCGGGCACCGTGACGTCGTGCACGTCCATCCCGATCGGGTGTCCGAGGCCGTGAATGAAGTAGGCGTCGCAAGTCTGTTCGCCGCACAGGCTCCCCGAATGCGCGCGCATGTAGGTCTGGGCGATGCGATTCAGGTCGCGCATCGTGGTGCCCGGCCGCACGGAGTCGAACGCGACCTGCTGGGTGGCGAGCACGAGGTCGTAAATCGCCTTCTGGCGCGGCGTGAACCTGCCATTGACCGGCCAGGTGCGGGTGACGTCGGCCGTGTACTGCCCCCACTCGGCTGCCGCGTCGACCACCACCAGGTCGCCGTCCCGCGTCTGCCGGCGGTTCACGTCGTAGTGCAGGGTGGTCGAGTTCGGCCCGCTCCCCACGATCGAGGGATAGCCCACGCGATCGGCGCCGTTCCTGCGGAAGCCCGCCTCGAGCGCGGCCTCGATCTCGTATTCGTACATGCCCGGCCGGGCCGCCTGCATGGCCGCGATGTGGCCCGCCACGCTGATGTCGATCGCTTTCCGCAGGCGCGCCAGCTCGTCGGCGTCCTTCACTTCCCGCAGCGAATCGGCGAGCTGGCGCAGGTTGCGCAGGTCCTGACCGCTGAAGACCAGGTCGATCACCCGCCGCTCGTCGCGGGTGGTCAGGTCGAGCGGGACGTAGATCGGGCCGCGCACGCGGACGCGGGCGGCGCGCAGCTCGCGCTCGAGCGAGTCGGTGGACAGGACCGTGGGGATCCCCGACAAGCGCGCGGCGACGCTGTCGGGCCCGAGCCGGAGGCCGGTCCAGCGCTCCTGGCCGGGGTTACGAGGCGGCAAGAACAGCACCGTGTCGAGCGAATCCGGGCCGCGCGCGGTCAGCAACAGCCAGGCGTCTTGGGTCTCGAGCTCGGTGAAATAGAAGAACGTGTTGTTCTGGCGGAAGTCGTTGTCCTGCACGTACTCCTTTTCCAAGTCGCGCTCGTGCGCGGCCGGGATGAGCACCGTGCCGCGACCGATGCGCTGCAGCAGCGCGCGACGTCGCGCGGCGACGGCGGCGGTGTCCACCGGCCGGCCCATACCGGGCAGCTCGGGGACCGGCGTCCACGCGCCGAGCGGAGCGGAGGTCGCGGCCCGCGCCTGCGCCTGCGCCGCAACCGCAACACCGGCGAGGAGCAGGAGCGACGCGACGCAGCAGCGCATGGGCTCGGAAGCTACCGCGCGCCGCGAGACGCGGCAACAAGCGTCGCGGCGCTTGACGGGCCGTCCGCCAGGGACGCAAACTATGCCATGACCGGCCCCTCCACTCTCACCGCCCGCGTCGCCGAGCTCGAGCGCGAGCGCAAGCACCTGCTCGCCGTAATCGAGATCCTCAAGGAAGTGTCCACCTCGCTGCATTTCATCGATATCCTGCAGGCGATCGCGCGCAAGCTGGGCGAGGCGTTCGGGCTCGACCGCTGCTCGATTTTCCTCGCCGAGCGCGGCGGCAAGTCGGTGCGCCTGGTGGCATCGTACGAGGATCCGACCATCCGCAACTACGTCGTGGACCTCGAGCGCTACCCCGAGCTCAAGCGCGCGATGCAGAACGGCGAGACGGTGTTCATTCCTGACGCGGCGACCGATCCCAGCCTGAAGCATGTGAAGGGCGAGATGATCAACCGCCGCGTGAAGTCGATCACCGTCGTACCGATCACGTGGCGCGGCGTAGCGATCGGCGCGATCTTCCTGCGCACGTTCCGCGACGGCCCCACCTTCTCCGACGAGGATGTGCGGTTCGTACAGGTCGTCGCGTCGCTCACCGCCCAGGCGCTCCGGAACGCGCATCGCTACGAGCGGCTGGAGCAGCGGCATCAGGAGACCGACGAGACGATGCGCCGCATGGAGCTCGAACGCGTGGCCCTGCTCTCGTTCCTGCGGCGCCTGCTCGCCGCGTTCGGGGAGCGCGAGGGCGCGTGGGCCGAGGCGCTGCTGCCGCGCGCCAGCGCCGAGGAGCTCGAACGGCTGGTCGGCGTCGCGATGGCCGTCATCCAGGAAGAAGCCAAGGGGCGGTGACGGGGAGGGCCGCCGCGACGCGCGCCGCCGAGCTGCGGCGGCTCATCGAGCGCGCGAACGATGCGTATTACGTCCTCGACAAGCCGGAGATCTCGGACGCCGAGTACGACCGGCTGTTCCGCGAGCTGCAGGAGCTCGAGGCCAAGCATCCCGAGCTGCGGACCCCCGACAGCCCCACCCACCGCGTCGGCGCCCCGCCGGCGGCCGGCTTCAAGAAGCACCGGCACCTCGTCCCGATGTTGTCCCTCGCCAACGCCTTCAACGAAGCGGAGCTCGCCGACTGGGAGGTGCGGAACGCGCGCCTCAGCCCCGAGGTGAAGACCGCGGGCTACACGCTCGAAGTGAAGATCGACGGCGCCGCGGTGAGCCTCACCTACGAAGACCGCGTGTTCGTCATCGGCGCGACGCGCGGCAACGGCGTGGAAGGCGAGGACATCACCGCGAACTTGCGCACCGTCCTTGACCTCCCGCTGCGGCTGCGCGGCAAGGGCTGGCCGCAGACCATGGAAGTCCGCGGCGAGGTCTACCTCTCCAAGTCCCGCTTCGCCGAGCTCAACCAGGAGCGCGAGCGCGCCGGCGAGCCGACATTCGCCAATCCCCGCAACGCGGCGGCGGGCTCGCTGCGCCAGCTCGATCCCAAGGTCACGCGCAGCCGGGGGCTGCGGATCTTCTGCTTCCACGTCGAGGCTCCCGGCCAGAAGCTTCCGGTCGCGACCCAGCACGACCTGCTGCAGCAGCTCGCCGCCTGGGGCTTCCCCGTGGAGCCTCACCACACGCTCGTCGCCGACCTCGCCGCCGCCAACCGGGAAATCGCCAAGTTCGAGCCGCTGCTCGAGCAGCTCGACTACGGCGCCGACGGCGTGGTGGTGAAGGTGAACCCGCTCGAGCTGCACGCCGAGCTGGGAACCGTGGGCGACCGCGAGCCGCGCTGGGCCATCGCACGCAAGTTCGCCCCCGAGGTGCGGGTCACGAAACTCAAGGAGATCCGGATCAACGTGGGCCGCACCGGCGCGCTCAACCCCTACGCCGTGCTCGAGCCGGTCGAGATCGGGGGCGTGACGGTGTCGACCGCCACGCTCCACAACTTCGCGCTGATCAAGGCCAAGGACATCAGGGAAGGCGACCTGGTGGAGGTCACCCGCGCCGGGGAAGTCATCCCGCAGGTGCTGGGGCCGGTGATCAAGAAGGGGGTGCGCCGCGCCAGGCCGTACCAGCCACCCGAGCGGTGCCCCGTCTGCAAGTCGAAGGTCGAGCACCCTCCCGACGAAGTGATGGTGTATTGTCCGAACGTCTCGTGCCCCGGTCGGATTCTCGAGGGCATCGTCCACTTCGCATCGCGGAACGCGATGGACATCCGGGGGCTCGGGCCCGAGCGCGTGAAGGCGCTGCTCGACGCCAAGCTCATCAAGGACGTCGCAGACCTCTACGAGCTCACGACGATGCAGCTCCTGACCCTCGAAGGGTTTGCCGAGAAGTCGGCCCAACAGCTCGTCGCCGCGATCCACGCATCGAAGCAGCAGCCGCTCTCGACGCTGCTCTTCGCGCTCGGCCTCCGGCACGTCGGCGTGCAGGGAGCGAGGCTGCTGGCCCGCCACTTCGGGACGATGAAGGCCCTGGCCAAGGCCTCCGCGGACGAGATCAACAAGATCCGCGGCATCGGGCCGGCCATCGCCGAGGCCGTGGCCGGGTTCTTCGCGGAACCGAAAAACCGCAAGCTGGTGGAGCGGCTGGAGAAGCTCGGGCTCAACATGAAGGAGCCGGAGGCGACCGAGGGGAAAGGGCCGCTGGCGGGGCAGGTGTACGTGATCACGGGAACGCTGCCGTCCCTGTCCCGCGCCAAGGCGGGCGAGCTGATCGAGGCGGCCGGCGGCCACGTCACCGACGGCGTCTCCAGGAACACCACGGCCGTGGTGGTGGGCGCCGACGCCGGCTCGAAGCTCGAGAAGGCGAAGGCGCTCGGCGTGCCGCTCATCGACGAGGCGGAACTCTTGCGCCGCGCACGCGCCAAACCCTAAGTTGGCGTGCGATATGACCGCCCCGGCTCACGCCATCGCCGCGACCGACGGACTGACCATCGGTCGCGGCGCGCTGCGCCAGCTGCATCACAGTCTGCTCCGGGACGCGGCCGACCAGGCCATCGCGATCCTCCAAGAGGTCGGGTTCGCGGCCGGCGAAGGCGTGTACCAGTCGTTTTGCGCATGGCTGCCGGTCCAAACGGGCGCGTCGCGGCCCGAGGACCTCGACGCCGGCCAGATGAGCGAGGTGCTGTCGGCGTTCTTCCAGGCGCACGGGTGGGGCACGGTCACCGTCGGCCCGCTCGGCCGCGCGGCCCTGGCCCTGGACACCGAGGACTGGGTGGAAGCCGAGCCTGGCAGCGCCGAGACCCCCATGTGCTTCTTCACGGCTGGGATGCTCTCGGACTTCCTGGGACGGCTGTCCGGCGAGCCCGTGGCCGTGATGGAGGTCGAGTGTCGCAGCAGGAGCGACGCACGCTGCCGCTTCCTGTCCGCGTCGCCGGACACCCTCAATGCAGTGTACGAGCAGATGACGCAGGGGACGGGCTACGAACAGGCGCTGGGACGCTAGGGGACGTCAGCGCCGCGCCACGCTCACCCCCTCCAGCAGCAGCGACGGCGCGAACCGCGCGCCGATCCAACGGGCGTCGTTGCCGAGACCCCCAATCCGCTTGAGTAGCTCGTAGACGTTTCCCGCTACCGCCGCATCCTTCACGCGCCCGCTGATCTCACCCCGCTCGATGCGATAGGCGAGCGCGACCGGATGGCTGAACGCCCCTCCGATCACGTTGCCCTGCCCCACGCCGATGAGGTCGTCGACGAGCAGCCCGTCGTTCACCGCGCGGAGCAGACCTCCGCCCAGCTCACCCGGGACCCGGGATCCCGGACCCGGGACCCTGGCCTCGCCTACGATGAGGTTCGTGTACGCCGGCACGGGCTTCCCGAAGATCCCGCGCTGCCCGTGCCCGGTGCTCTCGGTCTTGGCGCGTGCCGCGGTTTCGAGGTCGTAGATGAATCGTTGCACGCCGCCACCTTGCACGAGGCAGGTGACGCGGGAGGGCACGCATTCGTCATCGAGCGGACGTGAGGCGGTCCGGCCCGGCGCGAGCGGGTCGTCGGTGAGGGACACGCCCGCGTCGAAGACCCGCTCGCCGACCCGGTTCGCGAGCGGCGAGATGCCTTGCAGCACGGCTTTGCCCGAGAGGCCCTGCGTCACCGGGAGCAGCACCGCCGAGAGGCCGGCTGGCGTGAACACGACCGGGAGCGCGCCCTCGGGCGGCGTCACGATCCGGAGGGCGTGGTCGAGTCGGGTCGTGATCGACTGCACCACCGCCTCGAGGGCGTCGTCCGAGGGGAGGTCCGACCCCTCGACCACGTCGCCGATGGCCAGCACGTCATCCCCGGCGATACGCCAAATATCCGCGCTCACCGCCACGCCGGTCGAGCGGTACGTGCCCTCGGCCCCCGCCGTGTTCGCGACGCGGGTCTCGCCCACCTCGCGCTCGATCGCGACGTTGACCTGGCACCCCTCGCGCGCCAGCCGCTGGAGCAGGAATTGACCGATCTGGATCAGCCGGTCGAGCGGGGCGTCCGCCGCTCGAGCGACGTACGTGTCGACGCGAGGGAGCTTAGCGGCCGAAGGAAAGGCCAGCGCGATTTCCTCGCCCAGCTCGGCCGAGGCGAGCGCCCGTTCGAGTAGGGGCACAGCATGCTGTGCCCCTACGTCTCCGACACCGACATTCGTCGTGCCGGCGATGCCGACGCGGCCGCGGTGCAGCACCCGCAGGTTCGCCCCGGCCTCTTCTGTCACGCCCGCGGCCTTGAGGCGGCCTGCCTCGAACGCCAGCGCCGTACGCTCGACCCGCCGCTCGAGGGCATCCGCGCCCCCCGCGCCCCCCTCCACTCGCCGCCCCGCGAGCTCGAGCAGCCCCTCGATCACGCGGGGACGTCGCCCCCGATCAGGGCTGCTTCGATGCGGACGTGTGGAGCGCCTTCGGTGACGGGGAGGGGGTACTGCCCGCCCTTGCCGCAGCCGCCACCCATCTGATTCCAGCGGAAGTCGCCGGCGATGTGGTCGATGCGATCGAGCGTCTGGAACAGGTTCCCCGCGAGCACGACGTCCTTCACCAGCTCCGCCACGCGACCGTCGCGGATCATGTGGCCGTAGGCGGCAGTGAACGAAAAGTTCTCGAGCATGGTCTGGCCACCGAACGCGCTGGAGGCGTACACCCCCAGCTGGATGTCGCGAATCAGGTCCGCGAACGTGCCGCGTCCGTTGCCGATGTAGGTGTTCGTCATGCGGACGATCGGCGGGTGGCGGAACGAGATGGCGCGCGCGTTCCCGGTCGGCCGCTCGCTCATCGCGGCCGCCGTCTCGCGGGAGTGCAGCCGGCCGACGAGGATGCCTTCCCGGATGAGCGCGGTGTCCTGGGTGGGCGTGCCCTCGTCGTCGAACGGCAGCGTGCCGCGCAAGCCGGGCGCGGCGCCGTTGTCGCCGACGTTGAGCACCGGCTTGCCGAAGCGCCGGCCCAGCGTCATCATCTCGCGCGCCTGCGGGTTCTCGTAGACGAAGTCGGCTTCCGACAGATGCCCGAAGGCCTCGTGGATGAAGACGCCGGCGAGCTCGGGATCGAGCACGACGGGATAGGTCCCGCCCCGCACCGTCGGGGCGTCCAGCAGCCGCACCGCCCGCTCGGCCACAGCGCGGAAGCCAGCCGCCTTGCCCTGGACCGAGTTCCACCCGCGCCTCAGCCCAATCGACTCGAGTCCCTTCTCGATGGTGCCGTCGCGCCGCGCGATCGCCGTCCCGGAGAGCGTCACCTCGGGCCGGAGTTCGTGCAGCAGGGCCCCTTCGGAATTCGCGTACCAGTACTCGCTCACCTCGTCGCGGTAGGTCGCGAGCGTGTCGACGATGCGGTCGCTCACGGCGAGCATCTCGCCGTTGTACGCTTCGATGAGGCGCTTTTTCTCGGCGAGCGACACGCCGCGCACGTCTCCGTCCAGGTCGGGCACCCTGTCCCCCTGCTGCGGCGGGACGTCGGCCAGCCGGATCGGGCGCTCGAGCCGTACGGCGCGGGACAGCTCGTCGGCGCGGGCGACCATCGCCTCAAGCTGGTCGAGGGACGTGAACGAGGCCGTCCCCCAGCCCGAGCCACGGTTCAGGGCGCGCACGAAGCCGCCCTGGTCCTCGCTCGCGGTGGCGG
Organism: Gemmatimonadales bacterium; assembly: GCA_035637455.1. Classification (GTDB taxonomy): domain Bacteria; phylum Gemmatimonadota; class Gemmatimonadetes; order Gemmatimonadales; family GWC2-71-9; genus 20CM-4-69-16. The sequence goes on from DASPXE010000069.1 coordinate 28,240, forward strand.
ACTCGAGCCGCCGGCCGCGCATCGTGACGGCGGAGCTCCAGCTCTGTTCGACGCGGATCTCAGTGAAGTCGGCGCGGGAGCCCTGCAGCGCCGCGGTGAGGCGGTCGATCAACCTCCGAGTTCCTTGAGCTTCTCGGCATAATCGGGCCGCATGACGATCTCCCCGCCGATGATCACCTCGCGGTCCCAGGGGAGGATGATGAAGTTGTCGCTCTCGAGCGCGTAGAAGTCCGGCTTATAGGCGCCGGTGCGGAACGAGACGGCGGTCTTGACGGCTGCGGGCTGGAGCTCGCGCACGGCGTTCAAGGCGAGTTTCATCGTGTCGCCCGAGTCGCAGGTCTCGTCCACGATGAGGACGCGCCGCCCGGTGACGATCCGGGGCGGGCCCGCGATCACCACCGGCCGCGCGCCGCTCTCTTGCCGAGTGATGGCGACGGACGCGAAGTCGCGCTGCAGGATGCTCGCCACGACGGCGCCGGGGATCACCCCCGCGCGGGCGATGCCGATCACCACGTCGGGGTCGTACTCCCGGAAGATCTTGAGGGCCAGCGCCCGGCACAGCTCACCGAAGAACGGCCAGTCCACTTGCAAGACCCCGTGCGGCGTCTTGCGGGTGAAGCCGGTCCTCTTGGGGACCGGTGGCGGGGGCGGGGGGGGCGGGGGGGCGGGGGCGGGCATGGGGGGAGAAGCTACATTGCGGACGCGAGCGGCCGCAAGCTATTTTCGGCCCATGGGTTTCTGGCGCCGCCTGCTCGGCGGCTCGGGCGCCGACGACGTCCATCCCCAGCGCCTCGATTACCTGAACGAGGCGCTCGCCCTCGAGCGCCAGGGCGACTACGACGCGGCCCTCACGTCGTATCGTCTGGCCCTGCGCGACCACCCCAACGACGCCCGCATCTTGCAGAACATGGCGATCGCGCTGACCAAGACGCGCCGCATCGACGAGGCGATTCGCCATTACCGCCGCGCCCTCGAGCTGGACCGGCAGCTGGCCGGCGCCCACTACGGGCTCGCCTTCCTGCTGTTGAAGCGCGGCGACCCCGACGGCGCGACGCAGCACCTGCGGGCCTTCCTGACCCATCCGCCCAAGGGCCCCGACGCCCAAAAATGGATCGAGCACGCCACGCAGGCACTGCGGGACCTGGGGGGAGGCGCAGCGGGACCTGCTCAAGCCGCCACCGCGGAGGCGCCCTGAGGGGCCGGGTTCGCGCCCTCGTCTTGGTGCTCGCGGCAGCTGTGGCATGCGGCCGGCTCGGACCCGACCTCGACCAGGTGGTCGCGATACAAGTCAAGGTCCCCGACTCGCTGGAGGAGCTCGACACGCTGCGGCCGCGCGGCGTCGCGCTCGACGGCCGGGGCGACTCGGTTCCAGCGACGATCCTCTGGGCCACGTTCGACACGGCGCTGCTCACGGTGGTGAACGACACCAGCGGTGTAATGGTCGCTCGGGCAGGGAGCGCCACCCCAGCCCGCATCCAGGCGCGCGTGGGCGACCTCCCGAGCAATCCGATCGCGATCCGCATGCTCGCTGCAGCGGACACGGTATTCGCCGCCGGCCCGGCGCGCGACAGCGTGAGCCTCGCCGCGAAACCGGACTCGCTGTCGGATTCGCTGAAGGTGCGGCTCCAGGACACGACCGCCACGGGACCGGTCGACCTCTCCGGTCGTCCCATCGCGTTCGCGCTGACGGTCTACCCCGGGCCGGGAGGGGGAGCCAACGTCGCCCTGGTGACGAGCGATACCGCGCGCGCGCCGGTCGCGAGCGACACCGTCACCACGGCCACCGGCCTCGCGGTGGTGAAGCTGCGGCTCCTCGCCGGGCCGCTGCCGGACAGCGCCGTCGTGACCGCCGCCGCCCGCCGGGCCATCGGCACCGCAGTCCCTGGCTCGCCCATCACCTTCGTCGTGAGGTTCCTGCCATGAACGCGGGCACCCTGACGCGGTTGTTCTTCGATGCCGTGGAGCAGTATGCGCGCCACCCGGCCGCTTTCCGCCACAAGGCGGGCGGCGCCTGGACCCCGCTCACGCACCGGGAAGCGGAGGAGCGGGTGCGCGCGATCGCGCTCGGACTGCGCGAGCTGGGGATTCAACCCGGCGATCGGGTGTCGCTGCTGGCGGAGACGCGCCTGGAATGGGCGCTCGTCGACTACGCCTGCCTGTGCGCCCGGGCCGCCGACGTCCCGATCTACCCCACGCTGCCGGCCAATCAGGTCGAGTACATCCTGCGCGACTCCGGTGCCACGGCGGTCTTCTGCTCCACGCTCGTGCAGCTCGCCAAGGTGGTCGAAGTCCGGGGCAGGCTCCCGGCGCTCAAGCAGGTGATCGTGTTCGAGACCGACGCCCGGCGCGACGGCGCGATCACGCTGGCCGACGTGGAAGCAAAGGGCCGGGCCGCAGCGGCGAAGTATCCGCGCTTCAAGGACGAAGCCCTCGCAGTACGACCCGACGATCTGGCCACGCTGATTTACACGTCAGGGACGACCGGCCAGCCGAAGGGCGTCATGCTCACCCACAACAACATCTGGTCCAACGTGATCGCGTCCGTCGAGGCGCTGCGGGTGAGCGAGGGCGACAGCTGCCTCGCCTGCCTGCCGCTGTCGCACATCCTCGAGCGCATGGTGGACTACTACTTTTTCCACGTGGGCGTGACCATAAACTACGCGCAGTCCACCGACACCATCTCGCAAGATCTGCGTGACGTGCGCCCCACGGTGTTCGTGGCGGTGCCGCGCCTGTACGAGAAGGTGTATGCGCGCGTGCTCGAGCGGGCGCTGACGGGATCGGCGCTCAAGCGCCGCATCTTCCTGTGGGCGAGGCGCGTCGGCGAGCAGTGGACGACCCACCGGCTCTCCGGGATTCCCGTCCCGTTCGGGCTGGCGATCCGGCACGCCATCGCCGACCGGCTGGTGTTCGCGAAGCTGCGCGCCGCCACGGGCGGGCGGATCAAGCTGTTCGTGTCGGGCGGCGCCCCGCTCGCGGCCGAGATCGGGCGCTTCTTTTACAGTGCAGGGCTCGTGACCATCGAGGGGTACGGGCTCACCGAAACGTCGCCAGTGCTCACGCTCAACCCGTTGGTGCGGCCGAAATTCGGCACCGTGGGGAAGCCGATCCCCGGCGTCCAGATCGAGATCGCACAGGACGGCGAGATCCTGGCCAAGGGCCCGAACGTGATGCGGAGCTACTACAACAAGCCCGACGCGACGCACGAGGCGATCGACGCGGAGGGGTGGTTCCACACGGGCGACATCGGCGAGTTCGACCCTGAGGGCTACCTCAAGATCACCGACCGGAAAAAGGACCTGATCAAGACCGCGGGCGGCAAATACGTGGCGCCGCAGCCGATCGAGAACACTGTCAAGCTGAACAAGTTCGTCGCCAACGCCGTGGTGCTGGGCGACCAGCGCAAGTTCCCGATCATCCTTGTCGCTCCGAACTTCGACAGCCTCGAGCCGTGGGCTCGGGAGCGGAAGCTGGCGTACGCTTCCCGCGCGGAGCTGATCACGCTCCCCGACGTGCGGGCCAAGATGGAGCGGGAGGTGATCGGCGGCTTGCGCGACCTGGCGAAGTTCGAGATGCCGAAGAAGGTCGTGTTGATCGAGCGGGATTTCACGATCGAGTCGGGGGAGCTCACCCCCACCCTCAAAGTGAAGCGACGCGTGGTGGAGAAGAATTACCGGGACGTGATCGACCGGGTGTATGCAGAGGCGGATCCGACGGCGGCGGCGATCGAAGGGTGATCATCCTTTCTCCCCCACCCACAGCCCCTCGCCCACGGCGAGCTGTGTGACGCCCGCGGACGGTGCGGCACGCTCATCTTCGATCACGAGCCGCCGCCCCCGCAGCAGCACGCGCAGCGCCTCGCCGAGCCATGCCGGACTTGTCCGCTCCGGCCCCACGACGATGCCCCGCGCCACGGCGCCGCGCAGCGGAATCATCGTCTCGCACGCGAGCAAGCTCAAGACCGGCAGCTCCTCGACCTCAGATGGCGCGTTGATCCCCACGAAGTGAATCCCGCCCATCAGCCCGGCGAGCCCGACCGCGTGCCGCGCCGCGGAGCCGACGAGCACGACGTACCCGCCCGGACCGGAGAGATCGAGGAGGGCCTGGAGCGTCTGTGCCTCGGAGGACCGGGGAGGGTCTCCCGGAGCGACTGCGTATTTTTGTCGCGCAGGGAGACCCTCCCCGGTCCTCCCTCCCGAGAAGTTCACCACTCCTTTGACGATCGGATACTCGTTCCGGCACACCGGGCATCCGAGTATTCCTGAGCGCACCATCCGCCCGACCATCTCGCCCGTCGACATCACGAGAAACGCCTCCTCGTGCGTCTCCGGACAGCGCAGCATCTCCGTCAGCTCAATGTGCACCGGAACCGAAGACGACCCAGGTCAGGCGGTTCGCCTCGACACGGATGCGCCGCGTGAGTCGTTTGCCGTCCACCACCACCGAGACGGTGTAGTCGCCCGGCTCCACATCGCTCACGGCGAAGTGCTCCCGGTACGCCGGGTCGGGGTGGTTGTGCTCCCCATACGTCTCGGCGTACGAAAACGGCGTCTCCTGCGGCTCGGCCTTGATGAGCCCGTAGACCCGGGCTTGCGGCACCGGCTGGCCCTGCGCGTCCCATACCTGCCCCGCGACGATCCCGGTGCCGGGCAGCGGCCGGATCCACAGCTCGGGGTTCACGCTGTAGCGCGGGTAGCGCTCGTTGGGATCGACGATCAGGGGCACGGAGTCGACCGGTGCGGCGTGGACCTCGAGGTGCAGATGGTCGTTTGTCGCCCGGCCGGTGTTCCCGACAGTGGCGATCACATCTCCGGGCTTCACGCGCTGTCCCAGCGAGGAGACCAGTGCGGTGTTGTGATAGTAGACCGAGTACACGAAGAGCCCCTTGAGCTTGCGGTCGTGGCGGATGGCGATGGTGTTCGCCCCCTGCTCCGCCGGACCGGCGAACACCACCACGCCGTCGCCGATGGCGTGGACGGGCGTCCCGTCGGGGTTGTTGAACTCGACGCCCTGGTGCTGCTGAAAGTTGCCGCCCATGGTCGAGCCGTAGCGGTACGTCTGGTCGACGAACGGCTGATCGGCGGGGAGAATCGGGCGCTCAAACCAAGTGTGCCGCATCGCGTCCAGGTCCGTGTCCGGACGCTGCTGGTACGAAATGCCGACGAGGGTGAGCCCCTGGTCGAAGCGGCACGACGCGAGCCCCGCCTGGCGCCCGACCGCGTACCAGCCGGGCGCGAGCGACAGAAACGCGGTGGCGGCGGGCACGGGATCGCACAGGTTGAGCGCGTCGCCGTCCTGCTCGTACACCCCCTGTGGCGTGGCGGCATAGACGCGTCCCGGCGCGACACGCTCAAGCGCCTGGATCGGCGCCATGTCCACGCGACAGCCCTTCACGACTGGCGCCACCGCGCAAGCCGGCCGCCCCTTCTTATCGAGCCAGGCGGCGCCCCCTGCCTCCGCCTCTCCGCGCTGCGGCGAGGGGGCCGGGGAGTGAGGACCGACCGAGGGTG
>DASPXE010000070.1:0-2035 GCA_035637455.1 Gemmatimonadales bacterium
TACAGCTTCAACCTCACGTCGATATCCACCAGTATGGCGCTCGGTGTGTTGAGGAACACCACCCGATCCGCCTCGCGGTGGATCACCATCTTCACCGGCCGGCCCTTGCCCTTGCCTCTGCCCATGTTGCCCCGCCGGTACCAGACCACGACGTCGGGCCCGGCGTCCTCGATCCGTACCACGTCGTAGCCCTGCCTGACCAGAACCTCTCGCGTGACGACCAGCGCCCGATCGTTGGTTACCGCGTACTTCTTCGGACCCTTCCCTTGCGCGGCGGCTGCAGACGCGGTTGCCACGAGCAGACCCACCGTGATCAGAACAAGCGTCGCCCTGTTCGACATACGCGCTCCGGGTGTGTGAGTGGCTGACGGGCGCCCACCCTACTGCGAGCGGCGCGAAGTTGGTGTGATCGTCGTCACACGCGTGCGATCGGCAAGCCCGAATCCGCTTGGAGCAGACATAGCAACCGCTGACGCCACAGGATGTTCCGGCCGGGGGTGAGGCCAGTCACGGCCGGCGCGAGAGCCGACAGGAATCATCCAGTCGAGCACCCGCCTCCAGCGGGTGACCCGCCCTAGGCACCCGTCGCGCCCAACCGATAGGAGCTATTGATGAACGCATCGCCGCAGCAGGCGCGCGCCCTCGTGTACCTGGCCACGATCTTCGCGATCGCGAGCTGCGATCGCACCGACACGCCGGCGGCCCCGGTCCGGGGGCCGGCCCCCGCGCTGGCGGACCTTCAGGGCTCGTTCGGCTCGACCGGTGCAATGGCAGCGGCGCGCTCATCTCACGTGGCGGTGCGGCTGCTCGACGGACGGGTGTTGGTCGCGGGTGGCATCAACGCCATGACCCGGCTCGCCACCGCCGAGCTGTTCGACCCGGCGACCGGCGCCTGGTCGAGCGTCGCGGACATGAACTTCCCGCGCCTCGGCCACGCGGCGGTGCTGCTGGGTAACGGACGCGTGCTCGTGATCGGCGGCGCTCGATTCAACAACTGCGTCGAGCCTGCCGTCGGCGGCTCGGCCGAAATCTTCGATCCGGTGGCCGGCACCTGGACGCTCACCGGCCCCCTCAACGTGCCGCGCCACAGTCCGGCCGCCGTCGTCCTGCAGGACGGGCGGGTGCTCGTGGCGGGCGGGAGCGACCGCTGCGGCCATATGTGGACCTCAGCCGAGCTGTTTGATCCTACGTCCGGAACATGGACGTCCACCGGCACTCTGAGCGTGGGCCGCGAGGCGTCGGCCGCCGCGCTGCTGCCGGACGGGCGTGTGCTGCTGGCCGGGGGCATGAGCGCGTATCCCTTCCCCTCACTCGCCTCGGCGGAATTGTACGATCCGGCGACTGGGACGTGGAGCGCGACCGGGAGCATGGCGGACCAGCGGATCTGGACCTCGGAGGACGCGAGCGCGGAGGGGTTCCTGGTCGTGCTGCCCGACGGCAAAGTACTCACTGCGGGCGGCGTGAGCCGGCCGGACAATTTCGGGGCGGCCGACACCTACTTGAAGAGCGCCGAGCTGTACGATCCCGCCTCGGGTACCTGGAGTCCGGCGGGTGACATGCTGACGCCGCGGAGCGAGCACCAGTTGACGCTGCTCACGACGGGGCAGGTGCTCGCTACCGGCGGACGCTTCAGTGGGGCGATTCTGGACGGCGCCGAGGTGTTCGACCCGGGAACGGGGATGTTTAGCGATGCCGGTACCATGGCGAGCGCCCGCTTCGATCACACCGCGACCCGCCTGAGCGACGGGCGGGTGTTGCTCGCCGGCGGCTTGGCCATTGGGGGCCTGAGCTCGGCCGAGATCTTCGCCTTCTCGACGCCGACGAACCACGCGCCCATCGCCGTCGCCGGAGCGGGCGTCACCGCTCTGGAGGGGGCGACCGTGTCGTTCGACGGCAGTGCCTCGTCCGATCCCGACGGGGATGCCCTGACGTTCACCTGGGATTTCGGCGACGGGAGCGCCGGGGAAACCGGTCCGGCGCCGAGTCACACCTACGTCGACAACGGCGACTACACGGTGACCCTCACGGTGTCGGA
>DASPXE010000071.1:0-17407 GCA_035637455.1 Gemmatimonadales bacterium
GGGCGCGGCGCTGCGGCCGGTGACCGACTGGGCGCATTACAACCATCCCTACACGGCGCGGATTCTGAACGAGCCACAGGACGACAGCGTCGCCTACCAGCAGTCATCCCCGATTTATTTCGCCGCAGGGTTGAAAGGCCGACTCCTGATCTGTCACGGCATGGTGGACGACAACGTGCACTTTCAGGATACGGCGCGCCTGGTGCAGCGGCTGATCGAGCTGAAGAAGGAGAACTGGGAGGTGGCGATGTACCCCGTAGAACCCCACGGATTTCGGCGGAACGACAGTTGGACGGACGAATATCGGCGCATCCTGAAGCTATTCGAGGAAACGATCGGCAACCGGAAGACAGGATAGGCCAAAAAGCCGGACGCACAGACGCACAGCGGAGAACAGAGGCAGGGGCAGGGCTACCCGCTCTCTCAAACCTGTTCTCCCCTATGCGTCTGTTCCCTGTCAGAGGCGAATGATGTGCCTGGAAACCATCGGGAGTCCCCATGACACCCGGGGGGCCTGTACTTGACTCTTCACCACCGCAAAGCGTTGGGAACGCGCACGACGGGAGCGAGCGGCCGGACAACCCGAAGCCGCTTCGCTTGGTTAACGACCTGTACTGGGGCGTGCGGAGCCTCGCGGCCGCTGCCGGTTTCGAGAACGTGCAGGATCTAGGTTGCCGCAGGCGCGACGATCTCCTTTACACAGGCGGCGTGTGGTCTCAGTCCGGTCGACCCGCACAGGCGAAGGGACTTGGGCGCCGGAGGGCCGGCCGCCCAGCGCCACCCCGAGGACCAATGGCGTCACCGAGAGACGTGATGATGGAGCAATAGCATCGAGACGTCCGTCGGCTGCTTGTCTGGCCGCACGCGTGCAGCTACCAACCCGCTTCAATGTGCCAGTCGCACACGAAAGGGGTTGGACCGTCGATCAGCGAGGGGCAAAAGGCAGAGCGCCCCCCCCCCAAGCCTCTCACAGGTCCCCACCTCATACACGAGCCGGAACTCGCCTTCGAGAATCCCGAGGGGCGCATACGTCTTGCCATCCCATTGGTTTGGACCCTCGATTCGGAGCGTGTCAACTCGCGTCGCGCCGCGTGCGAGCTTTATGGGGTAATCGTGGCCGACACACGCCCAGACCTCATCGTATGCGGACCCCTGGGTGCTGTCTAGAGATTCGACGCCGTAGAACGGGCTAGGGTCCCGAGGATTGCAGTGACGGAAATAGAGTACGCTCCCAGTTTGATTCTCGTAGCGTGCGATGAGAGTGAAGGCGTATCTCCCAGCTTGACCACCTCCTTCGACAGGCGTGGCTACGTACTCCGCCCGGTCGGTCTGGAGGGGTCGGGAAAGGTGGATGCGGTGGACCCACTGACCAACCGTTTGCCCAAGGGTCAGAGGGATCGCCAGGATACCGAGACGCAGAAATGTTGGCATGATCAGTCCTGTGCCGTGCGGTCATACACTCGCAGTGCTGGGCGCCCGCGGCCTAATTCCGGTAATTCACCTAAGGTCCGAAAGGGACAACACGCTTACGCCTCAACCCGGGTTCTCAATGCCGTCCGAGCGCGACGCATGGGAGTCGGGTTCTCTCGCTCACGTTCCTGCCCCTCTCGACGATTCGCTCGCTCAGCAAGCTGGCGCCGAGTGTCGTTGCACTCGGCGCCAGTTGAGACTCGTTGCGGATGCCAACCCAACCCTAGTGCACCACCAGACCGGGGTATTCCTGCAGGATACCCGACCATGGGCTAAATGTTGCGTGCTGGGGGGACGAGCCCCAGAAGATGCCGCCAAGGGTAACGGTTGAGTCGGGCGGCGGGAAGATGTTGAGGAGCACGGGTCCACCACTATCGCCATCTCCGTTTCCGAAAGTCGCCAACTCCTGACACAGGAGACGATAGCTGGCTCCGCTAACTTTTGAGATGACGCACGAGCTCGACACAAAGTGCTGGTCCCAACCAGTTTCCTCTCCGATGAGGCTCACTAGGTCGTTCTGCATAATGTTCGAGTCAGTCCCGGTAATTGAGAAGTACCCAAGAATCTGTAGGTTCGGCGGACTGCAGGGACCCGGTGCGCAGCCGTACGTTGGCTCTGCGATATGACCGAGATACCACTGGGTGGTGTCGCCGGTGTACTGATAGACTGCGGCGTCTGCGTAGACGCACCCAGTTCCGTTCACCCCGGGCGGACATGGCTGCAGTGTGTAATCGGCCACTTCGAAACCAATGGGAGAGTGATTCATCGAGTCGGTGTGCGTGAGTGGAAGCGTAGGCTGGTACTGTGGCGTGCTATCGACGGCGAACTTGACTCGGCTGCAATGCGAGGCAGTCACAAACGCCCTCGTTCCATTCCAGAGGGCTGGAAACCCAAGGGTGCACGTCCTTCTGATGGTATGTGCGGCGTTGTCCGATTGGATCTCGGTGCCGCCTGCGACAGGTCGGACCGAGTCAGTCAACGCCAGACGGGGCACTGCCGGTCCGTCCACTTCGAAATCGACGGCCTTTTCCGGAACCCCAAGGTCTCGGGCCAACCGCCGGATAGGCTGGCGATTCGTTCCAGGGTCGATTCCGAGCATGACACGGTTCTTAGCTTCATCCAGGTCCAGCCAATCGACGCCCGCAATCGCAAAGGCCTGGCCCATCCGATCCCGCCATTCCTTGAGCTGGAGGAACGTGTAGGTAGCCTGTCGAGCGACGACATCTGCTCGTGGATTCCTCTTGCGAGCCCTGGCAAGGCGTTCAGCGAGCGAAGACCGCAGCACGGCCCTAACCGCCGCCGCATCCCGCATGTCCGTGAGCGAAACGACGATGTCATCCGTAACAGGATCGCGGAAGAAGCCAGCGCTGCTAGGAAACGTTTGCGCGAGGTTCCAAAAAGGGCGCTCTTCCGGGTATACGGGGGCGCCCTGCTGGCCGGAGAGGGTCCCAGCGCGATCTGCATGGAGCCCTGCAGGCGGCTCGTTCTCGTCCGCACACGCGGCAAAGAAGGCCAGGGCAAGCACCGCTGCCATGCGCGTCACTGTGGGGAGAGTGCCGTGTTCCGTCATCATGCGACCTCCTAGAGCAAGGACTGTCGGAGGGATTCCCCGGAGAGGCCGGTTGATATCAAACCAGCATCTGCAGGCCTCGACTTCGTAACGGTCGCGCTGCGCGCCAACTACGCTCAGTGACGTCTCTCACTCACGGCGGGGTCGAGCGAAGAGTTTTCAGTAATGCAACAGGCTAGTGCGTTGCGACGCTGCAGCGCCTGAGAGATCAGGCGTAATCGTCGACGTAGCCAGCGACGCGGAGGGCGCCTTCCAACACCCACTCCCACCCGACCCGGTCCGCGAGAGCGTGATAAGGCAGTCGGAGGTAGTGCTTCAGGTAATCGCGCGCGGTGCGAGTAGGCAGCGTGATCTCTAATTGTTGGCCGCTCGTGGCACAGTAAACACAGAGACGCCCGATAGCACGCCAATCCCGAGCGGTCAGACCGCCGTAACGCCCGAACAAGCGGCTGAACGTGGCCGCACTTGCGAAGGTCGACGCTGGCGCCCCCCCAGCACGTGGCGGAACTGGGCGGCGAGGGCGTTGCGCAACTCCCTGTTCTTGAGTCGGTACCCTACCCAGGCAGCGAGGGTCGACGCATCGGGCGGTCTTCTGCCTCGGACTGTGGCGAGCACGTCCGAGGGCTGCGCTACCACTGTAGGACCGGCGAGCTGGACGACAGCCAGGCGGTCGCGCAGCTCGGACACTAGGAGCAGGAGCGGCTCGAGAGGGGGTTGCTCAGCTGAGATCGCAACGCAGGGAATCAGCCACGGCCATCGGTGGACAAACGCCGTGAGGCGAGCTAAAGCGACGAGAGTGTTGTCGCTCTGGTCCAGCACGATCGCCCCTAGGGGTAACTGCGAAGGGGGTGACGCCTCATCGAACCGACCGCCCGCCCTGTATGGCGGGGACAGGATCGTGACCTGCCTCTCGAAGGCGTCGAGGTAGTCCGTGGAAGGTGATAGCATCGATCAAATAGCGACTCAAAGCCGCGTCCCAGCCCCCGGTTGGGGGACAGGTTGCATCGCTTCACCGGCAGTATGGAGTGTGCCGAACCTTCGGAGCTGTATGCAACGAAAGGGAGCGAGCGGCGCCTTATCTGCAAGGTCGCTCTTCGGCCGACCGTTTGCAAGATCTAGTCCTATTTTGAGACTGAGCACTTGGGCTGTCAACGAGCAGTTGAGTAGAACGAGGAGTCGAGTACAAACTAAGACCCGGCGGCGTTCGAGCAGAAGGCGCTGAACATTCGCGGACGGACTCGGGGACGATGTACCCCGTAGAACCCCACGGATTTCGGCGGAACGACAGTTGGACGGACGAATATCGGCGCGTCCTGAAGCTATTCGAGGAAACGATCGGCAACCGGAAGACAAAATAGGACGGCTAGGTCGTTGCCCGCTCCATTGCTACATGCTCTCGCGGCCCGGCCTCCGCGTTCCCGTGCTGTCCACGCCCCAGCTGCGTCAGCGACTGTCCGAACGCCGCGTACACCCCGTCCGACCAGCAGGCGCGGCTCTTCTCGATCTCCCGGAGCGCCTCCTGAGGCGACAGCGCGGGGCGGTAGGGGCGCGCGGTACTGACCGCGTCGTACACGTCCACAATGCCCACGATCTGCGCCGCAATCGGGATCTCGTCGCCCCGCAGCCGGTCCGGGTAGCCCGTGCCGTCGTAGCGCTCGTGGTGCCAGCGGATGATCGGCTTCAGGTCCCAGGGAAACTCGACTGCCGCCATTGCCGCCTCGGCTCACGCAACCCATCCTTCCCGCGCCACCATCCGGGAGGCCGCATGCGTCCCCGGTCGGCGAGTCGGAGCGGAGTCGCGCTACTTCTTCTTCAACGTGACGGCGTCCCTGTGGATCAAGCAGACCCTGGCCCGAGTGCAACTCGACGCTGAGTGTGGGGCTCCCGTTTTGGGAGCCCAGTGCCACAACCCGGCTACGGCTCCATCATCGCCATGATCACCGGGTCCTTGACGCCCGCCTGGGTCAACTTGACGAGGGCATCAGAGGACGTATCGAACTTGTGTTTCGAGTTCTTGATCTTGTGGATGATGAGCACGTCGGACAGCTTGCTCTCCACCATCTGAATGACATCGGCGTTGGTGAGCGGGCCGCGATGGTCCTCGACGTCAACTACCCCGATGTTCCGCCAGACGGACAGTCGCTCGGTGCGTGCGGACCTCGACGCTCCGGCGCCCGGATCATAGCCCCGCCGATATTTCCCACAGCGTGACCACGCGCCCCCGCAGCACTCGACATCGGTCATCGCGAGTCCGCCGGTGGTCTGTCTAAGGCGCACGCTTCGCCTAGAACGTGAGCCCGCCGGATACGGCGACCGGGGTCGTACTGTTCGTCCTCGTGCCGTTCCCCAGCTGGCCGGAGAAGTTATACCCCCAGCAATACGCGGCGCCGCTCGGCGTGACCCCGCAGGCGTGACCTTGGACTCCGTTGCTGAGAGATCCGGCGCTCACCGACGCGAACGTGAGCCCGCCGGATACGGCGACCGGTGTCGCACTGCCCGTCGTCGTGCCGTTCCCCAGCTGGCCGGAGAAGTTGTTCCCCCAGCAATACGCGGCGCCGCTCGGCGTGACCCCGCACGTCTCATAACCGCCGGCGCTCACCGCCGTGAACGTGAGCGCGCCGGAGACGGCGACCGGTGTCGTACTGCTCGTCGTCCTCGTGCCGTTCCCCAGCTCGCCGTCCATGTTCCTCCCCCAGCAATACGCGGCGCCGCTCGGCGTGACCCCGCAGGTGTGATCGGTGCCCACGCTCACTGCCGCGAACGTGAGCCCGCCGGAGACGGCGACCGGGGTCGTACTGTTCGTCGTCGTGCCGTTCCCCAGGTTGCCGTAGGAGTTGCCCCCCCAGCAATACGCGGCGCCGTTCGGCGTGACCCCGCAGGTGTAATAATCGCCCGCACTGACCGCTGCGAACGTGAGCCCGCCGGACACGGCGACCGGGGTCGTACTGTTCGTCGTCGTGCCGTTCCCCAGCCCGCCGCCGGTGTTGTCCCCCCAGCAATAGGCGGCGCTGCTGAGCGTGACCCCGCAGGTGTGAAAAGTGCCCGCACTGACCGCCGCGAACGTGAGCCCGCCGGACACGGCAACCGGTACGTCACTGTTCGTCGTCGTGCCGTTCCCCAGCTGGCCGACGAGATTATACCCCCAGCAATACGCGGCGCTGCTGAGCGTGACCCCGCAGGTGTGATAACCAGCACTCACCGCCGCGAACGCGAGCCCGCCGGACACGGCAACCGGTGTCGTACTGAACGTCGTCGTGCCGTTCCCCAGCTGGCCGAAGGTGTTGTCCCCCCAGCAATATGCGGCGCTGCTGAGCGTGACCCCGCAGGTCTGATAAGTGCCGGCGCTCACGGGCGCGACGCTCACGGGCGCGACGACATTGAACGCGCTGCTCGTGGCGCCCGTGAGGCCGGTCGCGGACGCGGTCAGCGTGTAGCCGGTGCCCGCCTTGTCGATGCTCAGGTTAGAGAAGGTGGCCACGCCGCTGACCGCGGCGACCGTCGTCGTGCCGGAGAGGGTCCCACTCGCGGGGTTGGCCCCGATCGCCACCGTGATGCTGGTGGTGGCGGTCGTCACCGTGTTGCCCTGGGCATCCTGGACTGCCACCTGCACCGCGGGCGTGATCGCCGCCCCGGCGGCCGCGGTGCTGGGCTGCACGGTGAAGACGAGCTTCGCCGCCGCCGCGCTCACGGTGAGCGTGAGCGGCGTCGAGCGGTTCCCAGGGGCTCCGGTGCCGCCTACCGTCAGGTTGTAGACCCCGGACGCCACGGCGGCCCCGACGCTCACCGTGAGCGTGGAGCTGGTCCCCGTGGGCGCAGTGGGGCTGAACGACCCGGTGACACCGGCTGGCGCGTTTCCCAGACTCAGAGTCACCGCGCCCGTGAAGTTTGTGCGCGTGATGGTGACGGTCGCAGTGCCGGTCGCGCTCTGTTGGACCGTGAGCTCCGCCGGTGTGAGCGACAGCGTGTAGTCCCCGACCGCGCTGACGGTGAGGTTGAGGGGGGTCGAGCGGTTTCCAGGGGCTCCGCTGCCGTCTACTGTCAGGTTGTAGAGCCCGGGCGCCACTGCGGGGCCCACGGTCACGGTGAGCGTCGAGCTGGTCCCGGTCGGCGCGGCCGGGTCGAACGACCCGGTGACGCCGGCCGGCGCGCTGCCCAGACTCAGCGTCACCGCGCCGCTGAAGTTGGTGCGGGTGATCGTGACGTTCGTGGTGCCGGTCGCGCCCCGTTCGATCGTGAGCGCCACCGGGGCGAGCGACAGCGAGTAGTCCGGCGCCGCGCTCACGGTGATGGTGAGCGGCGTCGAGCGGTTGCCCGCCGTCGCGGTGCCGTCCACCGTCAGGTTGTAGACCCCGGGTGCCACTGCGGCTCCCACGCTCACCGTCAGCGTGGAGCTCGTACCCGTGGGGGCCGCCGGGTTGAACGACCCCGTGACCCCGGACGGCGCGCTGCCCAGACTCAGCGTGACGGCGCCGGTGAAATTCGTGCGGGTAATCGTGACCGTCGTGGTGCCGGTCGCGCCCCGTTCGATCGTGAGCGCCACCGGCGCAAGCGACAGCGCGTAGTCCGGCGCCGCGCTCACGGTGAGGGTGAGCGGGGTCGAGCGATTGCCAGGGCTCGCGCTTCCAGCCACGGTCAGGTTGTAGACCCCGGGCGCCACCGCCGCCCCCACGCTCACGGTGAGCGTGGAGCTGGTCCCTGTGGGCGCCGCCGGATTGAACGACCCCGTGACTCCAGCGGGCGCGCTGCCCAGACTCAGCGTCACCGCGCCGGTGAAGTTTGTGCGGGTGATGGTAACAGTCGAGGTCCCGGTCGCGCCCTGCCCGATCGTGAGCGCTGCCGGCGCGAGCGACAACGCGTAATCCGGCGCCGCGCTCACGGTGAGGGTGAGCGGTGTCGAGCGATTGCCCGGCGTACCCGTCCCAGCCACCGTCACGTTGTAGACCCCGGGCGCTACGGCCGGCCCGACGCTTACCGACAGCGTGGAGCTCGTGCCTGTGGGTGCCGCAGGGGTAAACGACCCGGTGACCCCGGCCGGCGCGCCGCCCAGACTCAACGTCACCGCGCCGGTGAAGTTTGTGCGGGTGATAGTAACAGTCGAGGTGCCGGTCGCGCCCTGCCCGATCGTGAGCGCCGCCGGTGTGAGCGACAGCGAGTAGTCCGGCGCCGCGCTCACGGTGAGGGTGAGCGGCGTCGAGCGGTTGCCCGGGCTCCCGCTTCCAGCCACGGTCAGGTTGTAGACCCCGGGCGCCACCGCCGCCCCCACGCTCACGGTGAGCGTGGAGCTGGTCCCCGTGGGAGCCGCCGGATTGAACGACCCCGTGACTCCAGCGGGCGCGCTGCCCAGACTCAGCGTCACCGCGCCGGTGAAGTTTGTGCGGGTGATGGTAACCGTCGAGGTCCCGGTCGCGCCCTGGCCGATCGTGAGCGCTCCCGGCGCGAGCGACAAGGCGTAATCCGGCGCGGCGCCCACGGTAAGGCTGAGCGGTGTCGAGCGATTGCCCGGGCTCCCGCTTCCAGCCACTGTCAGGTTGTAGACCCCGGGCGCAACCGCCGCCCCCACGCTCACCGTGAGTGTGGAGCTCGTGCCTGTGGGTGCGGCTGGATCGAACGCCCCGGTGACCCCGGTAGGCGCGCTGCCCAGACTCAAGGTCACCGCGCCGGTGAAATTGGTCCGGGTGATGGTGACCGTCGTGGTGCCGGTCGCGCCCTGGGCGATCGTGAGCGCCGTCGGCGCGAGTGACAATCCATAGTCCGGAGCGGCGCTCACTGTGAGCGTGAGCGGCGTCGAGCGGTTGCCAGGGGTCCCGGTCCCATCCACCGTCAGGTTATAGACCCCGGGCGCCACTGCGGCCCCGACGCTCACGGTGAGCGTCGAGCTGGTCCCCGTGGGCGCCGCCGGGTCGAACGAGCCGGTGACGCCGGTGGGCGCGCTGCCCAGACTCAGGGTCACCGCCCCTGTGAAATTGGTACGGGTGATCGTGACCGCTGCGGTGCCGTTCGCCCCCTGGACGATCGTGAGCGTTGCCGGCGCGAGCGACAGCGTGTAGTCCGGGGCGGGGCTCACCGTGAGGGTGAGCGGCGTCGAGCGATTGCCGGGGCCCCCCGTGCCGGCCACTGTGAGGTTGTAGACCCCGGGTGCCACCGCGGCCGCGACGCTGACGGTGAGCGCTGACGTGGTCCCGGTGGGAGCTGAGGGACTGAATGACCCGCTGACCCCGGTGGGCGCGCCGCCCAGGCTCAAGGTCACCGCGCCGGAAAAGTTCGTGCGCGTGATGGTCACCGTCGTGTTGCCGGTTGCGCCCTGCACGATCGTGAGGGCCGCCGGCGCGAGCGATAGCGTGTAGTCCGCAGCCGGCCCGGTGCCGCCCCCCTCTTTGCCGCAGCCAACCAGTACGAGGGCCAGACTGGCGACCAGAACGAGACCAGGACGCAGCCGGTGCTTCAGAACGGAGTGACGCATGATCCCTCGCCCGGTCGGACCTGGTGTGGTGTCACCAGGCGTCGCATCCGGCGCAAGGTGTGGGGCAGGAGCGTCCGAGGCCCGCTGCTCTTCCGCCTGAAGCACTAAGACAAAAACCGGCCACGTGGGTTGCCCCCACCCAGCCGGTTTCGCGATTCGCTCCCCCCGAGGCATTGGCGAGCCGCACGACATCGCGCCCTGGGGATCACAGCATCTGAGTTGCGGTCCAACATGGACCGTGGGACGGCGGCCCGCTAGAACCCTGCGGAAGCGCGATGTCGCTCTCGCGACACATGGCGGCTGAGTGACGTGATGCGAGTTCGCTGGTTGCAACGGCGCCTCCCCGAGTGATACTCTTACAAGTTCAGGGGTTATAGTCTCGGCCCCACCGCTTTCCGCAACGGGCGTGGGGCGTCCATCCTGCATTGCGCGAGTCTGCAGGAAATGCCGTCATGGCGCTTCGAGCGTTCCGAACGGAACACGGGTTGGAGGGCGGCGAGCTAGAAGCCTTGCTGGGTGATCGGCGCGCCCTCGACCACGTGTTCAGTGTGGCCTATGAGGAGCTGCGGCGTCTGGCCGGGAGCGTTCGGCGC
This sequence comes from Gemmatimonadales bacterium, assembly GCA_035637455.1. GTDB lineage: Bacteria > Gemmatimonadota > Gemmatimonadetes > Gemmatimonadales > GWC2-71-9 > 20CM-4-69-16. Next base: position 10,094 of record DASPXE010000071.1, read on the forward strand.
AGCGACCCGAACGCTTCGCTCAGCCCGACAACCCTGGTGAACGAGGCGTGGCTCAAGCTCCGGAACTCACCGGGGCTCGCTGGGCTCGCCCGCCTGCACTTCAAACGGATTGCCGCGCGCGCCATGCGCCAGGTCTTGATCGAAGCTGCCCGGCGACGGAAGGCTCACAAGCGGGGCGGCGGCGAACTCACGATCGTCACCTTCGAGGAGGCCGCCCACCAGATCGCGACCAGCGCGGACGACGTGCTGGGGCTGCACACCGCGCTGGAGGAGCTCGCCCGCCTTCAGCCGCGCCAGGCGCTGGTGGTTGAGAGCCGGTTCTTCGGCGGCCTCGACGTGTCGGAAAGCGCCGAGCTGCTCGGCGTATCGGAGGCCACCATTCTCCGCGACTGGCGAGCCGCCAAGGCATGGCTGGCGCATCAGCTGCGGCGAGCGAGCTGAGGCTCCAGGATGGATGCCACGCGCTGGGAACGGATCCAGGCCCTCTTCCATGAAGTAGCGGACCTGCCGGGATCCGCCCAACGGGCATTCCTCGAAGTGGAATGCCGCGACGACCCAGCGCTCATGGCCGAGGTGCTGGGCCTGCTCGAGGAAGATGCCCGGGGCGACTCGCTGCTGGACCGCAACGTAGCCCATGTGGCCGGCCAGGTGCTCGAGCAAGGAATCCCGCCGGCCCTCCTGGATCAGGATTTCGGCCCCTACCGGATGAAGCAGGTGCTCGGCGAGGGCGGGATGGGCGTGGTCTACCTCGCCGAGCGGGAAGACCTCGGCAGCGTCGCGGCCATCAAGATCCTCCGCGACGCGTGGCTCTCACCGGATCGCCGGGAGCGATTCGCCAGCGAGCAGCGGACGCTCGCCCAACTCAATCATCCCTCGATCGCGCGGCTGTACGATGCGAGCACCCTCCCCGACGGGACTCCCTGGTTCGTGATGGAGTACGTCGAGGGCGTCCCCCTGACGCAGTTCTGCGAGGAGCACGCCTCCTCGATTCCGGAGCGTCTGCGCCTCTTCCGTGCGGTGTGCGAGGCGGTGGAGCACGCCCACCGGCATCTGATCGTCCATCGCGACTTGAAGCCCTCGAACATCCTGGTCAAGCCGGACGGGAGCGTGAAGCTGCTCGACTTCGGCATTGCGAAGCAGCTCGACAGCCTCGAGGGACCTGTGGATCGGACCCGCACCGGGCTGCGGCTCATGACGCCGGCCTACGCCGCGCCCGAGCAGATCCTGGGCGAGCCTGTCGGCATCCATACCGACATCTACACCCTCGGCGTCGTGCTGTATGAGTTGCTGACCGGGCGGCTGCCGTTCGACTTGGCGAATCGGACGCCGAGCGAGGCGGAGACGGTCATTGTCGAGCAGCGCCCGGAGCGACCGTCGGCGGCCGCCAAGGAGAAGTCCGTCAGCAGGCGAGCATGGGCGGATCTCGACGTGCTCTGCCTTACCGCGATGCACATCGAGCCTCAGCGGAGGTATCGAACCGTCGAGGCGCTGATCCGGGATATCGATCACTACCTCGCGGGCGAGCCGCTTGAGGCCCGGCCGGACACGTTCGGCTACCGGCTGGGCAAGTACGTCCGGCGCAATTGGCGGCCGGTGTCCGCCGCGACCGCGTCGTTCATCGTCGTCGTCGGTCTGGTCGTGTTCTACACGGTGCGGCTCGCGACGGCGCGGAATGCCGCCGTCGCCGAGGCGGCGCGGACGCAGCGCATCCAGCACTTCATGCTGAACCTGTTCCAGGGCGGCGACGAGGCCGTCGGGCCCGCGGACAGTCTGCGCGTCGTGACGCTCGTCGACCGGGGTGTGCGGGACGCGCAGGGCCTCGATGGGGAGCCCGCGGTGCAGGCCGAGCTGTACGAGACGCTGGGAAGCATCTACCAGAAGCTAGGCAAGCTCGACCGGGCGGATTCGCTGCTCCGCACCGCCCTCGCCCAACGCCGCGCGCTGTTCGGATCCGACCATGCCGAGACCGCCAAGAGTCTGGTGGCGCTCGGCAGCTTGCGGGTGGACCAAGCGGAGTATAAGGAAGCGGAGGGGCTGATCCGGGAAGGCCTGGAGATGAGCAAGCGGCAGCTTCGGCCAGGCCACCCGGCGATCGCCAGCGCCACGGTCGCGCTCGGGCAGGCCTTAGAGGAGAGCGGCCAGTACCAAGAAGGGATCAAGGTGCTCGAGCAGGCTGTTCGGCTGCGGAGCGCCGCGGGAGGCACGCCGACTGCGGAGCTGGCCGCCAGCATGCGCGAGCTGGCGAACACCCACTTCTACGCGGGGCACCTTGCGGTCGCCGATTCGCTGGATCGGCTCGTCCTCGCGCTGACGCGCAAACTCAACGGTGAACGTCACCCGCTCGTCGCCGAGGATCTCATCAACCTCGGCGCCGTGCAGCAAGAGTGGGGGCACTATAAGGAAGCAGAACAGTACTACCGCCAGGCGCTCGACATTACCCAAGCGTTTTACGGCCCGAACCATTACAAGACCGCTGCCGGTCTGACCGTACTAGGGCGGGCCCTCCGCTTCGAGCCACAGGGCAACGACGAGGCGGCTCGCCTCTTTGAACAGGCGCTCGTCATACGGGAGCGGGTGTTCGGGAAGGTGCATCCCCAGGTCGCGTCGACGCTCAATGAGATGGGAGGCGTAGCGCTGGCGCGCGACAGGTTCGCCGAGGCGGAGGTGCTCGCCAGGCGCGTCCTGGCCATCTACCGGACGGTCTACGGCGGCAAGCACGCGTTTACCGGCGTCGGGGTGTCTAACCTGGCCAGCGTGTACGTGGCGCAGCAGCAGTATGCCCGCGCCGAGCCGCTGTACCGCGAGGCGATCGAAATCTTCACGGAGAGTCAAGGAGCCGAGCACCTGAACACTGGCATTGCGCGGATCAAACTGGGCCGGACGCTGCTCCGCCAACGCCGCTACGCGGAAGCGGTGCGAGAGACGCTCGCAGGCTACGAGATACTCGCGAAGCGGACCGATCGGGGAGTGAGCTGGCTGGTGGACGCACGAAAGGACCTGGTGGTGGCGTACGACTCGCTCGGGCAGCCGGAGCAGGCGGCGAAGTTTAGAGCGGAGCTGGCGGACACCGCCAGCAAAGCCGTCACCGCCGCCAAGCGGCACTGATTGCAGCCAGTGATCCTACCCGTCTCGCTGGCGCTCACGCATTGCGCTCGCCGTCGCCGTCGCGTAGCCTGGCACCGACCGCCGCGCGCGAATGCACGCCGAGCTTCATCAGGACGTGCTCCACATGGCGGCGCGCCGTGTGAATCGAGACATCGAGCAGGCGGGCCATCTGTTGGTTGGACCGTCCCTCCGCAAGGAGCTGCGCGACTGCGACCTCACGCGGCGTGAGTTGGAACCGAATCGCGAGCCCCTCGAGGGCCCGGCGCCCGGGCGTGGTACGCTCGATCACCACCACCGCCATCGGACCGCGGCCGAGCACCCCCGGACCGACTAGCGCACTGCGCACGTCATAGGATGCCGTCGTGGTGCGAAGCGCGTACGGTCTAGGCCCGCTCACTTCTCCCGCCCGAGATTTCGCAGCCCGGCCGGCCAATGCAAGCACGGCACGCCCCATCTGGGTGCACTCGCGCTCCACCCGTGCCGCATCCGGCTCGTCGGTGAGCATCTGGCGGAGCGCGCGGTTTTCGTAGACCAGGCGAGCACGTTCGTCCAGCAGCGCGACACCCTCCGCCAGCGTGTTGACCAGCGGTGCCAGCAGGCCGCACGTGCCTACGCGGAGCGCGATGTACGCGCCTGCGCTGAAGGCGGGGAGGAGCGTCTCGAGCATCACGCGCTGGCGCTCCCGGTCGATCGCGGGGCGCTCGGCGTCCTGGTAGAAGTACAGCGCCGCGACGTCCTCTCCCTGCGGTGGACCGATCAGCGGCTGGCCTGGAGGCAATGCAACGTTCAGACCCCGCGGCTGGCACAGGCGGTGGCGGCACACCCAGTCGTTATAGAACTCGCTCCCGAGCCAGGCCGCGCGGCTCGGCCGCTCCCACAGGTGGCCGATCGTGTCCCACGTGAATGCGACGGTGCCGAGGTCGCGATACTTGTCGACCCGATCGAACTGGTGGTAATGTGCGCCGTATTCGACCAGGGGTGTCGGGTCGTCAGCCTCGAGGGCCGGCTCGCCGGGGATCTGGAGCAGCGATACGGAGCTGTCGGCGCCGAGCAGCGCCTGGACGGTGTAGCGCGCTTTCGTCCGCCACTCCCCGAGGCTCTCGAAGTCGAGTGGCGAGAGAAGAGTGGTCAGCGCAACTTGAAGCTGCGCCACCTTTTTTGTAGAAAGCCCTAAGGACATTCGCCCGAGCCGCACCTCGCGACGGGCGCCAACGTAGCCCGCTGTAACACCGTTCGCAAGCGACGCTTAGCCACATAGGGCAAACGCCCCATGCGCGGAGCTGGGCCGCCGGCCATTAATCGGAGCGTGCAACGCCGCCACTTCACCCGCGAGTTCAAGCGAGAGGCGGTCCGCCAGGTGCTCGTCACAGCGCCGCGAGATCGTGCGGCTCCGTGCGGAGTTCGCGATCCTCGAGCAGGCGGCGGCGGTGCTGGCTGGGATGGCTTGACCATGACTTGACCGCCGCCTGTGAATAACGGGTGGCCGAAGAGTAAGCCGCTGACATCGACAGTTAGGGAGGGCTTCATCATGACGACCCGCAACACTTGTCTCGCCGCGCTGGTCGCCGCCGGGCTCGGCGTCGGATGCGCCGGGCACACCCACTACGACCCGTTCCTTGTGCCGCAGAACCGCATCTACGGCTCGGTCAAGACGATCGCGCTCACTCCGCTGACCCAGCCGGACGAGCTGGGAAGCGCGGACCCCAAGCGCGGCAAGTTCGACTCGCTGATCGCCGCGGAGCTGCGCGGCGCCGGCTTCACCGTGGTGCCGCCCGAAGAGAGCGCGGCGATCTGGAAGCGCGTGACGGACTCGCTCGGCGGCCTGTTCAGCGCGGCGACGGGAGAGCGCGATACGGTCAAGCTGAACGTCGCCCGCTCCGTGGCGATGGCTGAGCTGCGTGCTCGGTTCCAGGCCGACGCCTGGCTCCACGCGCGCATCGTGTTCGCGAGCGCCAAGTTCGACCAGGGCGACGCGCGATGGGATGGAGCCAAGCAGACGTATCAGTCATTCGGCAAGAAATTCCTCACGGCCCTGTTCGGCGGCGGGACCTACGGCAAGACGGCGGCGCTGTCCGTGTGGGTGGATCTCGAGGACCTGCGCGGCAAGGATCTCTACATAAATGAGGGCGGGCTGCAGCTCTACATGGTGCCGTCGGGTCACGACTGGGTGCGGATCCCGTCCGGCGAGCTTTATGCGGACTCAGCGCGCAACGCCAATGCGGTGCGGCTAGCGCTGGCGCCCTTGGTGACGCGCGCGGTGAGTGCGAAATCGCAGTAATGGGGCGGCTGCGAGGTGGGCCCGCCCTGACCAGTCGTTAACCTGCGCTGACCCCTGAGCGGGAGTGAACTATGTGCGCGAAGATCACAACCTCGGCCATTGCCGTCATGCTCGCCGCCATCGCGTGCAGCGAACCAATGTCGCCCCCGGCACGCCCTCGGGTGCAGGCCGACCTGGCGCCGCCCGCCCGAGGCTACACCATTACAGACCTCGGCACGCTCGGCGGGGGGTTCGCCGAGGCGCGGGCGATCAACGACGTTGGGCAAGTCGTCGGCCTGAGCGAGACGGCCGCGGGCGAGCAGCATGCTTTCGTCTGGACGGCAGCCGGCGGCATGAAGGACCTCGGCACCCTGGGAGGCACCTTCAGCCGCGCTTTTGCCATCAACCACCTCGGCCATGTGGCCGGCGTCAGTGAGTTGCCGTCGGGTGAGCGCCGCCCCTTCCTGTGGACGCCAGCCGGCGGCATGCAGGACCTGGGGACCTTTGGTGGTGGTTTCGGCCGGGCCCGGGGGATCAACGACCTGGACCAGGTCGTCGGCCGCAGCGACCTGCCAGATGGATCGTTCCACGCCTTCCTGTGGACTGCAGCGCAGGGCATGACGGACCTGGCGCCCGTCGTCGGCAACAACTCAGAGGCGCTCGATGTCAACAACCGACTCCAGGTGGCGGGTGGCGGTCCCTTCGGCACCGACGCCAATCCCTGTGCCTTCACGATCGCGTTTCTCTGGAGCTCGCGCGGGGGGTTCCACAACCTTGGTTCCCTTGGTTTCACTGACCCGTGCGGGGGCGGCGCCGCGAGCGCTGTGAACGAGGGCGACGTCGTGGTCGGGCTGAGTGAGAACGACGCCTTTGCGATTCACGCCTTCCGCTGGACGGCGACGGCTGGGATGGTAGACATCGGTTCGCTCCTTGGAGCGAGCGGCACAAGCGTCGCGACCGCCGTCAACGCACTCGGTCAAATCGTGGGCTTGAGCACGACTGGCGACGGCACGATCGAACACGCCTTCGTGTGGGACGAGCGCAGCAGCATGCGCGACCTCGGCATCTTTCCAGGCGACCTGCAGAGTGAAGCGCACGGCATCAACGGCGACGGCCAGGTGGTAGGGATCAGCATCTCGGACCACACTCGCGCCGTGCTGTGGACGCCGAGTCATTAGCACTTGGCGAGCATCCGACGGGCTCGTGTTCGCGCGGTACGTGTCGTGTCCGGGCGATATGTGCGAAGATAGGCCTGTCCTCTTGGCCGGAGCTGATCATGCGCACTCGAATTCCCATGTCTAGACTGTTGTCGATCCTCGCTGTGGGGCTCTGTTTCGGCGAATGCCGGGAGACCGAGGCGCCTGTCGGGTCAGGGGTCGGCAGGCCCGCAGCTCAGCTTCGCCCCGGGAGACGCACCACACGGGGCCATGGCGTTTCACAGTGACCGCGACGGCTGTTGTCAGATCTTCGTGATGAACGCGGACGGGAGCGACGTGACCCTAGTCACCAACAATACTGCTCTGAACTTCGGTCCCGTCTGGTCCCCCGACGGGAGGCGGATCGCGTTGAGTAGTAACGTCTTGGGAGACTTCCAGATCTTCTCCATCAATGCCGACGGGACCGGAATGACCCAAATCAGCAACGCTGCCCAGGCATTCAATCCCTGGTGGTCGCCAGACGGCAGGCGGATTGCGTTCACCAGCAACCGCGACGGCAACTATGACGTTTTCGTCATGAACGCGGACGGGACCGGAGTGCCTGCCAAACTCACCACCTATGAAGCGACTGGCGTCAGGAGAGTACACTGCCTTCGGCCGGTAACGCGACGCGTCACCGGCATTTCCTCTTCTTCTTCCTTCATCCACCACCAGCGAAGTCTGCATGCGTGCGGTTCCACGACGTTCGCTCTCGATCACCGACGAGCCGGCGACGGCTCGGACACCTATGCGAGG
>DASPXE010000072.1:0-2678 GCA_035637455.1 Gemmatimonadales bacterium
TCGGTGGCACGACGTTCAAGGTGAAGCGCAGCACACTCACCCCGTTCGTGGAGGGTCGCGGGGAGATCGGTGGTGGCAAGACGTTCATCCTCACCGGCGGCGTCCGCTTCTGATCTGAAAGGAGACGCGCATGCGGCGTGACCTTGCGTTGCTGGTCTGCGCCGGTCTGCTGGCCGGCGCAGGGCGCGCGCCCGCGCAGGCGACGGGTACGCCGACGTTCAACGCTCCCTATCGCGCTTTTCAGCGCTCCGAAATCGGCCTGCTGCTGAGCTTCCCCAATGGCGGCGGCACCGCGGTGGAGGGTGCGTACCGCATGGCGAGCGGCCGGCTCGACCTCGGGTTCAAGGTGGGCTTCTTCGATCCGCCGGGGCCGGGGAGCGCGGTCGCGCTTGCCGGCGTGGAAGCGCGCCAGCGCGTCATCACGCACACTCTGGACTTCCCGCTCGACGGCGCGGTGATCCTCGGCGCCGGCGCCAACTTCGTGAGCGGCGCGTCGCAGATGATCGTCCCCGTCGGCTTGTCGCTCGGGCGGCGGATCGATCCCCAAGGATCTACGGTGAGCATCGTCCCTTACGTGCAGCCGACGCTGTATCTGCTCGCGGGGGATACCGCCGACCACGTTCAGTTCTCGCTCGGCCTCGGCGTGGACTTCCGGCTGAGCCGCGCGTTTGATGCGCGCCTCAGCGCCGGCCTGGGCGACAACGAAGGTGTGTCGATCGGCGCCGTGTGGGTGCACTAGAGCGACACACGATTGACTCGCCGGGCGGGGATTCCTACCGTTGGCGAGTCGCTGCGGGGGCCGGCGCCCTGGTCCCGTGACTCCTGGTCCGGAGAGGGGGCCTTATGAAGCGCGCACTCGTGGTGCTGGCGCTCGCCGCATTCGTGACTGCAACGGCTGCGGCGCAATGGCTCGGCATGCCGAGCTGGAACAGCCCGAAGGGCGGCGGCGTCGCGATCTCCGCCGATTACGGGCAGCCTAACGCGGACGCCCGCAAGGGCACTGCCTACGGCGCCCGCGTGTCGCTTGGTGTGGGCACGGGGATCCTCACCGCCGGTGCGTCGTCGTGGAAGCCCGAGACCTTCGGCGCCCGCGTCACGTCGTTCGGCGGGTCGCTGGGGTTGCGCCTGATCGGTGGCAGCCTGCTCCCGGTGGCCGTGAACTTGCAGCTCGGTGGATCGTACAACAACAAGGTCACGTCCGGCACGCAGACGATGCCCGAGGCGACCACCGCGCTGGGCGCCGTGGGCCTCAGCACGCCGCTCCCCGTTCCCCTGATCCGGCTCGAGCCGTACTTCTCGCCGGGTGTGCGCTACCATAGGTACTGGAACGTGCCGGTGGGTGCGCGCAAGGACGAGACCAACTTCGGGTGGGTGCTGGGCGGCAACGCCGGCATCGGGCCCCTCGGGATTCATGTCGCGTATGATTCCGAGAAGTTCGGCGATGGCACGACTCACGTCGTGATCGGCATCGGAGCGAGCCTGGAGATCAGAGGTCCACTCGGGATGTGAGTTCGCTTCACAAAACCGCAATCGAACAACTTACCTTGAGGTCGCATATGAAGCGCGCGTTTTTAGTAGTGGGAATGATGGCGAGCGTGGCCGCGCCCGCCGCGGCGCAGTGGCTCGGGATGCCCGTGTGGAACAGCCCGAAGGGCGGCACCGGCGTGACCATCAGCGGCGACTTCGGGAAGCCGAACGATGCGTACGGTGCAGGTACTGCCTGGGGGGGGCGGGCATCCCTCGGGCTCGGCACGCTTACACTGACCGCTGGCGTGAGTTCCTACCAGTCCGACTCGATCGGCCCGGATCGGGTGACCTCGTATGGCGGCGCGGCGGACTTCCGGGTGATCGGCGGGAGCCTCCTCCCCGTCGCCATCAACCTGCAGGCCGGCGCGGTGCGCACGAGCGAAGTGGAGTTGGGCAAGGGCGGCCAGACCTACGTAATGGGCGCCGTGGGGCTCTCGGTGCCGCTCCCCACACCCGGCATCAACATCGAGCCGTATCTCTCGCCCGGGATCCGCTACCGCAATTTCGGAACGAACAACGGGTCGAGCACGGAGTTCGGCTATGCAATCGGGGCCAACATCGGCCTCGGCTTGTTGGGAATCCACCTCGCGTACGACAACGAGAAGCAGAAGGGCGGCGGCAGCGTCGGTGTCTTCGGCGTCGGCGCGCACGTCAGCCTCAAGGTGCCGCTCGGCATGTGAGGCTGGTTCACAAGCGCTATTGAAGCCACTACCTTTGGGGCGCGCCGTTCCCGACGCGCCCCTTTCGTTCCCAGGAGTCATGTGACGGGTCGTACCCTGGTCCTGCGAGCGTCGATCCTCGCGCTGGCGCTCGCCGAGGGCGGTTGCGCCCTCACGCTCGACAGCTCGCGGCTCGGCGTCCCGGTGAGCATGGCCGGCGCCGCGGCGGCGCCGGCGGACTCAGGCATCCCGTTTCTCGTGACCAAGCACCCCGTATACCTCTTGGCGGGGCTCCTTCCGGTGTCGCAGCCGAACCTGGAGGACGTGCTGGCAGGGCAGGTGGGGACTGGGGCGCGCATCGAGAACCTCCGCATCCGGGTGCGGAGCCGCTGGAGCGACCTCCTGGTGACGGGGCTGACGCTGGGGCTCATCGTGCCGCGGTCGGTGACGTTTGAGGGAGTGGTGGTGAAGTAGCAGCGGAGGTCGAGGGGT
>DASPXE010000073.1:0-8084 GCA_035637455.1 Gemmatimonadales bacterium
CGCGATCACGACGAACTGCCGCCCGTTGACCTCGTAGGTCGCGGGCGTCGCGTTCCCCGAGGCCGGCAACGTGGTCTCCCACAGCAGCGCGCCGGTGGCCTTGTCGAACGCGCGGAACTTGCCGTCATAGTTCGTGGCGCCGATAAACACCAAGCCGCCCGCCGTGACCACCGGACCGCCGTAGTTCTCGCATCCGGTGTTCGTTATCCCCTGGGCCGCGAGCTCGCGATACTCTCCCAACGGGATCTTCCAGAGAAACTTGCCCGAATTCAGATCGATGGCGCTAAGCGTGCCCCACGGCGGCTGCACGGCCGGATATCCATCAGGGTCGAGGAATTTCTCGTACTGCACGCGGTATTTCTGGTCGATCGGAGACCTCACCCCCTGTCCCCCTCTCCCTTCGGGAGAGGGGGGACGCTCCGAGTGCTCCCTCTCCGGGACGGAGAGGGGGCCAGGGGGTGAGGACAGGATGTAGCCCTGAATCACCGACAACGCGTCCGAGCCGAGCCGCGCGAAGCCCGGCATCCGCCCGCTTCCGTCCGAGATGACCGCATGGATCTCGGGCGTCGTGAGTCGGTCCGTGAGATCGAGCAGCGACGGGAAGGCCGGGGGTGTCCCCTTCCGGTCGACGCCGTGACAGCTCGCGCAGTGCGTCGCGTACAGCTCTCTGCCGCTCGTCGTCGCCGCAGGCGGAGCACGCTGCACCAGGCTCACTATCCACGCCATCTCGTTCGCGTTGACGTACAGCACCGCCGTCGCGGGATCGAAGGCCGCCCCGCCCCATTCCCCCCCGCCGTCCAAGCCGGGGAATACGATCGTGCCCTGCAGGCTTGCCGGAACGAACTGGCCGCCGCTCCGCACCGCTCGGAATCGCTCCAGTGCCGCGCGATGCGCTTCCGGCGTGCGATCGGTGAGCATGTCTTGCGTCACGCGCTGGCGCGCGAACGGGGCTGGGACGAGTGGGAGCGGCTGTGAATCGGCGGCTACTTCACCCTCGACGTCCGACGGCGGGTACTTCCGGTATTGGATCGGGAAGAGCGGCTTGCCGGTCACGCGGTCGAACACGAACACGTGTCCGGACTTGGTGATCTGCGCGACCGCGTCGATCAGGCGGCCGTTGCGACGCAGCGTGACCAGATTCGGGGGCGCCGGCAGGTCCCGATCCCAAATGTCGTGCCGGACGAACTGGAAATGCCACACGTGCTCGCCCGTCTCCGCTTTGAGAGCGATGAGCGAGTTGGCGAACAGATCGTCCCCCACGCGATTGGCACCGTAGTAGTCGTCGGCCGCCGAGCCCGTGGGCACGAACACCAGGCCGCGCTGCACGTCGAGCGCCATCCCGGCCCAGTTGTTGGCAGCGCCGGTATACGTCCACGCGTCCTTCGGCCATGACTCGTACCCGAGCTCCCCGGGCCGCGGAATGGTGTGGAAGGTCCAGCGCAACGCCCCGGTCCTCACATCATAGGCCCGCACGTCGCCCGGCGGCGTCGGAAGGCTCTCGGCCGTGCGGCTGCCGAGGATGAGCAAGTCCTTGTAGACGATACCGGGCGTCCCGAGGGAAATCGTCAGCTTCTCGCCCGGCCGGAGGTCGTCCCGCATGTCGATGCGCCCTCCGTGCCCGAACGTGGCGATGGGACGCCCGGTCTTCGCGTCCAGTGCATAGAGGAACTGCTGCACGCCGACGAAGATCCGCTCGTCCGCGCCGTCGCCCCAATACGCCACCCCGCGGACCCGACCCCCTCCGTCGCGCACGTGCCGGCCGTTGTACGGGTCGAAGCGCCACAGCAGCCCGCCGGTGGCGGCGTTGAGCGCCACGACGTTGAGACTGGCGGTCGTGGCGAACAGCACCCCGTGGACCACGATGGGATTGACCTCCAGCTCCGTGCCGACCGTGCTGTCGCTGGCGTCGAACGTCCATGCCACCTGGAGGTGAGTCACGTTCGCGCGGTTGATCTGCCTGAGGGATGAGTAGCGTATGCTCTCCGGCCCGCCTCCGTACACCGGCCATTCTACGGGCCGGTCCGCCGTCCGTCGGCTTTTCCAGGATTGGGCGGCCAGCGTCGCGACGGCGGCGCAGAGCACGGCGTGTTGGAGTCGCATGGCGTTCGGTACAGTACGAGCTGCGCCCGCTCCTCGGAAGAGGAGCGCCAGCGCCGCCCAGCGCTCGGTGGCGGTTACGAAGTCCCGGCCGCCGGTCTGCCTACGCTCTCACAGGTTGAGTAGCAGCGCCGGCTCCATCAGCAAGAAGACCGTCGCGAACAAGTTGATCGAGGCGCTGAACAAGCTCCTCAGCGCCATCTCGTCCGCCGGCGTGAGCTGCACGCCGCTCGCTCCGGAATAGCTCGGGCCGGCCGGCCCGACGGTAATGGTGGCGAACGCTTGCCCGTTCACCGTGACGGCAATGCTTCCGCCGACCGTACGAGTGGTGGTATCCGCCGTGACGGTCCCGTTGGCGCGCACGGTCTCGCCGCCGCTTGTCAAACTGAAATCTGTGGTGATAGCTACCGACGCCGTGCCGGACACACTCGCGGTCTCGCTGATGTGCACGCCCTGCGCGGCGACGTCCACCGTCGTCTGCACACTGAGCGCCGTGAGCGTCGCGGTCAGTGCCGAGGTGAGATCGAGCCGCGTCACGCCGTCGCTTACGAAGCCCGCGAGCGACGCCCCCGCGCTCTGGCCCACTAGGCGACTGATGGTGTAGCTGGCGTACGTCACCGGGGTCGGCCCCGTCGTCCCGACGATGGCGATGCCGAGCACGCCCGCGCTGGGGGTGCTCTGGTCGGTGAGGTCGACATAGCCAATCATGCTCAGTGGGCGGGTCGGCACGGTCGCGAACGGCTGGATGGCATAGAGCAGGAAGCGCACGCCGTTCGCGGGCGCGCCGGCCGCGGTCGATGCGACATACCGACCCGAGGTCGTGTCCCACACGAACGTCTTGCCGCGAGCGGTGTCCGGGAAAATCGCGGCCTCGATCGGCTGACTCGCGAGCGCCTCGCGCAGCGGCCCGGTCGCCGCTGCGCTCCACGCGAGAGCGGGACCAGGCGCGAAGACCAGTGGCGCGCCAATCGCCAAGGACGCGAAACCGGCCGCGGCAAACTGCGGGAGCAGCACGGCGAAGCTCTGGAAAGTGCCGGTGGCGGTCGGTCCGGAAATCGACTGGAGCTGGGCGGCCGTGTTGGCGGGGTTCGCGAGCTTGGCGGGCGCGGGACCGGTGCCGCCTCCGCCGCAGGCCTGCAGGGTGAACGCGGTCGCGCACAGCAGCCACTGCCCGCGAAGCAGTCGAGACATGGCTACCTCCGACACCGTGCGGGGCAGCAAACGGCTCCGGCGATCAAGGGGGATCCGCGGCGGCGCCGGATCAACGTGCCGCTGTGGCACCGAGGCCCCGCCGCACCCGCTCGGCGTCGCCCGGATGCCGCAAGAGCAGGGCCAACGCCCTCCCGCGCTCAGCGATCCAGTCGCTGCGGCGCGCACGCCACACCACCTTCGGCTGGATCTGCAAGACGAATGGCGGCGCACAGTTACCGCGCCGGACCTCGAGCGATCGCTTGACTTCCACCCGCTCCGCTCCCTATACGTACACCGTGCGCCCGGCGGACAGCCGGAGTCCCTGATATGCCAGACCTCCCACAGTGGGCGAGGCTCAAGACGGGCTTGAACTACCACCTCCGTCGCGGGGCGTGGTACCCAGTCGTGCGCGTCACGCAGGGCGAGGCCCTCATCGACGTCAATCAACGCAGTCTGACGGTGCCGGCCGAGCTGCTGCACATCGTCCCGATCCGCCCGCAGGTGTGGTCCGTGGTCCCCCGCCCGCTCGACGCCGTGGACCTGCCGCTCAGCTGGGGCGACCGCTACGCGGTGTGCCCGAAGTGCAGCGCGCGCGCCCCGCTCGGCGAGCGCGTCCCCAGCATGTCCTGCACACGCTGTGGCGGCGAGTACGAGATCGCCTGGTCGCTGGATCACTATCTCGCGTAGCCGAGCCGCGGTTTGCGCCGCGCTCTTCCAACCGATAGACCCACCGCCTCGTCCGGCGTATTGTTCGTTCCCACGATCCCGAGGAAGGCAGGTGTGGTCATGCCGGTGCCGCTGACCGTCGTCATCCCGACGCTGAACGAGGAGGGTCAGATCGCCGCCGCGCTCGAGGCGCTGCGCTGGGCGGACGAGGTCATCGTCGCCGACGGCGGCTCGACCGACCGGACGGCCGAGCTCGCCCGGAGCCACGGTGCCGCCGTGATCGAGGTGCGGGGCGAGAGCATCGGCCTCCAGCGCAACGCCGCGATCGCACGCGCGCGCAACGAATGGGTGCTCGCGCTCGACGCGGACGAGCGGGTGACGGATGCGCTGCGTGAGGAGCTCGCGCGCGTGCTCGCGGCGCCGGCGCACGAGGCCTACCGTGTCCGCTGCCAGAATTACTTCCTCGGCCGGGAACGCAGCCGCGGCCGCTGGGGTCGTGATTGGCACGTCCGGCTGTTCCGACGGCACCGCCGCTTTTCAGAACAGCGCGTGCACGAGCATCTCGAGGCGGTGCACGACGTGGGGGAGCTGCGCGGGCCGATCTTGCATGTGCCGTACCGTGACCTCACCCATCACCTGGAAAAGATGATAGTCTATGCCCGCTGGGGAGCCCGGGAGCTGCACGCGCGCGGTCAGCGCGCCACCGCGTGGGACATCCTCGGCCGCCCGGCCTGGCGTTTCGTGCGCGATTATTTTTTGCACGGGAGCTGGCGAGACGGGCGCTTTGGACTGGTGACGTCGTTGCTCACCGCCTGCGCCGGCTTCCTCAAGTACGCTTACCTCTGGGAGCTCGAGCAAACGCCGTCGGCGCCGCGCACGGTCTGACCGCGGCGGCAGGAGCGGCCCCGATGCGGCTTCCGATTCTGATGTATCACAAGATCGACCGGCTTCCCCGGCCGCCGGGCGCGTGCCACCCCCGCAATTACGTCCTCCCGGAGCAGTTCGAGGCCCAGCTCGTGGCGCTGCGACGCTGGGGCTATCAGACCATTTCGTTCGGCGACTGGCTTGCCTACCGGCGCGGGGCGGGCGCGCTGCCGCGGCGGCCGATCATCCTCACCTTCGACGACGGGTACCGCTCCACCTACGAGATCGCCTGGCCGCTGCTGCAGCGCCATGGCTCGACCGCCACCGTGTTCCTCGTCTCGGACCTGATCGGCAAAACGAACGCCTGGGATGCGGACGAGATCCAGGAGCCGCTGCTGGGCCTCGCCGAAATCGCCGAGATGCGGGCGGGGCACATCGAGTTCGGCTCGCACACCAAAACGCACGCGGCGCTCACGACCCTGCCGCTGCCACGAGCCCAGGCGGAGCTGCGCGATTCCCGAACCGCGCTCGAGCGCCTGGTCGGCGACCCGGTCCGCGTGCTGTGTTATCCCTACGGCAAGCACAACCCCGCCGTGCGCACCCTGGCGCGCGAGGCCGGTTACGAAGCGGCGGTGATCGCCCGGCGCCGCCTCAACTCGGCTGCGACCGATCCTCTGAGATTGGCCCGCCTGAGAATGGACCCGAATACCCGGCTGCAAAGACTGCGCTGGACCTTGATCCAGCTCCGCTGGCTGTCCTGGACCTGAGGCCCCCATGCCCCGGATCCGCCTCCTGCTCGTGTGGGTCGTTTGCGTGGGCGCCGGCCTGGCAGCCGTGCGGCTCGCCCCCGCCGCCGTCGCCTCGTGGCAGTCTCGCCGGCAGGCGCTGCTGCTCGAATCGATCCGCGTGATCACCAGGGCGGGAGCGTTTCCCTCGATCGAGATCACGCTGCGCAATCCGGCACCCTCGATCAGCTTCCTCACGACGCTCGACGCGGAGGTCGCCACCCGTCTCCACCGGGGACAGGCAGGCGATTGCTCAGAGGACCCGGCCGTCTGGGACTACGATCTGCTGCTCGACGGACGACGCGCCGCGCAGCATGACCGCGTGACGCTCTCCCAGCTCGTCGACCCGGCAAGCCTGCACCGTTTCGCGATCGCCGTCGGGCAGGGCGGCCCGCCCACGCACGGCGAATACGACATCGCGCTCACGCTCCGCTACAACGAGGGCGCCACCCTGCCGCTGGGCCACGTCGAGCTCTCCATCGACCGCCCGGCCTGCGGGCTCGCGCCGGGCGGGCGACCGGCGCGGCCCATGCGGGTCGAGCGCCTCCGGCTCCCCAAGGCTTGAAATCCGCTTGAGACGGCGACGCGACGCTACGCCCCATGCAAGCAGTCACGTTGTTCGGGTACGCGTTTCTCTCGAACGTCGCGCTCGCGGTCCTCCCCCACGAGCCGGCGGTCATTTGGTACGGCGCGCGCCTCGGCGTGTGGCCCACCACGCTCGTCGCGACCGCCGGGACCGTGGCCGCTGCGCTGGTGGACCACCGGATCTTCGTGCCCCTGATCCGTCGCGCGGCAGCGCGCAGACCGTCTCGTGCGGCTGACCCCGGGCCG
Source organism: Gemmatimonadales bacterium (assembly GCA_035637455.1). Classification (GTDB taxonomy): domain Bacteria; phylum Gemmatimonadota; class Gemmatimonadetes; order Gemmatimonadales; family GWC2-71-9; genus 20CM-4-69-16. The sequence continues at coordinate 6,435 of DASPXE010000073.1, forward strand.
GCGGCCCGGGGGTGGTCCCGGCTGTTCGCGCGTGCGCAGTTCGCCACGATCGCCCTCTCCGGGCTCACTCCCCTGCCATTCTTCCCGGTCAAGGCCCTCGCCTTTACCGCGGACTACCCGCTCGGACGATATCTCGCCGCCGTCGCGGCCCGCTCCGTACCGCGCTATGCGCTGCTCGCGTGGCTCGGCGTCGCCGTGCGGCTGCCGACCTGGCTCCTCGTCGTACTGCTCGTGCCGCTGCTGATCCCCGCGTTGCGTATGCTCCCATGGCGCCGGCCAAGCGCGAGCTGACCTGCTTGCTCGCCGACCCCGAGCGGCGGCTGCTGCGCGCGGTCGCCGCGCGGCTGCCTGCGGCGGTGAATTCCGATCACCTCACCGCGCTGGGCCTGGTCGGCGCGGTGGGCGTGGGCGCCGCGTACGCGCTGTCGCAATTCAGCGCAGCGTGGCTCTGGGTGGCGAGCGCATGCCTCGCGGTGCAGTGGCTCGGCGACAGCCTCGACGGCACGCTGGCACGGGTGCGCGGCGCCGAGCGGCCGCGCTACGGCTACTACCTCGATCATGTAGTGGACGCATTTGCGACCGCCATCATCGGCCTCGGGCTGGGACTCTCGCCGTACGTACACCTGGGCGTCGCTCTGGGCGTTGTCATCGTCTATCTCGCCCTGTCGATCAACGTCTATCTCGAAGCGAATGTGTTCGGAGTGTTTCGGCTCGCCTACGGCCGGCTGGGGCCGACCGAGGTACGGATCCTCCTGATCGCGGCCAACGCGGCGCTCGCGCTCGCTGTGCCGGGGCGGATGGTTACCGCCGTCGCTACGGGGACGGTCGCGTTGCTCGGAATCTGCATGCTAGGAATGCTGCTCACGAGAGTCGCCAGCAATCTGAGGACGCTTTCCCGGCAGGAGCCGGCTCGGCAGGCGGGTGCTCGCTCCTTCCGCCTCACGGCCACTCCACGTCTCGGCGCCTCGGCGTCTACCTGACCGTCTCACCGCCTCATTCCCCCAACAGCCGTCGTGCTTTCCTGAACACGCCGTGCCACATCGCGCGCGTAAGCTTGCCGGTGTTCGTGTTCTGCCGGCTCGGATGGTAGGAGGAGACGAGCCGCGTGCCGTCCGGCAGCGTGGTGACCGCGCCGTGGGCGAATGCGGGCCGGTCCCGTGGGGCGAGCGTCGTCCACCACCCCGAGGCTTTGAGCCAGCTCTCGTGCGCGACCCGACCGAGCGTCACCACCACTCTGCGGCGCGGCAACAGCCGCAGCTCGGCCTCGAGGAACGGCCGGCAGCGCTCGAGCTCCGCGCGGCTCGGCTTGTTCCCCGGAGGCGCGCACCGCACCGCGGCAGCGATGTAGCAGTCGGTGAGCTCGAGACCGTCGTCGCGCGCGTGTGATGCGGCCTGGTTCGCGAAGCCGTAGCGATGCAGAGCCTCGTACAGCCAGGCGCCGCTCGAGTCGCCCGTGAACATGCGGCCGGTGCGGTTCGCGCCATGCGCCGCAGGCGCGAGCCCGACGACGAGCAGACGCGCCCGCGGGTCGCCGAACCCCGGGACCGGCCTCCCCCAGTACTCCCAATCGCGGAAGGCGCGCTTCTTCTCGCGCGCCACGCGGCTGCAGTACGCGCGCAGCCGGGGGCAACGGGCGCACGACACAATCGC
>DASPXE010000074.1:0-8306 GCA_035637455.1 Gemmatimonadales bacterium
TGGAAGGAGTACTTCACCGAGAGCGGCACGCCGCTCGCCGTGCTGCCATGCACGCCGAACCAGCTGAACAACAGCGGCAAGGCATTCGCCAGACTGGCGCCGACTCCGATGAAGAACGACTGCATCACGAACCCGGCGGTCCGCTGCGACACGTCGAGCTTGTCCGCGACGAAAGCCCGGAACGGCTCCATCGAGATGTTGATCGAGGCATCGAGTATCCAGAGGAGGCCCGCAGCCATCCACAGCGCGCTCGACGTCGGCATCAGGAACAGCGCGATCGAGGCCAGAATGGCGCCGGTGAGGAAGTAGGGACGACGTCGCCCCAGGCGCCCCCACGTACGGTCGCTCAAGGCGCCGACGATCGGCTGCACGAGGAGCCCGGTGAGCGGCGCGGCCAGCCAGAGCAGCGGCACCTGGTCCGGTCGGGCGCCCAGCCGCTCGTACACCGCCGACATGTTGGCGAGCTGGAGTCCCCAGCCGAACTGGATGCCGAGAAATCCGAAGCTCATGTTGTACATCTGCCAGAAACTCAAGGGGGGTTTCACTTCGAGCTCTCCGCGAGCGGTCGGTAGCGTCCCACGCGACGCGTGATGTAGGTCTCCAGGTAGCGCGTGTGTGCCGCGTCGGTGGGGTATGCTTCGTCCCGGCCGTAGGGGTAGCGCGACATGCCGTGGAACGGCAGGGGGGTCACGGTGCCGCCCATCGCCGTGTTCCGATCGGAGTCCTTGAGCCACGCGTCCGTGTACAGCAGGAAGTCGCGCCTCCACCCGGGGCGCAGCGCCGGGACGTGACCCGCGTCGAACGACAGCGTCGTCTCATCTCCGGGCGCCATGATCACGTACATGTCGTCCGGCGCGCGGACCAGCGGCAGCACGTCGCCGTAGCGCGTGTACGCTCCCACGATCGGCTCCCAGGGCGACTCGCGGGACAGGTCCTCATACGCGGCCCACTGGGGTCCGTAACGCCCGCCCTTGCGGTACAGCCGCGAGAACCCTCGGTAGTGGACTTCCGCCGTCATGGGATCGAGCGTGGTGATCGACGGCGCGTTCGCGTGGTTTTCGCCGGCGGCGGCGACGAACGCCTGGTCCCAGTAAATCTCCATGTTCGTGCGGATGCGCACGCGGTGGTCGGCGCTCAGGAACTTCCCCGTGAGATCCACGACGACCGTCTTGTCCTTGCCCGACGGGAAGCCCACCTCGGCGACGCGGCGCCACCGGCCCTGGGGGTCCTTCACCTCGAGGTACGGAAAGATGACGCCGGGCTTCCCTGCCTGTGCCAAGGCGATGTTGATGCTGGCGTCCGTCGGGTAGATCCACCCCGCGAGGAACAAGGAGACGCTGTCGAGGCCCTTCAAGTCGCCGAAATCGAGGATGAGATCGTGCAGGGTCGATATGCCCTGATACCGCGTGAGCGTGAGCGGGGCTACGTAGTGATCGTCCCGCGCGCGCAGCGCGGGAAGCCAGTCGGTGCCGCGCTCATCGGTCGCGGCGACCGGAGGCCGGGGGCGCGCGACGGCGTACAGGCGCAGCGCCGCCGGCCCCGGCGCGGGCGGCGCGAACCCCTCGTCGACGTACACATCCACCGAGTCCGGATGGTCCACCACGAGCAGCTTCGCCTGGTCGAGATAGGCTGTCTCCCACAGCTCCTCGGTCAGCTGTAGGACGTAGCGGCCGTCTCGCGGTGCCAGGGCGCGGCCCGGCACCCGCATGTATTCCCGCGAGGCGTGCGGCGGCGCCGAGGCGATGTCGGTGCCCCCCCCGCTGGCCATGATGCCGAGCGGCATGCCGAGCGCGCTGCGCCACATGACGTCCGTCACGAACCGGAAGGCCGCGCCGTCCCAGGCGTACAGGAAAGGGCACGAACCCTTGAGGATCTGCTGCTCCAGGATGTCCTGATCGGTCCCCGGGTAGTAGACCGTCTGCGCGACCCCGTTGGGCCAGCGCGCGCGCAGCACATCCGCCTTGAGGCGCTGGCCCAGCCCGAAATGCGTCACCCGCCCCGTCACCACGCGCGCCTGGTACAGCTTGCCCGCCCGGAGCTCGAGCGTCGAGCCGATGCCGAAGCGGTTGTTCTTGCCGCTCCCCGTCCGCAGGGCGGCGAGCTCGACCTGCACATACTGGTTCGCATTGCCACCGTCGTTGAGGAGCAGTCGCGGTCGCCCGTCTTCTCCCATGAGGAGGAGGTCGAGATCGCCGTCGCGATCGTAGTCCACCGCCACAACCCGGCGTGCGGCGGGCAGGTCATTCGGCAGAATCGCGGAGCGATCGAGGAAACGTCCGGTCTGGTCGTTGCGGAACAGGTAGACGCCGCGTGCTCCCGCCCGCGTCGGGGTGCCGACCACCACGAGGTCCAGGAAGCCGTCATTGTCGAAATCGAAGAAGAGGGCAGCGCGCGCGGCGAGGGCGCGCAGCCCCTCGCGCGCTGCACTGCGGCGATCCGGCTCGAAGCTGCCGTCGCCACGGTTGCGGTAGAGGACGGGCGCCGTTCCGCCCGCCGACGCGACGAACAGGTCGAGGAACCCGTCGTTGTCGTAGTCGCCGACGGCGATCGCGGCCGCGCGGCCCGGCGGCCCGGCGTGCGCCAGGCCGCTAGCCGCCGTCGCGTCCGCGAAATGGCCCTGTCCCGCGTTGCGGAACAGCGTGAGACGTCCGTCGCTTCCCACGACGACCAGGTCCACAAGCCCGTCGCCGTCGAAGTCGCCGAAGGCAGCGTCGCGGCTCCCACCGCTGCCGGCCAGGCCCATCGCCCCGGCCATTTCCTTGAACCACCCGTTGACATTGCGGTACACCCGGTTCCCGGCGGGCGTGGCGAGGAACAGGTCGAGGTCGCCGTCGTGATCGAGATCCACGAATAGCGCGGTCGTGGCTGGCGGCACGCTGTCGAGTCCGGCGGCGGCGGTGACGTCCGTGAACGACGAGTCGCCGGCGTTGCGGAACAGCCTGCCGCCGCTCGCGGTCGCAACGAACAAATCGAGCCGTCCGTCGTTGTCGTAGTCGCCGAACGTCGCGGCGACCGCCCGATCGCGTAGCTCGATCCCGGCGCGGGTAGTCAGTTCGGTGGCGCGTGCCAGCTCGTTGTGGAACAGGCGTCCCCCGACGAACACGTCCTCACTGCCGTCGCCGTCGTAATCGCCGGTCGCGAGCGCGACCGCGGTGGCGGTGTCCGGGAGCGGCGGCGCGCCGAGGAGCCCAACGGTGGTCGTCACGTCGCTGAAGCTGATCGCCGCCGCGATCGCGCGGGCGTCCTGCGCCGGCGGCGTAATGACGGGGTTGAACGTGAGGATGGGGTACCCCGGCGGCGCGCCGTTCGCCCCCCGCAGCTTCTGCAGGCTCGCCTGGTAGGCCGCCGTGGTTTCCATGAAGCGATGGAACGTCGTAGCGGGCGCGGCCGCGGCGCTGACGCGACCGGCGCGCGCCAGGGCGAGCGCCTGCGCGAAGAACCGGTTGGCCTCACGCGGCAGCTCGGGGAGCTGCCGCTCGAGCGCCTCGAGCTGGGCCGCCGCCGCGTCCCCCCCGCCCCCCCCGCGGGCGAGCAGCACGTCCACGAGGTCGAGCCGGGCTGCCACGTTGCTGGGCGCGCGCTCCACGATCCGCCGGAGGTACGTCTCTGGGGACGCCGGATCGAGCGCGACCAGCTCGTACAGCGCGCGGAGATCGTCCGGGCTGCGTCGCAGCACGCGGTCCACCGCGCGACGGGCCTCGGCCGTGCGGCCCGTTAGCTCGTACACTTTGGCGAGCGTCAGGGCGATGTCGTCGCTCGCTGTGTCCAGGGCCGCCGCCCGGCGGATCTCGCGCTCGGCCTCGACGTAGCGGCCCTGTCGCAGCTGCACCAGTCCGAGGTTCGCGTAGCCCAGCGCCTGATCGGGCGCCAGGGCGACAATCTTGCGGAAAGCCGTTTCGGCCTGGCCGAGCTGCTCGCTCCGCAGGTACGCGAGACCGAGCGTCCGCGCCGCCAGGATAGCGGCGTCGCGCTCGAGGCCGTCCCCCTCGCCCCGCGCCGGCTCCCGGCCGCGGCAGCCAACGAGGAGCAGCGTCGCGGCGATGCCAAGACTCGTCAGGACATTCCGGATCATGGGGCTAGCAACATCGTTCGATCCTTGCCGACGGACAAGACCACGCGATATGGTTCACGGCGTGACGTCCCTGCGCGTGCGACGGCTCGCCCTCACCACGGTGTTCCTCGGAGCCGTCTTCCTGGTCGTCGCGCTGAATCGCGGGCGACCGGAAGAACGCGGCCGTGGCGACGCCGCCGCGCCCGGCTTTGCGCTCCGCGACGTGGCGCACGAGGCGGGGATCGATGTCGTGCATCACGCGCCCACGCTCGATCCCCGGATCGACAACATCGCCCCGCTCGTGGCGGCGCTCGGCGCATCCGTGTCCGTCAGCGACGTGAACAACGACGGCTGGCCCGACCTCTATTTCACGAACAGCCGGTTCGGGTTCCCCAACGCGCTCTACGTGAACCGCGGCGACGGGACGTTCGTCGACGTCGCGCGGAGCGCCGGCGTCGCCGACCTGAACCGCCCGGGCGAGGGCGTGTCGATGGGCGCCGGGTGGGGCGACTACGACAACGACGGGCTCGAGGACCTGCTCGTCTACAAGTGGGGGTACCTCCAGCTGTTCCGGAATCTCGACGGCCTGCACTTCGAGGACGTGACCGCTGCCGCGGGGCTGCGCCACTGGATGAACAGCAATGGGGCGGTGTGGCTCGACTACGACCGGGACGGGCTGCTCGACCTCTACGTCACGGGCTATTTCCGCTCCGACATCGATTTCTGGCACCTGAAGACGACCCGCATCATGCACAACAGCTTCGAGTTCGCGACCAACGGCGGGAAGAATCGCCTGTTCCATAACCTCGGGGGTGGCCGTTTCGAAGACGTCACCGACCAGATGGGGGTGGGCAGCACGCGCTGGACCCTCGCCGCCGCCGCGGCCGATTTCAATGGCGACGGCTGGCCCGACCTGTTCCTCGCGAATGACTACGGGCCGGAAGAGCTGTTCGTCAACGATTCCGGCAGGCGGTTCGTGCTGACCAGGGCAGGCCTCGAGAGTGACTCGAAGAGCGGCATGTCGGCGTCGCTCGGCGACGTGCTGAACCGCGGACGGCTCGATGCGTTCGTGACCAACATCTCGGAGCGCGGCTACCTGTTCCAGGGCAACAACCTGCGTCTCAACTTCTTGCCGGAGCTGGGGCGCTTCCAGCAAGGGGCCGAAGGCGTCATCGTCGACGCCGGATGGGCCTGGGGAGCGCAGCTGGGTGACCTGGACAACGACGGGCGCAACGAGCTGTTCGTCGTCAACGGCTACGTGTCGGGGGACCGGAACCGGAGCTACTGGTACGCGATGTCGAAAGTCGCGGGGGCGAACGGGAACGTGTTCGAAGACGCCCGGAACTGGCCCGCCATCGGCAGCGCCAGCCTGTCCGGGTACGAGCGGTCGCGGGTATTCGTCAACCGCGGGCTGGCGGGCTGGACGGACGTGGCCGCGGCCGTCGGCGTGACCGACGAGTACGACGGCCGCGCGGTCGCGCTGGTCGACCTGTTCAACCGCGGGGTGCTCGACGTGGTGGTCGCGAACCAGAACCAGCCGGCGCTCATCTATAAGAATACCGTCGCGCCGGGCAACCATTGGATCGCGTTCCGCCTGGTGGGCACGCGCAGCAACCGCAGCGCCATCGGCGCGGAGGTGACCGTCGAAGCGGGGGGGACGCGCCAGCTCAAGATCGTGGATGGCGGGATGGGGTTCGCGAGCCAGAACGACCGGCGGCTGCACTTCGGCCTGGGCGGGATGACGCGCGTGGACCGGGTCGTGATCCGCTGGCCTTCGGGCGCGGGGCAGGTGGTCGAACACCCCGACGTGGACCGCCTCAACGTCATCACCGAGTCGCCTTCCGCCGGCGCGGTGCCGTGACCGCGGCGGCCCGCGCGGCGCTGCAGGGGCGGAGCCGCACGCTCTGGGCCCGGTTGGGGGAGGTCGATCCCCGCTACCTCGTCTCATTCCTCATCACGCTCATTCTCGTGGTGGGGGAAGCGCGCTACGGGATCCTGGGCGGCTACGACCGCCTCGCCATCGCCCTCGGCATGTGCGTCGTGACCGAGCTCGCCTTGGCGCGCCTGGTCGGAAGCCGCAGCGCGGCGGTCCAGAGCGCCTACGTCACCGGTGTCAGTCTCGCGCTGCTCCTCAAGCCGCGGGCCGGTCTGCTGTGGCCGTCCGCCCTGGGCGCGTTCCTGGCCATCGCTTCCAAGTACGTGCTGGCGTATCGCGGCCAGCACCTGTGGAACCCGAGCAACTTTGCGATCAGCCTGCTGCTCGTGATCGCGCCGGGCAGCGTGGCGATCCTCAGTCACCAGTGGGGGAACCACCTCGCCACCAATGCGGTCATCTGGGCGTTCGGGCTCCTGATCGCCGCTCGGGTGCGGGTGCTGCACGTGACCCTTACGTACGTGATCTGCTACGGGCTCCTGGCCGCGGCACGCAGCGCGATCGTCGGTACGCCGCTCGTCGCCGAGCTCGCGCCGATCACGGGCCCGATGTACCAGCTGTTCATCTTCTTTATGATCACCGATCCCAAGACCACGGTCGGCTCGATGCGGGGGCGGATCGGCGTCGCCGCGCTCGTGGCGGTGGCGGAGGCCGGGATCCGGCTGGCGGGCGACTATCACGTCGCAGCGCTCGGCCTGCTCTATCCCGCGCCGCCGATCCTGGCGCTGGCGATCGTCGGTCCGCTCGCGAAGGCCGTCGACCTTTGTGCTTTTTTTCACAATCCTCGTCGGTCTCCTTGACAGGTCAACCTGGGACGCGTCTTTTATTGCCCAGCGTCCGCAGTCGCATGCGGGCGCAGCTCGTCGCGTCGCCCAGGCTGCCGGTCGGTATCGGCAACGTGCCTCGCGCCCGTCAGAGGTTGTGGGACGCCCTGAGGACTCGCACATGCGTGCGGTACACCTGCTCGCTGCGTACAGTTGTGTCTTGCTGGCCACCTCGCCGACTGCCGTCTTCGGTCAGGCCGGCACAACGCACCGTGCGGGTATGTCCAGTCCGGTCTACTTGATCATCCGCAGCGACGACGCAGGCATGAGTCACAGCGTCAACCTGGCGCTGCAACGACTCATGGAGTCCGGCCTTCCCCTCTCCGTCTCGGTCATGTTCGCCTGTCCCTGGTATCAGGAAACGGTCGAGCTTCTCAAGCGCCATCCCGCCGTCGCCGTCGGCATTCACTTGACGCTCAACTCGGAGTGGAAAAATTATCGCTGGGGACCCGTCTCGGGCCGCGAGGCGGTGCCGACGCTGGTCGACTCGAACGGATACTTCTTCCAGTCCGCCGAAGCCCTGCACGAAAACCACCCTGACGTGCGGCACGTCGAAAAGGAGCTGCGGGCGCAGATCGAGCGCGCGCGCCGGTCGGGACTAAAAATCGACTACATCGACTATCATATGGGCACGGCGACTCACTACCCCGAGTTTCGTGAGGTCACGGAGCGGCTGGCGAGCGAATTCGGTCTCGGCATGTCCGAGTACTTCGGCGAGACGATGGATGCGCCCCAGTACTGGGCGGCGCCACGACAGAAGGCGGACAGCCTGGTGGCGATGATTGATCGCCTCAAGCCCGGTTTCAATGTCGTGGTCACCCACGTAGGGATAGACGATGCGGAACTCGGCGCCTTGGTGGACATGAACACCGACCAGCCCCTCCCCGAGATGAGCAAGAATCGTCAGGGAGAGCTGGATGCGCTCACGTCGGACAGGTTCGCCGGGGCCGTGAAGGCCCGAAACGTACTGCTCATCACGTATCGCGAGCTGATCACCAAGCACGGCCTGAAGGCCATGCGAAGACCCGCAGGATGAGGGCACCCCAATGAAAGACATGCTGCAGGGTAAGCGTTTTCTTGGTGCACTGGGGACGAGTCTACTGCTGGCACTGGCTGTGTGCGGGCCGGCATTCGGCCAGCAGGCGGCCCAGCAGATACAGGTCTCCGGCAAGGTCACCGCGCCCGATGGTGAGAAGATTCGGGGAGCCTCGGTCCGCATCCGAGGGACCACGACCAGCGCCGTTACCGATGACGAGGGGAAGTACTCGCTGACGGCTCCGAGCGACGCGGTGTTGGTTTTCAATCGCATCGGGTATCGCGGCGTCGGGTTGAGCGTCGGCGGGCGCGCCACCATCGACGTCGTCATGGAGCGAGCCGTCACCGTGCTGCCCGAGGTCATCGTCACCGGTTACACGACGCAGCGGCGGGCCGACGTCACGGGCGCCGTGGCCACCGTGGACGTCGCGGGCATTTCCCAGCAGTCCTCGACCAGCGTGCT
>DASPXE010000075.1:0-3027 GCA_035637455.1 Gemmatimonadales bacterium
CGCGAAGCCTTAAGAGGAGGCCGCTATCCGGCAGCTTCGAGAAAGGCGAGAGTGCGCTCCTTGAGCAGCGCTGCCGCCTCTTCGTCGAAGTCGCCGAGGCTGCTGTCCGCGAACAGGTGGCCGTCTCCCGGATAGAGAAAGAGCTCGGCGTTCTCGATCTCGTCCACGAGATCACGGGCGACGACGAGGTCTTCCTCGGCCCATTCGTCGGCATCCATCATGTGGATCTGGAGAGGAATGCCGTCCGGCCAGGGAGTCTCGAACTCCGAGGTCGGCACGCCGCCGTGGAATAGCAGCGCTCCCCGGGCGCCGGGACGTGTTTGCGTGAGTATCTGAGCCGGCAGGACGCCGAGAGAGAAGCCGCCATAGACGATCCCGGCGGGCAGATCCTCCGCCGCGGCGGCGCGTCGCTGGATGATCACGTCGAAACCGGTGTGCTTGGCTAACCGCCTCCCTCGGTGAGCTCCGTAAACGCGACGAATGCGCCGGTGTCGAGGGAATCCACCGATCCGCTTCCTGCGGACCTAGATGGTTGATTCCGAATTTGTGGCCGTAGGCGCTGAAACACAGGCCAGGTTGACCGATCTCGGCGTTATGCCGAAGCCCGGCGGCGAGGGCGAGCAGGCGAAGCCCGATTATCGGCGTCAAGGCCCCATGCGCCATGATTGTCACGATGGCTTACGACGAGGATCTCGCCAACCGGATCCGCGAGCTGATCGCCTCCGAGGACGGCTACACCGAGCAGAAGATGTTCGGCGGCATCGGCTTCATGATCGACGGCCACATGGCGGTGGGGGTCAGCGGCGAGGGTGGCCTGATGATCCACTGCTCCAAGGAGGAGACCGAGGCTCTCCTCGCCAAGCCCGGTGCGCGACCGTTTGAGATGCGCGGACGCGAGATGAAGGGCTGGCTTCGGGTTGATGCCGAGTCGGTCTCCACGAAGCGAGCGCTCGAGCCCTGGGCTATGCAGAGCGTCGCTTTCGCCCGCGCGTTGCCGCCGAAGGAGAAGAAGTGAGCTTGAGCGATGCCGATGCCTATGACCGGTTCATGGGCCGCTACTCGAGGCCGCTGGCGGTGCCCTTCGCCGATTTCGCCGGACTCCCGCTCGACGGCCGGGTCCTCGACGTCGGATGCGGCCCCGGTGCGCTGACCGCGGAGCTCGCCCGGAGGGCCGGGCCGGGACGGGTCACGGCGGTCGACCCGTCCGAGGAATTCGTCGCGGCCCTACGCGGCCGCCATCCCGGAGTCCAGGTCATCCGCGCGCCGGCTGAGGATCTGCCGTTCGAAGGAGGCTGCTTCGATGCGACGCTCGCCCAGCTCGTGGTCAACGTCATGGACGATCCGGTCGCAGGCCTCCGCGAGATGGCGCGGGTGACGCGGGACGGCGGCGTCGTCGCCGCATGCGTGTGGGACTTCACCGACGGCGGCCCGATCGGTCCGTTCTGGGATGCCGCCCAAGCGCTCGATCCTGAGGTCGAGACTGGGTCTGTCTGCCCCGGCAGCAGGGCCGGCCACCTGGCCGACCTCTTTCGCGCGGCTGGAATCGGCGACATCGTCGACAGCGCCGTCGCGGTGGACGTCGAGCACGCCACGTTCGAGGACTGGTGGGAGCCGTTCACGCTCGGCGTCGCCCCGTCGGGTGCGCACGTCGCCGGCCTCGAGCCCGATCGGCGCACGGCATTGCGCGAGCTCTGCAGGGAGAGGCTGCCGGAGCCACCGTTCGTAGTCTCGGCGAAGGCCTGGGTGGCGCGCGGCGCGGCTTGACGCCTAGATGGTTGATCCCGAATTAGTGGCCATAGGCGCTGAAGCACCGGCCAGGTTGACCGATCTCGGCGTTATGCCGGAGCCCGGCGGCGAGGGCGAGGAGCCGCAGCCCGACGCGGGCGCACAGGCCCGGGAGTGTGCGGGCGCCGTGGCGCTCGAGGCCGAGCTGTCCCTTGCAGGTCCAAAAGACCGATTCGATCCACTGGCGCACGCGCCCGAGCGATCCGAATTGGAGCGGCTCGTCCTTGCGATCGGGACGAAGGAACTCGGCTCCGCGATCGGCCATCCAGCCCTCGAACTCGGCGCCGGCGAAGCCCTTGTCGGCGATGACGGTGAGGCCGGCGAGCGGGACCCGCTCGAGCATCTCGCGCGCGACCTCTCGCTCGGGAGCATTTGCCGGGGCGAGCTCGAAGGCGATCGGGGTCCCGTCGCTCGCGCAGAGCAGATAGAGGCGAAAGCCCCAGAAGTAGCGCGAGTGAGAGCGGCAGTAGCCGTAGGCTGCGATCCCCGCGAACTCGGAGCGCCGAACCGTCTCGCGCGAGGCCGCGCAGGGGACCGGGGTCGAATCGAGCAGCCGCAACTGATCGCACCACCCCGGCGAGCAGAAGGCGAGGTAGTTGATCGCTCGCTCGATCTGTGGGGTGAGCGCGCGCAGACGCTTGTTGTAGCCCGACTGACGTGGCAGGTAGGCGAACAGGTGCGAGAGCCGGTAGCCGGCGAGCGCCAGAAACTGGCGGTCGTTCGGCAGTCCCATGAAGACTTGGGCGATCGCCAGCGTGATGAGCTCGGCGTCCGTGATCCGCGGCGGCCGGCCGGGGCCTCTGCGCTTGGGGAGGAAGTCGTCGACCAACACGTAAGTTGCCGTGAGAAGGTCGTCGAGTTGGGCGTGCATCGTGGCCTCCGGGTCGACGTTGCTGTAGCAACGCCTGACTTCGGCGGCCTTCGTGCTGCCTCCTCGCAGCCCGCTGGCAATTTGGAATCAATCATCTAGTGCGACACCGCCGCGCTCCCGCTCGGCGGGGCGCTCCCTTCCACGCTCTGGCAGGAGCCGGGAGGGAGAGCGCCTGATTGTTAAGCCGAGAAGGATCGGGCGCCTCGGGGCGTCCTATAGGAAAGAGATGTACGTACGTCTACTACTCCAAAGGGAGGATCTGTTGCGAAGGACACTCGCAGTTCTCATCACTTCGACGGCATTCGCTACCGCCGGCGCTCCGGCAGCGATAGCCGGCAACGGCAATCCGTCCGGTACCGGCCCGCCAAACC
>DASPXE010000076.1:0-2248 GCA_035637455.1 Gemmatimonadales bacterium
CCCGAGACCTCCTCCGACGACGTCACGACCGACGCCGACGAACGAGTATGGGCGGATCGCATCCGCGCCGGGGACATGGACGCGTTCGAGGCGCTGTATCGCGCGTACTGGCAGCGGCTCTACGCGTTTGCCTTCCGTTACCTGCACTCGAAGGAGGATGCGGAGGAGGTCACGCAGGACGTCTTTTTCCGGATCTGGCGCGGCCGGGCGGACTGGGTCCCCGCCGGCGCGGTGCGAAACTACCTGTACCTCGCCGTGCGCAACGCCGCGCGCGACCGCCTGGAGCGTGCCGCCGTGGCCCGCCGGTGGGGGGGGCGGGTCGGTCAGTTGGCAGCAGCGGTCGAGATCCAATCCGAGCTGGAGGCGGCGGAGCTGGTCGCCGCCGTGGAACGAGCCCTCGCCGAGCTCCCCCCCAAACGAGCCCTAGTGTGCAGACTGCGGCTGATCGACGGCCTGAGCTACGCCCAGATCGCCGACCGGCTCGGCATCGGCGAGAAGACCGTGGAGACGCAACTGGCGCGCGGTCTGAAGTTCCTGCGCGACTGGATCCGCCCCGGGGCTCACGCCGAGCTTGCGCCCGGAGTCAGAACCTCCGCGCCCGCCGACGGCTCGGCCCTGAACACATACCGCTCGACGTCGCCCGCAGCGCCGCGCGGGGCGTAGAAGCGCTCCCGCAGCGCGGCGATGACCTCCGGCGCGCTCTCGGCGCGACATAGCGCCACAATCGAGCCACCGAACCCGGCGCCGGTGAGCCGCGCCCCCGCAGCGCCCGCCTCCCGGGCCAGCTCCACGAGCCGGTCCAGCTCGGGGCGGCTCACCTCGTAGTCGCCCCGCAGGCTCTGGTGCGAGGCGTCGAGCAGTAACCCGAACGCCGCTAGGTCGTGAGCGGCCATCGCCGCCTCCGCCTGCCGCACGCGTATTCCCTCGGTGACCACGTGGCGGAACCGCCGCGCGAGCACGTCGGAGCCGGTCGCGCCCGCGACCTCGAGCAGCTGCTCGACCGGCGTCGCCGCGAGCAGGGCGGGGTAGTTGATGTCCTCCCGCTGGCCGAGCCGCGTGGCCACGAGACGCCGCGCCTCGTCGCACTGCCGCGTCCGCTCGTTGTACGACTGCCGCGCCGCCCCGGACTTCTCGGCGTGCACCAGGCTCCACGCCACGATGAACTGCCAGTCGGGGGGCACGGCCGTGGGCGTGAGCCGGAGCGGGTGGAAGTCAATCCGTGAGGCGCACCCGGCCCGCGCGCCGAGGATAATCGCCTGGTCCATCCCGCCGCCCGCGGTGCCGACGTAGCGCTCGCCGCGCCCCAAGAACTCCATCAGCTCGAGCGGCGCCACCGTCACCTGGTTCGCGTGCATGAGCGCGAGGGCCATGGCCACGACGAGCGCGGACGAGGAGCTGAGCCCCGCGGCGATCGGGAGATCGCTGTCCACCAGCGCGTCGACGCCCCGCAGATTCCGAAATCGTTGGGCCAGCGCCTGGGCCGCCGCCCTGGCGTAGTTGCCCCAGTCCCCCGCCGCAGCCGGCGGGATGCTCGCGTTCACCGCGAAGGCGCTGGGCGCGAAGCGAGGATCGCGGTTGACGAGGCGCGTCTCTCGATCCGAGCGCGGGTGAAACGCGATACGGACGCCCTGGCGGAGGGCCATGGGGAGGACGGACAGGCCGCAGTAGTCGATGTGCTCGCCGATCAAGTTCACGCGCCCGGGCGCGCGGGCCACTTGAACGGCGCCGGTGGCGGGAGCGCCGAACGCGCGCGCGAACGCCGCGTCCAGATGAGTCGAGGCCATGAAGCTTGAAATCGCTACCCTTCCGCCCTCAGGGCAACCACCGCATCGATGCGGGTGGTCGACTGGGCCGGGATCAGGCTCGCGAGCGCCGCGACACCGATGAGGAATCCGGTGACCGCCGTGAGAGTCGCCAGGTCCGTCGGAGTCACCTCGTAGAGCAGCGCCGCCAGGAGACGGTTCGCCAGCAATGCGCCCAGTAGCCCCAGCACAGATCCCAAGCCCGCAACCGCGAGGCCGCGCCCCATCACCATGCGCCTCAGATCTCGAGCGGTAGCTCCAAGCGCCATCCGCACACCGAGCTCCCGCGTGCGTTGGCGCACCATGGTCGCCATGGCGCCGAACAGTCCGACGGCGGCCAACGCGACCGCGCTAGCCGCGAAGACGCCGAGCAGCAGCGCGTTCAGTCGCGGCTGCGCCAGCGGCCCATCGAGGAACGTCTCGAACGGGGCCGCGCTCGCCAGCGC
>DASPXE010000077.1:0-20557 GCA_035637455.1 Gemmatimonadales bacterium
CCGCCGACAAGCAGCGCACGTGCACAACATACCTCCGCACAGGTAGAGACCTCGCAAATGACACGCTGCCGGACGACTGCCAAGAAGTGGTCAAGCAGCCCTATTTCGCCACGGTGAGCCCTAAGGCACGGCGCGCCTCTGGATCAGGGCGTCTTGGACCTCGAGAATCTCGGACTAAAGGGGTACCATAGCCGGATCAAGCAGGAAGCAAGCGCCTCCACGATACCCCGCACGCCGCCGGGACACGGGCTGCGAGCCGCACGTATCCGCGATCGGTACCGCGAGCACGGAAAGCAAAGGCCGTGCCGCACCGGCCCGGCACGAAAGCGCCGGCACGCCCCGCTGGGGCCGCGAGTTGTCGCAGGATCTTTACACAATGTCGCTGGCTTGCACCGCGACTCGAGCGGCGAGCGACGATGTGGCGCCCGGTCGCGCTACCCTGGGAATACGCTACCATCTACAATGATGCCGATGATGCACGTGGAGCCGGTCACGCTCGCCGGCCGCCACGTCCGGCTCGAGCCCTTGTCGCTCGCTCATGAGCCGGAGCTGTGCGCCGTCGGGCTCGATCCGGAGATCTGGCGCTGGACCGCGTCGCTCGTGCGGACGGCCGCAGACGTGCGCGCGTACATCGAGACCGCGCTCGAGTGGCAGCGCCAGGGCACGGCGCTGCCCTTCGCCATCATCGCGACGGCGTCTGGACGCACCGTCGGGAGCACGCGCTACGCCAACATCGATCGGGCCAACCGCCGTCTCGAGATCGGCTGGACGTGGCTCGCGCGCGCCGCGCAACGCACCCCGATCAACACCGAGGCAAAGTACCTGCTGTTGCGACACGCGTTCGAGACGCTGGACTGTATCCGTGTGGAGTTCAAGACCGACGCCCTGAACGAGCGGTCGCGCGCCGCGCTGCTTCGCATCGGCGCGAAAGAGGAAGGAATCCTGCGGAGCCACGTGATCACGGCCACCGGGCGGGTGCGCGACTCGGTGTATTACAGCATCCTCGCCGCCGAGTGGCCGGAGGTGAAGGCCGGGCTCGAAGCCAAGCTGGCCCGCTAGGTTACCTAGCCGGAGCCAGCTCTCCCGCGTCGAGCACGCTGCGCTGGATCGTCTTCCCCTCGATCACCTGATCGTCGCCCACCAGCGAGTCGGCGACCTTGCTCCGCACCACACGGACGTTACGCCCGAGAATCGAGTTCGCGATCGTGCTCTCGGTGACGTAGCTCCCCGCCTCGAGCGAGACGTTGGGACCGACCGTGGCGTCGTGGATCGTGACGCCGTCCTCGATGTAGACCGGCGGTACGATCGTACAGCGGGGGCATGGCCCCTGGGGAATCCGGGCCCGGCCCTGCGCGAGCAGGTGCTGGTTCGTCTCGAGCAGCGTGTCCACCTTCCCGCAGTCGTACCACCCGCCGACCGGCGCGGTGAACAGCCGCCGCCCGCGGTCCACCAGGTACTGGAACGCGTCGGTGAGGTAGTACTCGCCGCCCTTCCCGGGCGGCTGGTTCAACACGTGGGCGATCCCGTCGAACAGCGTCTTCCAGTCTTTGATGTAGTACAGCCCGATGTTCGCGAGCCGCGACACCGGGGTGCTCGGCTTCTCGACGATCGTCTTCATGTAGCCGTGCTGGTCGGTGACGATCACCCCAAAGCGCTGGTAGTCCTCGACCTCCTTCGCCCAGAGGATACCGTCGGCGTCGACGGTCTTGATGAGCGACAGGTCGGCGTCGAACAGTGTATCCACGAAGATGATCAGCACCGGCTGGTCCACGAACGGCCGCGCGAGATTGATGGCGCCCGCGGTACCATCCAACGTCTTTTGTTCGACGAATTTGGCCGGGACGTCGTAGTGCGTGACGATGTATCGCTGGACGACGTCTTTCAGATGTCCGGTGATGACAATCAGCTCGTCGACGTCGAAGCCCTTCACCGTGTCCATCACATAGTCCATCACCGGCCGCCCCGCCACGCGGACCAGCGGCTTGGGCACGCGCTTGGTGAGCGGCAGCAGCCGGGTTCCCTTCCCCGCGAGCGGTACGATGATTTTCACGCCTTGGGCCTGGGTTCGAGGTCGGGACTAATGTAAGCACTCCTGACCAGGTACGCGGCCAGCCACACGCCGTGAACGAATCGACCTAGACGCGCCCGTAGCGGTCCTTGAGCCGCACCACGTCGTCGATTTCGGGCGTCGAGGCCTCCAACAGATCGCTCACCACCACGGCCTCGAACTGGTGGATCACCTTGGGCGGGATATGGAACGCTTCGCCCTCGGCCAGGCGCCGCTCGATGAGCGTTTCCCCCTGCTGGATCCGGAGCACGATCTCGCCCGACAGCACGTAGATCGACTCGTCCTTCTTGTTATGGTATTGGAGCGATAGCACGTGCCCGGGCTCGATATGCAGGATCTTCCCGACGTAACGCTCGGTCTTCGCCCAGATCAACTCGTGACCCCAGGGCTTTGCGACGCGGTAGGGGAGGTCGGTCAGGGAACCCCCCAATGCGGAGTGCGGAGTGCGAAGTGCGAAGTGTAACGGTGAGCGTCGCTCGGCGAACGACCTCCCCCTTCAACTCCGCATTCCGCATTCCACATTCCGCACTCGTTCATACAGACGCCACCAGGCTCAGCCGCAACGACGACGGGCTCGTCACGCACGCCGTCACACACACCCCACACCCCACGCACCCCTCGGGCTTCAGCACCGGGTGCCCGCCGGCGTCGAGGGCGAGCGCTCGCTCCCCCACGGGGCAGGAGCGCGCGCACACCCCGCACGGCACGCCGTGGAAGGTGATGCAGCGCTCGGGGTCGAGGTCCAGGACCCCCAGGTGCACGTTCGCCCAGCCGTCAGCGGGGGGGACGAGCGCGCCCGTCTCGCAGGCGCGGGCGCACGGCATGTCGGCGCACGCGACGCACGCCTGGATGGCCGGATCGATGATCGGCGTCCCGGCGGCGAGGCCGGCGCCGGGCGGCGCCTTGATGATCGCGTGCACCGGGCACACGTCGATGCAGTCGCCGCAGCGCGTACAAGAAGCGAGGAAGGCGAGCTCCGCCGCCGCGCCCGGCGGCCGGAAGTGACGGCGCGGAGCGACGCGCTGCTCGGTGCGCGCCGTCACCTCCTGCAACAGCCGGCCGAATGTCTCCCGAAAGAAGCCGCGCCGGTCGCTCGCCCGCGTGTCCATCAGAAGCTCGGCTCGAGGCTGACCTGCCAGCGCAACGCGAACCGCTCGTTCCCCGGCCTGGCGTCGGCCGCGTCGGCCCAGCGGTTCACCGCAAACGGCACCTCGAAGCGCATGGTCCAGTCCAGCTCCTTCAGCTGATGCTGCGTCACCAGCCCCACGCCCACGTCGTACAGCGTCGTGTATGCCCGCCCGGGCGGCGACGACTGAATCATCAGCGTGTCGACCACCCCGGCGTCCACGAACCCTTCGAGCCCCAACCCCCGCAAGATACCCTGGTCGCGCCGCAGCACCCACGGCGTGACTTCGAGGTTCACGCCGATCGCCCACCGCCCGCCCAGGTCCGGCCGGAAGCCCCGCAGGTTCGCCCCGCCCGGAGCCTGATAGTGAAAGTCGGGGCGCACCAGCAGCGCGCCCCGGCTCCGCAGCAACGGGTTGGTGAATGTCTCGTAGGGGTCGGCGCCCGCGATCGAGATCTGCCGCTGCCGCACGGGATCGGACTGGCCTAGGTACGCGCCGGCGAACACGCGGGCGCCCAGCAACGACGTGCGGACGCTCGCTGCGCCGGTGAACCGGCCGAACGCCTCGAAGTCGTAGCGGTTGCGGGAGACCGCTCCGCGTCCCGGGTTGAAATAGACGACCCCGCCCCGGCCCCCCAGCCGCGCGCGCAGCACGGCCGCGCCGCGCCGGGCGGTAGTGGCCACCCACGGTCCCGCCTCGATGGTCCCCGCGTCGTCCCACAGCCGGCGGTCCAAGTACCCCAGGTCGGTGGTGGCCATCCACTGCGCGTCGAATCCGACGTGCGGGTCCGCGCCGAACCCGAGGTGCTGCCGCAGCGAGCGATCGACCGCGATGGCGGCCCCGGCCCGCCCCTCGGTGAGCCAGGCCGCGAGGCTCGTGGTAGTCCGTGGCGTGAGCCCGCCGATCGGGTTGCTCCAGCGCCCGTACAGCCCGAGCGCCTGGCTCGCCCCCGGGCGCGTCGCCACCGTACCGAGCACCAGGCCCCGGTCGTAGCGGCCGAGGTAGTTGGCGCGCTCCCGCAGACCGACCGTGACGCCGCCGAAGTCGTTCGCCCAGACCACGGGCAACAACCCCCGCACGCCGACATCTCGGCGCACGGTCTCTTGGAACGGGTTGTCGATGCGGAGCGGCCACGCTCCGCGTCCCATGAGCCCCCGGCGTTCCCGATTGTTCAGCATGTTGTAGTCGTGGGCCCGCACCCGCGGGTCCAGCACCAACCGGCCGGGCCGCCGGGCGGTGGTGAACGCGACCACCTCGGTCGCCGGCTGGCCGGTTGCGCGAGCGTAGATCGTGTCCCCCCCCCGGTCGCCGATCTCGACCGGCATCCAGCCATCGCCCTTCCGCTCGATGGTGACAGCCGTCAGCCATCGGCCGTCAGCCTGCCGCGTTCGCTGCACGCGCTTCAGGGAATAATCGATTAGCGGCGTCGCATGCAGCCATTGGCCGAACAGCCACTTCAAGTCCCGCCCCGAGACTTCCTCCGCCACTTCCCGGAAGCAGTCCTCGTCCACGTGCTTGAGCTTCCAGCGGGCGTAGTAGGTGCGCAGGATGCGGCGCATCGTCTCGTCGCCCCCGACGTAGCGCAGCTGCTCGTAGTACAGCTGCGCCTTGTCGTACACCATCTGATTGTAGGTGAAGAAGTCGCGGAAGCGCTCGCTCGCCATGGAGACGGGCTCGCTCCAGCGGTCGAGGTCGAGCAGCAGCACGTCCGCCTCGACGGCCGGGTACTGCGAGCGCCCGCCGTGCGTCTCGAAGAACCAGCTCGTCTGGAAGCTGGTGAACCCTTCGTCGAGAAAGGCCTCCCGCCACTCGTTGTTGGCGAGGATGCCCATGGTGTAATTGTGGCCGACCTCGTGCACGATGAGGCCGAGCCCGGCGGAGCCGTCCATCACCATCATGGGGAACTCGGTGCCGCCGCCTTCGATGCGGTGCACGTTGGTGAGCGCCGGCCACGCGAACTTTCCGTACAGCGAGTCGAGCCACGCCAGCGCCGCCCGCGTGTTGCGCACTGCGATGCCCTTTCCCCACGTCGCGCTGTCTCCCGGCAGGTAGAGAACCCGCACCACGACGTCTCCCTGGCGTCCCTCCTCGTACACGTACTGCGGGTTGAGCGAGAACGCGAAGTGATGGACCTGCTCGGCATGGAAGTGCACGCATTTGCGGCCGGCCGCCACCGCTCCGCACCCGGGGCCGGGCGCTCGCCGCCCGTACCAGTCGCGCTGATAATCGATGCGGAGCTGCGGGTCAGCCTTGGCGTGGTCCCACCCCGGATCGCCTTCGACCGGAACGCCGGTGGCACCGATCACCTGATCTTCGGGGAGGTCGAGCGTCACGTCGTAGGTCGCGAACTCGCCGTAGAACTCACCGGCCGGATAGAGCGGATGGTCCTCCCATCCGAAGCGGTCGTAGACCACCACCTTCGGGTACCACTGCGCGAAATCGAACCGCCGCCCGCGTCGCCCCTGACGCCGCGGCAGCGTCGACAGCCGCGCCCGCCAGTCGACCTCCACCACCGTCGAGTCTCCCGGCAGGAGCGGCCTTGGCAGGGTCCAGTGCGCGATCGTCGAGTCCGGGGCATACGGGTAGTCCGGCTTGGCAGCCTCCCCCATCACCGTCGAGCCCGTGATGCGCTCGAAAGCGTAGTCCGGGTCGTGGAGGTGCTGGAACCGCTCCCGCCCTTCGGCGAAATCCGCCGCCGCCCAGCGAGAGCCCGGCCGGAAGGCGTTCAAATGCTGGTGCACGAAGAAATCACGCAGCGTGTTGGGGGAGCGGTTCACGTAGGTGATCCGCGCGTGACCGCTGAGCACGGCCGCCGGCTCATCCAGCGTCGCCGTGATGCGGTAGGTGACCTGCTGCTGCCAGTAGCCCGTCGTGTCGCGGGCCAAGAATAACAGAAGAATCGGGAGCATCGGGATCATGGGGATGGGGAAGCTACACGCCTCCGGTCCTGGCGGGGAGGCGTGACGCGTGATTTTGGCCGGCGGCGCACGAATCGGGCGCCGGTTTTCGACAACTGACTCCTCATGTTGGGCGCGCAAACCTCGACAAAAAGGAGTCAGCCATGACGCATAAATCGCGCTATCTCCCGGCCCCGGCGCTTGTCACTGCTTTGGCGGCGCTGGCGGCTTGCACCGACCGGCCCCCCGCTACCGCCCCGGGGAGACTGGAATCCGCAGCGAGACCTCCTGTCGCCGAGCTGCAGGCGAAATCCGAGGCACTGGCGCAACACTTGGCGCGCGCGCTCGCGCACCCGGGGTTCGCCGCATCCCTCAAGGCCCAGCTCGACTCGTCGCCGTTCCGCGAGCACAAGCTCCACTTCCAGCGTTTCCTGGCCGCAGGCGGAGGGCGCGCCCGCGATCAGGTCGCCCGCCACGCCGGCGTGGCGGCGCGCGAGCTGGAAGCGGAGGCGCAGGCGGCCGTTCCGCTCGAGATCTACCTGCCCGTGCCGGCACATCGGAGCGGCTGGCGCGGTGACGCCAACGTGCTGGTCGCCACCGCGCTGCGCGACCACGACGTGCCGGTGGCGTTCGACCCGCAGGGGCACCGCATCCTGCTCGACCCCGACCGGCCGCCCGCGACGCCGGTGATCGCGCTCGTCCCGGTCGAGACGGACTTCACGCCGCAACCGTCCATGCTCACGTGTCTGGAGGAGTGTGGGGGCGGCGGGGGCGGGGGCTTGCCGCCTCCCGCCCCACCTGCGCCACCCCCTGGGCTCTATATGACGCAAGCCCATTTCGTGGAGGATTTTGAAGGTTGGTTGAAAGGCACCCCCGAATTTGAGGTGCATATGCTCGGCCAGAAGGGGCAGACCGACTCCCTCACTGACTACCAGTGTGCCGGTGAGAAGCAGCCGGCGCCGTATTACTTCGACCAGAACGATCTCGACTGGAGCGGCAGCGTCATGGTGTTCAGCAAGAGCCAGATCGACGCCTACAACGCCGCCCACCCCGGCCAGAATGCGCGGGTGTTCGTGGTGGAGGACGACGACACCGCGTGCCAGATCAAGAACGACCCCAACCGCGTCGCGAACTTGTTCAACGCAGTGGACGGGGCCTACAAGGCACTCACGGCCGGGAACGACTCGACCAACAACGTCGCCAAGTACTGGAAGGTCGCCAAGGCCTTGCAGAAGCTGTGGAGCGCGCTGGCATCGCTGATCAACACGAACGACGAGCTGGTGGGTGACGCCGTCCAGGACAGCGTCGTCGGCGAGTACCACCCGGGGTTCAACTGGATCGTCAAGGGCGAGAACAACGTCACCAACGGCTGGATCCAACTGGAAATGCGGTAGCCTCCGTTCAAGAGGAGAGACGGCCCATGCGTCGCCATCTGAAGGTCGCGCTGTGCTTTGGAATCAGCATCGCTCCGTCGCCGCTCGCGGGGCAGTGGGGCCTCGAGGTGGAGTTCGCCGCGTCGCGCTTCAGCGGCACGGCGCGTGACACCACCGCGGCCGGCCCGGCGAGCTCGGGGCCGAGTCACCCGACGGTCGTGGCGCTGCGGCTGGACCGGAGGGTCGGGAGCGTCGGCGTCGGGCTGGGGTTGTCTTATGCGAGCGTGGGCGTAAGAGAGGAAGGCCGCGAATTCGCCGTGGTGCAGAAGGACGTGCTGACGTTCGTCGAGCTCGCCCCCGAGATATCGTGGCGCTGCGCCCGGACGGATTCGGGCGCGGCGCTCCGCCTCCACGCCGGGCCGGTCGCGGACGTGTGGCATCCCGACGGCGGCACCAGCCGGACCCTGATCGGGGCGCGGGGAGCCCTGTCCGTCGAATGGCCCATCACCGGCCGGCTGGCCGGCTCAGTGCACGCCGGTGCGGTCGTCACCCCTCCCGTGTTCGAGCAGCGCGATCTGCCGGCGGGGTTCGAGCGGCGCGCCACCTGGCGTCGCTGGGTGTCGCTCGGCCTGCGGTATCGGCTCTAGCCGGATGCCGAAAGACCACAAAGGTCCGTGCCGTGCTGTGCCGAGCCCATCCTTCAGGGTGGGAACCTCCGACTCTCGACCCCTTTTACGCATCCTGCTAGGGGGGCACCGGCCCCCCCCGGACGTCACTCGCCGGTGAGCATCCTGCGCCGCAGCACGGCCAGCTTGCGGCGCAGCGAGCCGTCGTAAATCCGGTCACCTACCCGCACCACCACGCCGCCCAGGATCCCACCATCGGCGCGGAAGTGCGCCCGCACCTCCTTCCGCAGCGCCGCCGTCAGGCGCTCGGTGATCTCCCGCTCGAGCCGCGCATCCGGCTCGCGCGCCAGCGTGACGCCGGCATGGACGCGGTTGAGCTTCACGTCCACCAGCCCCTGGTACTCCTGCGCGATCTCGGCCAAGAGACCCTGGCGGCCACGCCGCACCACCGCCTGGAGGAACCGCACGAACTCGGGGGGCGCCACGTCCTCCAGCGCCCGCTCGAGTAGCGCGCTCTTGGTGGCCTTGGCGACGCGGGGCGAATCGAGCGCGATCGCGATGCGCTGGTCCGCCTGGATCGCGCCCGCCACCGCGTCCAGCAGCCGGCCGTGGCGCTCGACGGCGTCGCCCCCCTTGGCCTCGCCCGCCAGGAGCAGGGCCTCGGCGTAGTTGCGGGCGACCGTAGTGCTCTTCACCGCTGCTGCTCGAGCGTCGCCAGGTATTCGCTCACCAGGCGGCGGTTGGTCTCGGTATCGAGCTGCGCCTCGAGCAGCTTCGAGGCGGCGGCGATCGAGAGGTCCACCGCCTCGCGGCGCAGCGCCAGGATCGCCTTCTCCCGTTCCTCCTCGATGTCCTTGCGCGCTCGCGCCAGCAGCTCTTCGTACTCCTCCCGGGCCTTGGCGAGCAGCGCGGCGCGCTCCTTCTCGGCGACCGCCTTGGCCTTGGCGATCAGCTCCTGCGCCTCGGCCTTCGATCCCGCCAGCAGCCGTTTGTGCTCCTCGAGCAGCGCGGCGGCCTCCTCCCGGTCCTTTTGTGCCTGCGCGATCTGCTCCTCGAGGCGTCGCTCCCGCTCCCGCACGGCGGCCAGCAGGACGGGCCACGCGCTGCGCCTCAGGACGAGGAGCAGCAGCCCGAACACGACCAGCGTCCAGACGACGAGCCCGCCGTCGACCGTGAGCGGCCCGGCGCCGCCTTCCTGGGCCCACGCCGGCGGCGCCGTTGCGGCCACGAGCAGCAGCGCGAGCCACACCGACTTACGCATGGCGGCCTCGCTCAGAAATGGACCTTGCCCTGCATGACGAACGCGACCACGGCGGCGAACAGCGCCACGCCTTCCACCAGCGCCGCGGCGATGATCATCGCCGTCTGGATGCGTGCGCTGTTCTCGGGCTGGCGCGCCATGCCTTCGACGGCCTGACCGCCGATCCGCCCGATGCCGACGCCGGCGCCGAGCACCGCGAGCCCCGCCGCGAGACCGGCGCCGATGAGCGCGTAGCCCTTGCCGGCAGACTCGGCGGCGGTGTCCTGAAGCAGAGCGAGCACGTTCAGCAGCATGTCACACTCCCAATGGTGAGCGGGAGATCGCTGTCCTGGTGCGCTCGCCCGCGCGTGCGCCGGTTCTCCCGGACCGGCGTCGCCGCGGTGGCTCCCTTCGATCGCCCAAGCGATCAGTGAGCTTCGTCCGCCCCCCGACCTCCGGGGCGGACTACCTCCGACGGCAGCGCGAGCGCCCGATGCCGTCGGTGCCGCAATACTCCAACAGGACTCACAAAAACCATGGAGAGTCGCGTTCGGGATGTTCCCACGCTGAAGCGTGGGCTCGGCGCGGTACCGTGCTGAAGCGCACTACGCTTCGGCGTTGTGTGGCCGAGCCCATCCTTCAGGATGAGAACTCCGACGCCCAACCCCCCTTTTTCAGCACCCTGCTAGTGCGCCGCGCGCATCAGCCCGATGAACACGCTGGTGAGCAGCGTGAATACGAACGCTTGCAAGAACGCCACGAACAGCTCGAGCAGCATGATCCCGGTGGCCATCAGCGACGCGGCCACGCCGACCAGGTAGCTCTGGAAGAAGAACGTCAGCCCGATCAGCGCCAGCACGACGACGTGCCCCGCCGTCATGTTGGCGAACAACCGGACGGCGAGCGCGAACGGCTTCGCGAGCTTCCCGATGATCTCGATCGGCGTCATGATCACGAGCATCACCGGCTTGAGCGCCGTCGGCAGCCCCTCCGGCAGGAAAAAGATCGTTCCCAGGTAGCCCTTGAGCCCCAGCGCCCGCATCCCCGAGACCTCGATCACCACCAGCGACACGAGCGCCATCGCACCCGTCACCGCGATGTTCGAGGTGGGCGTCGCGCTCCACGGCAACAGACCGAGCAGATTGCACGTGAGGAGAAAGAAGAACACCGTCAACAGGTAGTTGACGTAGCCTTCGCCGTGCGGCCCGACGTTGGGCAGCACGACCTCCTGCCGGATATAGAGCACCATCGCTTCCATCGCGGCGGCGAAGCCGCGCGGGGGGCGACCGGCGGCTTGCGCCCGCGCCACCACGCGAGAGGTATAAAGGAAGACCAGGCCGACGATCAGGGCCGCGAGGGCAAGAAACACGGCGTGCTTCGTGGGCGACACATCGACGGTGACGCCGCCGATGTGAATGGGCGGGATCCTGGGGAGTTCCTTCTCCACGTAGTAGGGGGCTTTCCAGGCGGGCAGCTCGATCGTGTGCGAGTTACCCAAATGGGCCATGATGTCGATCTCGTTCGACGCCGACGGCGCTGGCCGCTCCTGCGCCGCCGCGGTCCGTGCCGCGAGCGCCGCGAGCAGGCTGACTGTCCCCCAGCTGCGAGCGAACCGATTCATCGCACCTCGACTCCCCCCCCCGGTCGCCCCGGGCGGACGACGATCGCCTCGACCACCACGCAGCCCATGAGCACACCCACCAGGGCGAACAGCATCGGCGCGAGCGCCAGCCCCAGCGCCGGGGCCACCACCAGCCCGCATCCCGCCACGACCGCGACCCGGGCGGCGACGCCGATCGTCCACACCAAGAGGAAGCGTTCCGTCCCGATCGCCTGCACCAGCCACCAGCCGAGCGGCCCCTGCACCATGAGCGCGACGCCGAGCGCGAGCCAAACTCCGGACCGGTCGGGCGGCGGCAGGACCAAGCTAAGGAGGAGGGCCGCCGCGGCGACCGTCGTCACGCCCAGCAGGTAGCGACGTCCCGGGGTCACGGCCCGTTCCGGTCCGTCTTCGCAAGCTCCCGGATCAGGGAGTACAGCATGCCGCCGAAGCCAAGCAGCGGTGCTAGAATGGTGAAGATGCCGTCCGTCCCCGCCTTGCGGTCCAGCCACTGACCAGCGAGCACACAGACGACGACCGTGACGGCGAGTTGGATCCCGAGCCCCGCGTAGCGGAGCGGCCCCGGGCTTGGCACGGCGCCAAAGCTACCCGCTTGTGAAAAATTTCGCAAGCAAACCGCCAGGCCCGCAAACTTATGTGGCGCTTGGGAGTATGATGTGATTACCTTGGACACTCGATGACCGCAAATCCGGCGCCCGTGCCGCGTCCGTCGGCCCCTCCCCAGGGCGACGTCGAGCTGCTCGAGCGGCTCGCGGCGGCGCGCGCCGACCTGCTCGCCCAGGTAGGTCGCCGCATCGTCGGCCAGAAGGACGTGCTCGACGGCATCCTCACCGCCGTCTTCTCCGGCGGCCACGCTCTGCTGCTGGGCGTCCCCGGGCTCGCCAAGACCCTGATGGTGTCGACCGTGGCCCAAGCGCTCGAGCTCAAGTTCTCGCGCATTCAGTTCACCCCCGATCTCATGCCGTCCGACATCACCGGCACTGAGATCATCGAGGAGGACCAGGCGACCGGGAAGCGCGGCTTCCGCTTCGTGCGCGGGCCGGTGTTCGCCAACATCGTGCTGGCGGACGAGGTGAACCGCACACCGCCCAAGACGCAGGCCGCGCTGCTGCAGGCGATGCAGGAGCATCAGGTGACGGCGGCCGGCCAGACACACCAGCTGCCGGCGCCGTTCTTCGTGCTCGCCACCCAGAACCCGATCGAGCAGGAGGGGACGTATCCGCTCCCCGAGGCGCAGCTCGACCGTTTTATGTTCGAGCTGCGGGTGGGCTATCCATCGAAAGACGAAGAGGAGACGATCGTCGAGGCGACGACGGGCGATCTCGCGGCGACGATCTCCCCCGTGCTCACCGCGGAAGACGTGCTCGCGCTGCAGCATCTGGTGCGCCGCATCCCCGTGACCAAGCCGCTGGTGCGCGCCGCGGTGACGCTGGTGCGGATGACCCGGGCCCCGGACGGCGACGCGCCGGCGTTCATCAAGGAGTTCGTCGCGTGGGGGGCGGGCCCGCGCGCGTCACAGTACCTGATCCTGGGCGCCAAGGCGCGGGCGGCGCTGGACGGCCGGCCGATGCCCGACTACGACGACCTCAAGGCGGTGGCGCCCACCGTGCTCACTCACCGCCTGGTCATCAACTTCGCCGCCGAGGCGGCGGGGCGGACGGCGCCGGACCTGGTCGAGGAGCTGATTGTGACGGGGAAGTGGCTGCCGAGGTAGGTATCAAGGGAACGTATGAACAGGGTCATCCTCGCCGGTGTGGCGATCGTGCTGCTGCGCGACTGCGGCGTCGTGAGTCCTCGCCCCACGGCCGGGAAGGTCAGCGGGACGTGGGGTGGTGACAACGCCGCGCTCATCGCCGACGACACCAGCGCCCACGCCCACATCGGCTGCACCTACGGCAACGTGCATCAGCAGATCGTGGCGGACGCGTCGGGCAAGTTCGACGTCCCGGGCGAGCACGACATCACGGCGTACCCGGTAGACCGGGGCATCCAGCACCCCGCCCGCTACGCCGGCACGATCCTCGGGCAAACCCTGACCCTGACCGTGACCCTCACCGACACCGCCGTCACGCTCGGCCCGGTTCAGTTGACGCTCGGCAAGGAGCCGCGGATGGGGCCGTGCCCGATCTGCCGCGGGAAACGCGTCCGGACCAACCTGTAAGTCACGCCACTACAACTGCTTTACAGCGTGAGCGAGCCACTGTCGGTCGGTGACAGTAGTCACCCCGGCGCTGCGCCAAATCGCCAAATTGGTGGGGCAGAGGGCCCTTGTGACGGGAGCAGGTGCGTGAGTGTAGCGCTACGAGTGCTGATCGCCGAAGACTCCGAGGACGACGCGCTGCTGCTCGTGCGCGAGCTGAAGCGTGGCGGGTACGAGCCCATGTACGAGCGGGTCGCGAGCGCCGCCGCCCTGGCGGCCGCGCTCGATCGCCAGGGCTGGGATCTCGTGATCGGCGACCACAGCATGCCGCAGTTCGGCGGGCTCGCGGCGCTGGCGCTGGTGCGCGAGCGCGGCCTCGACGTCCCGTTCATTTGTGTTTCCGGCACGATCAGCGAAGAGATGGCCGTGGCCGCCATGAAGGCGGGCGCCAATGATTGGGTCACCAAAAGCCAGCTCAAGCGCCTCCTCCCCGCGATCGAGCGCGAGCTGCGCGAGGCGAAAGGGCGCGCGGCGCTGCGCACCTCCGAGGCGGGCTACGAGACCCTGGTCCAGCATGCCCCCGTCGGGATCTACCGCTCCAGTGCGGAGGGCCGGTTCCTGTCGGTGAACGCCGCCCTGGTCCGCATGCTCGGCTACGATTCCGCCGCGGAGCTGCTGCGGCTCGACATGGCGCGCGACGTCTACGCCGACCCGGCCGAGCGCCGGCGCCTGCTGGAGCGGGATACTTACACCGATCACGAATACGACGAAGTCGAGGCGACTTGGAAACGCAGGGACGGTCGCCCCCTGACCGTGCAGCTCAGCGTGCGGGCGGTACGCAATGCCGATCGGCAGGTCGAGTATTACGAGACGTTCGTACGCGATGTCTCGGAGCAGCGCCGGCTGCAACAGCAGCTGGTGCAGTCGCAAAAGATGGAAGCGGTAGGCCGGTTGGCCGGCGGGATCGCGCACGACTTCAACAACCTGCTCACGGTGATCACGAGCTACTGCGACCTGCTGCTCGAGGACCTGGGCGCGGACGATCCGAAGCGGGAGGACCTGGAGCAGGTGCTCAAAGCGGCGGACGGCGCCGCGGCGCTCACTCGCCAGCTGCTCGCCTTCAGCCGGCAGCAGGTGATCACGCCCCGGGTCGTGAACCTGAGCGCCGTGGTCGCGGGCGTCGAGAAGATGCTGCGCCGTGTCATCGGGGAGGATGTGGACCTCGTCACCGCGCTCGACCCTCGGGTGGGCTCGGTAAGGGCCGACATCGGGCAACTCGAGCAGGTGCTCATGAACCTGGCGGTGAACGCGCGCGACGCCATGCCCACGGGCGGCAAGCTCACGATCGAGACCGCCAACGTCGTGCACGACCCGCGTTACGCTCGCGAGCGCGCCGCCGCCGCAGTCAGCCGGTTCGTGATGCTCGCCGTGAGCGACACCGGCGTCGGGATGGACGAGGCGACCAAGGCGAGGATCTTCGAGCCGTTCTTCACGACCAAGGAGCCGGGCAAGGGGACGGGGCTCGGCCTCGCCACGGTGTACGGCATCGTGCAGCAGGCGGGGGGCTTCATCTGGGTGTACTCCGAGCCGGGGCGCGGCACAACCTTCAAGATCTACGTGCCGCAGGTGGACGCGGCCGCCGAGGGCGCCGCCGCCGGCGCCGCGCCCGCCGACCTGCCCCGCGGGACGGAGACCGTGCTCGTGGCGGAGGATGAGGCGGCGGTGCGGGCGGTCACGCGCCAGGTGCTGGCGCGGCAGGGCTACGTGGTGCTCGAGGCGCCGCACGGCGGCGCGGCGCTCGACATCGCCGCGCAGCACCATGGCCCCATCCACCTGCTCGTGACGGATGTGGTGATGCCGGGCCTGAGCGGGCGCCAGCTCGCGGACCAGCTGGCGCGGCTGCGGCCGGACACCAAGGTGCTGTATGTGTCGGGGTACACCGACGACGCCGTGGTACGCCACGGGGTGCTCGAGGCTGGGATCGCCTACCTCCAGAAGCCGTTTACTACCGACAGCTTGGCGCGCAAGGTGCGGGAGGTGCTGGATCGGCCCGCACGGGGGTGAGCGAGGCGATCGGGAGGTCGTCGATCGCCACCCTGGCCGCTGTTGATACCTGCCAAGACTGACCAGTCAAACGTCACTCAATCGTTTGTCCCAGAACGTGTTGACATGCCGTTGATTTGCGCGTCTAATAGTCTCATTCCGAAACACGGTGAGCCGTCCTTTTGCCGCCGCACCTGCACCTTTCGACGCTCGGCGCGCCGCTCCTTCTCCTCGCAGCGACGGGCGAGCAGATCCGCTTCCGCACGCGCAAGCACTTCGCGTTGCTGATTCGTCTCGCCGTCGAGGCGGGGAGGCGATTCACGCGCGACTATCTGATGGATCTCCTGTGGTGCGGCGCCCCTGCCCATCTCGCGCGCCACTCCCTCGCGCAGGCGCTAACCGTGTTGCGCGAGAAAGTCGGCCGGGACCATGTGCTGATCCAGCGCGCCACAGTCGCCCTGCCTGCCGGCGTCGTGGACGCGGACGTACTGCATCTTGACGCGGGCGACGTGCCGATCCGCGGGCCGTTCCTCGAGGGGTTCGAGGTGCCGGGCGCGGCGGGGTTCGAGCAATGGAAGGACGAGTGGCGGGCCAGGCTCGGCCCGCGGCTGCGCGATTGCCTCGTGAAGCAGATGGACGCCGGGCGGCGGATCGGGGATTTCGCGACGGTCGAGCAGCACGCGCAGGTGCTGCACGAGCTGGACCCGCTCTCCGAGGATGCGATCCGCGGCCTGATGGAGGCGCGCGCCTGGGTCGGCGACCGCACCAACGCGCTCAAGGCATATGCTCGCTTCGAGGAGCGACTGCGGGAGGAGCTCGGTGCGAAGCCCGGCACCGAGCTGGTGCGTGTGGCGGACCTGCTGCGGCAGGGTCGCCGGCCGGCGCCCCGCCCCGACGAGCGCGCACCTGCCTGGCGCCCGCCGGCGGTGTCCGAGCGTCAGGAGCGTAGGTTCGAGGCCGAGACCCTGATCGGCCGCGAGCAACCGTTCGCGAAGCTGTACGACGCGTGGCTCGAGGTGCGGCGCCGGGTGCCGCGAATCATTGTGCTGACGGGCGACCCCGGCATCGGTAAGACGACCCTCACCAATGCCTTCGTGTCCACGTGTCAGATGGAGGGGGCTGTGGTAGCGCGCGCCCAGGCGTACGAGGCCGAGCGGGAGCTGCCGTTCGCCATCCTCGCGGAGCTGATCAAACAGCTCACGCTCCAGCGGGCCATAGGCGGGGCGGACCCTGAGGCCCTGAGCGAGCTGTCGCGGGTGACCCCCGAGATCTTCAGCGCGTTTCCCGGCGTGCCGAAGCCGGTCGAGTGGTCGGCCGAGGTCATCCCGCTGCGGCTCGCGGACTGCCTTCTCAAGGCGGTCGAGGCGGCGACCGACGAGAGCCCGCTGGTGCTGGTGGTGGACGACGTCCACGCGGCCGACAACGCGAGCGCCGCGATTCTCCATGTGATCGTCCGCAAGCTGCCGCGCACTCGGCTGCTGTTGATCCTCACCGGCCGCACCAACGAGCTGCGCACTGCGGCGGCGCCGAGCGCCCTCGTGTCGGACACGACGGTGTCCGCGCTGCAGACGCTGGAGCTCGAGCCGTTGTCCGCGGAGGGGGCCGAGCGGCTCGTGGCGGCGGTTGCCGCCCGGGCGGACGGCCGTATCAGCGAGGTGCCGAGCGGGCGCATTCTGCAGGCGGGGAACGGCAACCCTCTCGCCCTGGAGCTTCTGACCAAGGAGTGGGTCGCGCACGGGTCGAGCTCGCTGCTGAGCGACATCGAGGCGCTGAACACGCAGCCGGTCGCGACCCTCGGCATTCCGCGGGCGATTGCGGCGGTTTTCGAGCGCCAGATTCGCCGGCTCGATGCGACGTCCCGCGCGGCGCTCGATCTGGCTGCGGTGTTGGGTCGGCGGTTGGCGGACCTCCCGCTCTATGCCGTCGTAGGCCTCTCACCCGCCGCCGCAGGCGAGGCTCTGACACGCCTCCTTGAGGAGGGGTTCCTGCGCGAGGTGCACTGCACGCTGGAGTTCCGGAACGAATTGATCCGGGCGCAGGCGTACTATGCGGTGGCGGGGCCGGCGAGGCAGCACTTGCATCGCGGGGTGGGGGAAATGTTGGCGGCGCGGCCGATTGAAGACGTGAGATCCTCCCATCTGGAAATTGCTTGGCACTGGCTGAGGGGCGGTGAGCCCTTGCGCGCGCTGCCAAGCGCGCTGGCGGGTGCGGAGGCAGCGATCACCGTTGGCGCTCCCTACGAGGCAGAGCAGGTCCTGGGAGCCGTCTTTCAGCATCGATGGAGCGGCACCTCCCTTCAACAAGTTCGGCTACTTCTTGCACGGGCACTCTTGGACCAATCCAAGGCGGCTGCGGCCGCGCCTGTGCTGGATGACACCTTCGAGGAACCGTCACTCACGGCGCGCCAGTTTGCGGAGGCGGCCCGCATGCATGCGACCACGGAATACCTGCTGAACCGAGAAGAAGGATCGCGGTACTGTCAGGCAGCCGATCGGGCACTCGATGCCGCTCGCACGACAGGGGATCTGGAGTTGCTCAGCAGGGCACTCTTTGAATGCGCACGATCGGGAACCAACGCCGGGGACGAACGACGCGTGATGGCCGTCAGACAAGAAGCTCGGGCCGTGGCCGACGACCCAGCGGCACATGGGCAACCGTTCATCTACTATACGCTGGCGTACTGCGACCATCTCTTTCACGATTTGAGCGGCGCCGCTGCGAACCTAGCGACCGCGATTGCGCTTTTGAGCGAGACGACAAACCTTGCACTCTTATCTCAGGCTTACACCGGCCTCGGCACTTGCAAACAGGGCCTTTGCCGGTTCGACGATTCTGCCCGTGCATTTGACAGAGCCTTTGAGCTGGCCAAGCATTGTGGGGACGATTCGCGCGCGTCGATCATTGCCTCGAACTCGTGTGCAACCTTGATGCACGTCGGAGACTTCAAGCGAGCGATCGAGCTGGGAGAAATGAGCATCGCGCTTGGTAGAAGGGCCCTCAATCAACCCCGCCTCGCTATTTCGTTCACCAACCTTGCCACGGTGTACGCAATGAGCGGCGACAGAGACCGAGCACTGGAATGTCTCGAGTGGGCACACAAATGCCATCGAACTGACGGGAGCTGGAGTGGGGCAATGGAATATCTTATAGGCGCAACGAGTCTTGCGATTGTTACCGGGAATACGGCCCTGGCGCTCGACCTTATGGCGACTGCAGAGAGGCTCGCTAGCGGCAAAGAGAGCGCCGTCTCTAACCGGGGCCCATTTGACAAATTGAAAGTGTTTCGAGCCGCGCACGTGTCCGACTTCGAGGTAGCCGCTAAGTTGGCCACGGAAGCGCGAGAAAGGTATCGCGGCCGCCACCCCTTGTTCTACCTCGATGCGCTGGCGGCGAGTGCTTGGGTCGAGCGATCCAGGGGCGGACGGTTCGACAGAGAAGTTGAGCAAGGATTGCAGCTCCTCGAGGAGTGGGGCGCTAGAGGTAAACGCGCACTCCTGATTGCGCAGGGATTCTTGGTGTAGTGGTTGACGCGCTACTGCAACCTGCCCGAGCAAGACCCTTGCTGACGGAACTAGCGTAGAGTCCAGGCCTTGAGGGGGCCTATACGGCGGCACGCTCCGTGCGGGCTGAGGTTGCGCGATTCAGTGTTGTCGGGATTGTCTCGGCTGCAACTTGTGATGCGGTTGCAACCAGGCGACGGATTGCGGCCGATTTGATAACGATGTCTGCGAGACGTGGGTCAAACTGTCGTCCTGAATACTTCCTTATTTCTTCGACCACGCGCTCGAACGACAGCGCCTTTCTATACGGACGATCCGTGGTCATCGCGTCGAGCGTGTCAGCTAACATGATGACTCGCGCGCCGATCGGGATATTCTCACCAGCAAGGCCATCAGGGTAGCCGCTGCCATCGAAGTTCTCATGATGATATCGAACTGCATCTGCAACCGGTCCCTGCAGCTTAGAGATTGTCGTTACAAGCTCAGCGCTCCGGGAAGGATGCGACTGGAGCAGCCTACGCTCTTCCGGCGTCAGCTTTCCCTCCTTCCGCAGGAGCGGCGCATAGTCCTCATAAATCTTTCCGACGTCGTGCAGAAGCGCCGCTGTTGCAATCTGTTCCACCTGCCTGCCCGACAGCCCCGCTTCCTTAGCAAGAATGCGCGCGTATTGAGACACGCGCTGTGAGTGCCCAGACGTATAGGGGTCGCGCGCTTCGATCGCCTTCACCATCAGCTCGAGCAAGTCGCGGTTGGCCTGCAAGAGCTGAAGGTTCATAGAGTATATGTGCCTAACCACGAATAGCGGTACCGAAAGTGCTACCACGCCTCCCAGCTGCCATCGAGTGTATAGGTATGCCAGCAGCGCCGGTACGGGTATCGCAAAAAAGTCATAAAGAACGGACCCACCATATACCCTCACCCATGCCTCGCCAAAGTCCAACCCTTCCGAAAGGGAGACTGCGAAACTAACTGTCAGGGAGTTGGTCGCGGTGTAGGCCACACCTGCGCCAACAATGGGAACCGCCAGGACGGAGAAGTGCTCGACAGAAGGTTCGCCGCCGAGCAGGTGGTAGACTGATGATGCAAGACCTACAGCCAGGACTTCCTTTGACGTGTTAAAAGCAATCTTGATCCAAGGCTTCCTTCTAAACAGGGCCTCTACCACAAGCACTGTCAACCCTGCCACGCTCATAGCCCAGATCGGCGGAAAGAGAAATGCCGCCGCGAGGAAGGGAATGAAAGCGATGGACAGAATGGAGCTGCCTACATGAAGGCTCACGGAGCTCAATTCAGCGGCTAGCCCGATTGCCAGGATTGCGACTACGCCGTTCGTGAAATCCCTCGACGTCTGCCACTCTTGGCCCAAGACCGCAAGCGCGAGCGCAACCACCGCTCCCACGGAAACGGTGGTGACGTAGAACCTCAGAACGTGCGGATGGCTGCTCGGCGTGGACTGCATGAGTGAGAAGAGGGTGGCCCCAAGGCAACGTTACCAATGGATCGTTGCATCGGCCATGAGGACTCGAACAATCGTCCCCACGACTAGCGCGAGAAGCTGCATTGAGCGTCACCCCCTTTATAGACCTACGAGTCGTTGGCTCGGTCGATCTGGAGTGGCACGTCTCGCTACGACGTACCCGACGCTCCGCTCGTCAGCTTTTCGCTCAGCTTCGCTCGGGCAACGGCGCCCGGGGCCCCTTTCCCTCCTTTTTCTATGCTGCGACGTCCCTTCTATACAGCCCACGCCAGACCTACTTGGCACGAGCTGAGAAAAGCCATGCCAACAAGTCCGAAACCGTCCCTACGCCACTTTCCGCCTCTGCAACGCCTGCCGCATCGCGTCCACCACGGCCGGCATGCCTTCCGACTTGTTCACGATCACCTTCACGCCCATGTCCTTGAGCTGCGCCGTCGCCGTCTGC
>DASPXE010000078.1:0-1844 GCA_035637455.1 Gemmatimonadales bacterium
GAGGACGCGCGGACCATGGTTGTCGTCCCCACGCTGCTCACGAGCGTGGCCGGGGTGGTCGAGCTGCTGGAGCATGTGGAGGTCCTGGCCCTGGGGAACGTCGACCCGCGCATACACTTCGCCATCCTCGGCGATTTCGCCGACGCCCCCACGGCCGAGATGCCGGCAGACGACGAGATCCTGGACGCCGCCCGCGCTGGCGTCGTCGACTTGAACGCCCGCCTCGGCCAGGGGCGCACCGACCGGTTCCACCTGTTCCATCGTGCGCGTCAGTGGAACCCCGGCGAGAGCTCGTGGATCGGCTGGGAGCGCAAGCGCGGGAAGCTCGAAGAGTTCAACCGCCTGCTGCGGGGGGCTAAGGACACGAGCTTCCGCCTCCACGTGGGCGACCCGGAGGTGTTGCCCAGCGTCCGCTACTGCCTCACCCTGGACAGCGACACCCGGCTTCCCCTGCACGCGGCCCGGAAGCTCATCGGCATCATCGCCCACCCCCTAAACCGTCCCTCCTTCGATCCTCGCCTGCGCCGCGTCACCGAGGGCTACGGGATCTTGCAGCCCCGGGTCAGCGTGACGATGGCGAGCGCCGCCGGGTCGCTGTTCGCCCGCGTGTACGCCGGGCATACGGGCGTCGATCCTTACACCACCGCAGTCTCGGACACCTACCAGGACCTGTTCAAGGAGGGGATCTTCACGGGCAAGGGCCTCTATGACGTAGACGCCTTCATGGCCGCCCTAGAAGGCCGGATCCCCGAGAACGCCCTCCTGTCCCACGACCTCTTCGAGGGCCTGCACGCCCGGGCCGCCTTGGTGACGGACGTGGAGGTGGTCGATGATTACCCCGCGAGCGTGCTCGCTCATGCCCGGCGCCAGCACCGGTGGACGCGCGGCGACTGGCAGATCCTCTTCTGGCTGTTCCCCTTCGTCCCGACCCGCGAGGGCCTGGAGCGCAACCGCCTCCCCGTCATTTCCCGCTGGAAGATCTTCGACAACCTAAGGCGCACGCTGGTGGCCCCCGCCACCGTCGCCTTGCTCGCTCTGGCCTGGCTGGTGCTGCCGGGAGACCCCTTGGCCTGGACCCTCGGCGTTCTCGCTGCGATAGCGTTCCCACTATACCCGCTGGCCGTCCAGGTCGGCGCCGGCCCCGCCCCCCAGCAACCCTTGGCGGTGTTCCTGCGGATTCTGGGCGAGGACGTGAAGACCGCCGGCGCCCAGACGCTCCTGCAGATCACGTTCCTCGCCCACCACGCCTACGAGATGGCCCACGCCATCGCCCTCACCTTGGTTCGCCTCGTGATCACGCAGCGCCGCCTCCTCCAATGGGAGACGGCGGCCGCCGCCACTGCCCGGGCCGCCGGCCTCAGCGCCCGGGCCGGCGCGTTGCTGTTCCTCGCAGAAATGGCGGCCAGCCCCTTGATCGCCCTGATCGTGCTTGTCACGATCGCGGCCGCCCGGCCGAGCAGCCTGGCGGTGGCCGGTCCCCTCCTTGCCTTGTGGGTGGCCGCGCCGCTGGTGGCCTACTGGCTCAGCCAGCCCGTGTCGCCCGAGCGTCAGCTGCTTAGCTCCGAGGACCGACGCTTCCTCCGTCTCATCGCACGCAAGACCTGGCGCTACTTCGAGACCTTCATGGGCGCCGAGGACCACGGCCTGCCTCCGGACAACTTCCAGGAAACGCCCACGCCGAGGGTCGCCCACCGGACGTCCCCCACGAACATCGGGATGGGGCTCCTCTCGACCTTGGCCGCCCACGACCTCGGCTTTATCCGCACTCCCGAACTGGTCGAGCGGCTCGAGGCCACGGTGTCTACCATGGGCGGACTGGAACGTTTCGAAGGCCATCTGCTCAA
>DASPXE010000079.1:0-5068 GCA_035637455.1 Gemmatimonadales bacterium
ACCCCACCGCCGTCGCGACCAGACATCCCAGCACGGTTCCTCCCGCATACAGTCCCGCGCGCCAGTACTCGCCGTCCTGGAGCAGCGCCACCGTCTCGTAGCTGAAGCTGCTCATCGTCGTGAACGCGCCGCAGAACCCGACGGTGAGTGCGCCGCGCAGCTCGGGCGTGACGATCGTCGAGCCCGTAGCCAGGCGGATCACGAATCCGATGATGAGCGAGCCGATGAGGTTGATCGCGAGCGTGCCGACGGGGAACGTCACGAGGCCCGAGCGATGCTGGATCCACCCTTGCAGGAACCACCGCGCCAGGGTGCCGGCGATGCCGCCCAGGGTGATGTAGGCGATCATGGCGCCTCCTCGGGCAAGCCGCGCGCCGCTGCGCCGAGCGCTTCGAGCCGCCGGCGCACCGCGTCGACTCCCGGGTCGAGGCTCGCCGCGAGCTCCTCGGCGAGCGCCTCGAGATCCGAGACGAGCAGCCCGAGGTGCGCGCCGAGGCGGCGTTGCTGGTTGTCGTTGAGCAAGCTCACGGCCATAAAAAGACTCCTCCCGCGGGAATTCGGGTAGGAGTCATCAGCCCGGTTGGGGCGGTTCGAGGCGAACTCCATCGCCTGGAGTGGAAGATAGCCCTGGAAAGGGCGATTATCTTCCCTCCACACCCATGCCTCGGATCGCCATTGCCCAAATCCGCCCCACCAAGGGTGAGTACGCCGCCAACCTGCAGCGGATCGGCGGGGTGCTGGCGCAGCTCGCGAAGCTTGAGCCGGCCGTCGACCTAGTCGTCTTCCCCGAGACGGCGACCTCCGGCTACTTCGTCGAAGGCGGGGTGCGTGACGTCGCGGTCACCGCGGGGACGCTGTTCCGTGATCTCAGCTTACAGCACGAGGCGGCAAATGCCCCGCCGCTGGATGTAGCGGTCGGGTTCTACGAGGTCTTTCAGAACCGGTTTTATAACTCGTGCCTTTACGCCTCGCTCGGCGACGCTACGCCCCGCAACGCTTCACCCGGTATTCTCCACGTCCACCGCAAGGTCTTTCTCCCCACCTACGGTGTGTTCGACGAGGAGCGGTTCGTGGAGCGGGGGCGCGAGATCCACGCGTTCGACACCCGTTCGGGGCGCGCGGCGATCCTGATTTGCGAGGACGCCTGGCACTCGATCGGGGGGACGATCGCCGCGCTCGAGGGCGCCCAGCTCATCCTCGTGCCGAGTGCGTCTCCCGCCCGCGGCACGGGGATGGACGAGGAGGGCGTGCGGCTCCCCGCGAGCGTGGTGCGCTGGGAGCGAATCCTGCGGAACCTCGCCGAGGAGCATGGCGTGTACGTGGTGTACGCGAGCCTCGTCGGGTTCGAGGGGGGGAAGGGGTTCCCCGGCGGCTCGGTGGTCGTGAGCCCCGGCGGCCAGATCGCGCTGCGCGGGCCGCTGTTCGAGGAGGCGGTGCTCACCTACGACCTCGATCTCGACGAGCTGACGAGAGTTAGGGCTGACGCGCCATTGCTGGCAGACTTGGAGGTGAATCTCCCGCACCTGATCAAGAATCTGGGGAGAAGGGAGAAGGGAGAAGGGAGAAGTAAGCGGCGTCGGGCGGTCCAATTCGACCCAGCCACGAATGGTACTTCTCCCATCTCCCATCTCCCGGCGTCGCCGATCCACGTGGTCGGCCGCGGCGTGGAAGAAGGCGACCCTCTGACGATCGACTGCGAGCTCGCCCGCCGCTGGCTGGTGAGCTTCCTCAAGGACGAAGTCGTGCGCCGCCGCGGCTTCACGCAGGGGATCGTGGGCGTATCGGGCGGCGTGGACTCGTCGCTCACCGCGTTCCTCGCCGTCGAGGCGCTCGGCAAGGACAACGTGATCGGCGTCCGCATGCCCTACAAGACGTCGAGCCCCGAGAGCCTCGAGCACGCGCAGCTGGTCATCGACCAGCTCGGCATTCAGTCGCGCACGATCGACATCACCCCCGCGGTGGACGGCTACCTGCAGCAGGTGGGCGACGGGGGGGGCGACCCGACCCGCCGCGGCAACGTGATGGCACGCGAGCGCATGATCGTGCTGTTCGACCTCTCGGCGCTGCACAAAGCCCTCCCGATCGGCACCAGCAACAAGTCGGAGCGGCTGCTCGGCTACTTCACCTGGCACGCCGACGACACACCGCCCGTGAACCCGCTGGGCGACCTGTTCAAGACCCAGGTGCGCGCCCTGGCCCGTCACGTCGGCGTCCCCGAGGTGATCCTCGCCAAGCCGCCCACCCCCGACTTGGTCCCCGGCCAGACCACCGAGGGCGACTACGGCATCAGCTACGACAAGGTCGACCGGATCCTCTATTACCTGATCCGCGGCATGAAGACCGAGGCAGTCGTGGCGCACGGCTTCACCCCCGCGGAAGTGGCGAAGGTGCAGGGTCGCCTGGAGTCGACCCACTGGAAGCGCCGCCTTCCCACGGTCGCGGTGATGTCGCAGACGGCAATCGGCGAGTTCTACCTGCGGCCGGTGGACTATTGATGCACGCCAAACACCCGCGGGAGTCGGAGACCATAATGTCGGAGCTGATGATGCCGCAGCACGCCAACATCTTGGG
Source organism: Gemmatimonadales bacterium (assembly GCA_035637455.1). Classification (GTDB taxonomy): domain Bacteria; phylum Gemmatimonadota; class Gemmatimonadetes; order Gemmatimonadales; family GWC2-71-9; genus 20CM-4-69-16. Next base: position 2,572 of record DASPXE010000079.1, read on the forward strand.
GAACGTGTTCGGCGGCGTGGTCCTGGCGCTGGTGGACCGGGTGGCCGCGGTCGCCGCCATCCGCCACGCCGGCAAGCCGTGCGTCACCGTCTCGGTCGACAAGGTGGACTTCCGGGAGCCGATCCACGTGGGCGAGCTGCTCACGGCGTACGCGCGCGTCAACTTCGCGGGACGCACGTCGATGGAGGTAGGCGTCAAGATCATCGCGGAGAACGTGCTAACGGGCGAGAAGCGGCACACCAACTCGTGTTATGTCACGTACGTGGCGCTCGACGCCAAGGGCCGCCCGACCCCGGTCCCCTCGATCGTGCCGGAGACGCCCGACGAGAAGCGGCGCTATGACCGGGCGGCGAAGCGGCGGGCGAGTCGGGTGATGGATCGGCGGTACGACACTGGAGCCGGAGAATGAGTGCGGAGTGGGGAGTGCGGAGTGCGGAGTTGAAATGCGAGGTCGTGCCGCACGACGCTCACCGTGATACTCCGCACTCCGCACTCCCCACTCCGCACTAGCGTGGCGCGGGTGGTGGCGGTCTTCGGCGGCGGCGGGGCCAAGTCGCTCGCCTGCGCCGGCGCCTGGAGAGCGATGCGCGAGGCGGGGCTCGAGATCGCGCACATCGTCGGCACCTCCATGGGCGCGGTGATCGGCGCCGCATTGGCGAGCGGCGCGACCTACGACGAGGTCGTGATCGCCGCCCGCTCGCTGTCGCGGCGTGACGTCGCGCCGATCGATCCCCTCGCGCTCGTCAAAGGCGTCTTCGCCGGAAACCTGTTCAAGCCCGAGGGGCTGCGCCGCGCCATCGAGCGGCTCGTGCCGGCGACGCGGTTCGAGGCGCTGCAGACTCCCTTCACGCTCACGGTCACCGACCTCGATTCAGGAGAGCTGCTGCTGTTCGGGTCGGGTGGCCGCGTCGACGTGCCACTGCACGACGCGCTGTACGCTTCGTGCGCCCTGCCGCTCTACTTTCCGCCGGCGCGGATCGACGGTCGTCGGCTCGCCGATGGCGGCCTGCGCGCCGTGCTCGGCCTCGAGCCCGCGAGCCAGATCCCCGCCGACCTGGTCGTGGCTATCCACGTCGGCCCCGGCTTCGATGAGCCCGTTCCCCCGCCTTCCCCCGCCTTTCCCCGTCTTCCACCGCCGCTCATCCGCGCCCACGGCGAAGCGATCCGCGTCATGATGGCCGCCCAGGTCGAGCGGCAGATCGCCGACTGGCCGCAAGCGGCGCCGAAACTGGTGGTGGTGAGGCCCGTCGCCGAGCGGGAAGCGACATTTGCGGTGAGTGCGGGAGAGCGGTATCTACAGGCGGGCTACGACGCGACCAAACGATGCTTGCTCGAGAGATCATGATCCCGGAGCCGTTCGTGGCGGCCGCCGGCGCCACGAGCGCGGAGGTGGCGCTGTTGATGCGCGCCAAGGACATCTCCGTCGTGCCGGTGGTCGATAACCCCAAGGACCGCCGCTACCTCGGCACCATCTCCGACCGCGACATCGTGACGCAGTGCGTGGCGGCGGGGCACGATCCCAAGGAGTGCTCCGCCCAGGTGCACGCGCGGCGCGATACGGTGGTCGTCACGCCGGAGACGGAGCTAACGGGGTTTAAGATCGAGCAGTTGGAAGAGACGGATGCGCATATCAGATCGACGATCGTCGTAGTAGACGGGAACAAGCGAGTGGTGGGGTTTATTCCGCATCCGGAGTTCATACAGGGAATAGTCATAGTCAGGGAGTAGTCCCCAAGTGCGGAATGCGGAGTGCGGAGTGCGTAATTGCCGGGTAGGGTCGTGCCGCGCGCGAACCTTCCCCTAACACTCCGCATTCCGCATTCCGCACTCCGCACTTATGATTCTCCCGTGCCCCGGAAGTATTTCACCCTCGCCGAAGCCAATAAGACGCTTCCCCTCGTGAAGCGGATCGTCGCCGACATCGTGGCGCTGCACCCCCAATGGCGCGACCTCGTGGCCCGCTACGAGCTCGTCGCCGCGCAGGCGAAGCCCGACTGGGGCGAGTCGCCCGAGCAGCTCGAGCTGCGCCACCAGGTCGACAAAGTCGCCAAGCAGATCAACGATTACCTGCTCGAGCTCGGGCAGATCGGCTGCGTCTTCAAGGGGTTCGACCAGGGGCTGGTCGACTTCTACGGCAAGCTCGACGGCAAGGAGATCTTTTGGTGCTGGAAGATAGGTGAGGACAGGATCGAGCATTGGCATGCGCTGGAGGCCGGGTACGCCGGCCGGCAGCCGGTGCCCGAAGTCGTGCGGGGGTAGACATGCGAGGATTCTGGCTCTTGGTGCACGTCCTGGGTTTCACCCTCTGGCTGGGCGGCGGCCTCGCCACCATGGTCGCGGGAGTGACGGCGAAGCGGTTCGCCGCCCGCGAGCGCCTCGCGGGCTACCAGTTGATCGGCGCGATTCAGCGGCTGCTCGTAGCGCCAGGTGCGCTCGCGGTGGTGCTGAGCGGCTTTGCCCTCGCGGGGCCGTACATGAAGCAGGGGGCAGTGCCCGG
>DASPXE010000080.1:0-2091 GCA_035637455.1 Gemmatimonadales bacterium
TGCCGTTTATCTCGCGAAACGCGCGCGTGCCGATGTACCAGCCGTGCAGCTCCTCACCACCCACGCCGAGTGGGTCCTTCAGTCCCTGGCGGGGGCCGGCGCCGTACCCGTCGAGCGAGATCGCGAAGTTGTGGACGCGCAGTTTGGACATGGAATCCTCCGCTGGTTTCATATGCGTCGAATGGGCCGTCCCGAAGTCGACAGGCGAAGGATGTCGTGGGGCCCCGACAGCGCCACCCCCGGACCTTACTTCAAGGCGATGCGTGGCCAAAGGGGGGACTGAAGGGGGGACGGCGGGATTTGAATGCAACGGCCCTCATGCGGGTCCGTTGTTCTATGTCCCATTGTCGCATACTGACCGGCAAACATTACGGCAAAACATGCTCAGCGATTATGGTGTTCTCCGGCTCGCCTCCTCACTCAGCGGCCAAAGCCGTTCGAGGATCCACCTGCGACGCGCGACGCGCCGGGATCCATGTTGCGAGGACGGCTACCAGGCCCACGAATGCGGCAGCGCCGGCGAACGTAGATCCATCCGTCGTGCTGACTCCGTACAGCATCGATGACAGCACTCGCGTCAACGCGAAGGCGCCCGCGAGCCCGATCGCGACTCCCATGGCGACGACACGCGCACCTTCGCCCAGCAAAGCTCCCACGACGCTTTCGGGAGTTGCGCCGAGCGCGAGGCGCACGCCGATTTCGCGACGCCGCTGTGCCACAATGAGCGCCAGCACGCCGTACGAGCCCACGCAAGCCAACACCAGCGCGAGGACGGCCAAGGTTGCAATGAGCGTCATGTTGAAGCGCTGCCGCGCCAGCGAATCGCCGACCACGCTCTCGAACGTGCGGATCTCCTTCAGCGTCGCCGACGAGCTCACCTCGTGCACCGCCTGCCGAACCAGCGGCAGCGCAGCGAGTGGGTCACCGGCGGACACCCGCACCACCAGCGTCAGTGCAAACGCCGGCAACTGCGAAAGCGGGACGTACACCTGGGGCGGAGCGTCGGCGTCCAACGACACGGTCTTCACGTCATCCACGACGCCGACGATGACGCGGGGCGGCCGATCGCGCGCCCACTCGAACAGCGCCGCTACTTCTCGCCCGAGGGCGTCCGCCTCACTGCCGAAGTGCTCGCGCGCGAACTTCCGATTGACGATCATGGACGCACGTCCAGGCTCGTCATCCGAAGCATCGAACACACGGCCCGCGACGAGATGAATGCGCGCCGCGCCGAAGTAGTCGCCGGCCACAATCTGGACTTGCGCGCTGGGATTCTTTCCGTTCTCGTACACCTTGCCGACTGGACGGACGCCGCCGTTTTCGAACGCCCCGCTCAGCGGGAGGGTGACCACGCCGCCGGCTGCGGCAATACCCGGCGCTGACGCGAGACGGGCCATGACTTGATCGAACGTCGCGGACCAGCGCGCGCCGTCGACGAGTGGCTGAGGGCGCCCCACGACGGGGATGGTCACGCGGGCCGTCAGTGCGTTCGCAGGATCGAAGCCAGGCCGCACCTGCTGCAGGCTGATGAAGCTGCGGGTCAACAGCGCAGCGCCGATGAGCAGGACGAGCGACAGCGCCACCTCGGTCATGACCAGAACGCGCCGCGTTCTCGACACGGACACCGCGGCGCGCGTGAAGCGCAAACGCGATGCATACGCCGCTGCCACGCCGAAGCCGAGCGCCGCGATCAGCGCCAGCAGGCCCGCGAACGACAGCACCCGCCAGTCGAACCCGACGTCATCGGCTCTCGGGAGCGAGCCCGGCACCAGCGACAGCATGACCTTCGTTCCCCAGAATGCGAGCGTCAGCCCGACCACCATGCCCAGGAGACAAAGCACGAGAGTCTCGGTCACGAGCTGTCGAGCGAGGCGCCCGCGCGTCGCTCCCAACGCCGATCGCACCGCAAGCTCGCGCTCGCGTGCGTGAACTCTGCCGACCAGGAGGCCGGTGACGTTCGCTGCCGCGATCGCGAGCACGAAGGCGACCGCGCCCAGGAGAATGAAGAGGGGCCGCCGGACACGTTCAGCCGCCTGATCCACCATCGACACGAGCTGGTAGGCCGATTTCGGCTGGTCGTTCACAGGAATG
>DASPXE010000081.1:0-8393 GCA_035637455.1 Gemmatimonadales bacterium
TGGGATTCTCGTAGTCGAACAGCTCGCTTGGCGTCACCCGCAGGGCACCACACAGCCGCTCGAGCGTGTCAGCCCGAATGAGGCGGAAACGCCCGTTTGGCCTGGTGAGCCGATAAATCGTGTTCAGGCTGAGGCCGGTGAACTTGGCCAGCCCGTAGGGCGACAAGCCGCGCGCCTCCAACACCTGCCGCAACCGTAAGCGCAGCACTCCTCTACGACGATAATGGATCTTCTGACCCCGGTACCGGGGCATGGTGCCTCCTTGCCAGATATACCAATGACATGTATTATACCACGTATAGCTTATAGCAGTTGCGCTAGGCATAACTTGGGGAATCCTGCTTGGCTGTCAAGGGGACTTCCCCGCACGACCGAGCGACCGCGCGCCCTAGTTGGGGATCCTACAGAACGCCGATAGGAGGAGGACCGGATGGGCCGGAAGATGCTGGACGTCATGGGACGGAAGGTGGACCTGCTCGAGAAAGTGGACGTCATCGAGCACGAGGAACTGAAGCTCCTTGGGGACGGGGTCGAACGGGGGGTCGAACGGAAAGAGCGGTTGGTCTTCACCAGTCCGTCGGACTGGTCGCCGGAGCAGACCGAGCAGTACCTGGACTGGCGGATCCACCTGGTGGATGCCGAAATCACCAAGCTGCGCCAGCAGATCGAGGATCAGTCGTCGCTGCGCAGGCGCTGGCTCACGGTGACCGGGGGACGGTCCAAGCTCGTTGGCAGCAGCAACGGTGGCAGCGGCAACGGTGGCAGCGGTAACGGTGGCAGCGGCAACGGGCATGAGCCGGAGAGTAGCGGGGGGTGAGTAGAGGCAGTACGCGAAGAGTTTTGCAAAGCGGGAGCGCCGGAGCTGAGTCCGGCGCTCCCGCTGTGCTTCGCCCCCGCTCGTGTCCATCCGCACACCGCCACCCGCGGCCTCGCGTGTCGTGCGGGACACGAACCGTGAGACGAACGCCGCCGCCGCACCGCTCCACCTGAGCTAACTTCTTCTCCCAGCTTCGCTTCGCTATCTGCGCCGGCCACCGACCTTGGGCGGCATCACGCCTGCTTTGTCTCCCGAGCGATCACCATCCCATCCGTCACCCGCTCGGAGGTGTGTATGCGCAACCTGCCTGCCGTCCTCATCGCCGCTCACGCGGCCGTCATCGCGTTCGCATGCCATGAGATCACCGCACCCAAGCGAACCGCACCCTCTGCCGTCGCCCCTGCGACCTCCGCGACTCCGCTCGACACCATGTCGCTGGCGGAGCTCGAAGTCCTTGCCCAGCTGGAGGATTCGCTCATCGGCGCCATCCAAGACGACGCGGGGGACGTAGCGGCCATGGCGGAGCTCGCGCACCTGTACATGCTGCATGGGGCCTACGACGAGGCCGTCGGGCCGCTCGCCCGGGCGCTTGAGATCGCGCCCGAGCGCGACGACCTCCGCTCCGAGCTGCGCCTCGCCTTCCGGCTGGGCAAGCTCGACGAGCAGCAGGTGGACCTGGCGGAGAAGGTGCGCCAGTTCCTGGACTTGGTCAGCATGACGGGGCACGGCTGCTAGGGCGGCGACACCTCAGCACGCCTTCCCCCGTAGGGATCGCGTCCCTCTAGCCATTGAGCCGCCCATGTTCAAACCGGTCCTGCAGCTCGCCGCCGTCGGCCTCGTCGGCTTCGCCCTCTGGAAGCTGGGGTCGTTCTTCTTCATTCCCCTCCTCGTCCTGGCGGTCAAGGTCGCGCTCGTCGTCGGGCTCGTCCTGTTCGCCTTCTGGCTGTTCAAGAAGAGCGACAAGGACAACAAGGGGGACGCGCCCGCGGAATAGCGAGCCCGACCGCTCCTCCCGCTCGGGCTTGTCACGGTTTACTATTGGATTGGCGCTCGGGCGGTCTCCGCCCCCGCCCCCTGCTGGGAGCGGTCCATCACCTCCGGTGGACCGAGGCGTTTCCCAAACGGCCCCCCAGCGGCGGTCCCTCGACCAATGGGAGCGTCCTATGTCCTTCAGAGGAATCCAGGGCTCCGACACCAGGCTGTGAGCGCGGAGCTGGTCGCCGAGATCCGGGCGCTCAAGGCTGACCGCCAGGCGGCCATCCTGGCGCACAACTACCAGCGGCCCGAGATCCAGGACGTGGCGGACGTCGTCGCCGATTCGCTCAGGATGGCGCGGAGCGCGACCGAGCTGGACGCGCCGGTGCTCGTCATCTGCGGCGTGCATTTCATGGCCGAGACGGCGGCGATTGCGAACCCCGACAAGCGGGTCCTCATCCCCGATCAGGACGCGGGGTGCTCGCTCGCCGAGACGGTCCGGCCCGCCGACGTGCGGAGCTGGCGCGCCACGCATCCCGACGGCCTGGTGGTCGCGTACGTGAACTGCAGCGCCGCGGTGAAGGCTGAAGCGGACTACTGCTGCACGTCGGGGAACGCCGTGGCGGTCGTGCAGGCCTTACCGCCCGACGTGCCGGTGCTGTTCGTGCCCGACTTCTTCCTAGGTAGCCATGTCCGGCGCGTTACGGGCCGCGCGCTCGACGTGTGGATGGGGGAGTGCCACGTGCACGCGGCGCTCACGCCGGCCGATGTGGAGGCCAAACGCCGCCAGCACCCGGACGCCGAGTTCCTGGTCCACCCGGAGTGCGGCTGCGTCACGAGCACGATGTACTACGCGGCGGCGGACGGCGACGTCGCCGCCGGCCGCACGCGCATCGTCTCGACCGAGCAGATGATGCAGCGCGCGCGCACCTCGCCCGCCCGCCGTTTCGTGGTGGCGACCGAGACCGGGGTGCTGCACCGGCTGCGGCGCGAGAATCCGGACAAGCAGTTTCACGCGCTCGCGGAGTCGGCCGAGTGCCGCTTCATGAAGCTGATCACGCTCGAGAAGCTGCGTGACTGCCTGCGCGACCTAAAGCCTGAGGTCGTGGTTCCGCCGGACGTCGCGGCGCGGGCGCGGCGCGCGATCGATCGGATGCTGGCGATTGGCTGACGCCTTGGGGCGCGAGGAGGTGCAGCGCGCGCTCGCCGAGGACCGGGCGGCCGAGGACGTGACGACCCGGCTGCTTGGCGCCGCGGCGCGGCAACCGGCGTGCGCCGCCTTCGTCGCCGAGGGCCGGTTCGTCGTCGCTGGCCTGCCGATCGTCGCCCGCGTCTACAGCGAGCTCGAGCGGGACGCGTGCTTCGAGCCTGACGGGGCGGAGGGAGAGTGGGTCGCCGCGGGGACGGTGCTCGCTCGCGTGCGGGCGACGGCCGGCGCGCTGCTCGCAGGGGAGCGCGTCGCGCTCAACTTTCTGCAGCGGCTCTCGGGCATCGCTACGCTGACGCGTCGGGCGGTGGACGCGGTGGCGGGGACGCAGGCGCGCATCACCCACACCCGCAAGACCACACCTGGCCTACGCGCCCTCGAGCGCTACGCGGTGACCGTGGGGGGCGGCGTCGCGAACCGCGGCTCGCTGGCTGAGGCAGTGCTGTGGAAGGACAACCACTGGGCGCTCCTGGGAGCTGGCGGCCTGGCCCCGGCGCTCGCGAGCGCGCCGCCGGGCGTGCCGATCATGATCGAGGTGGAGGACGAGGCCCAGCTCGAGCAGGCGCTCGCCGCGGGGGTGCGCCACATCCTCGCCGACAACCAGGGGCCCGAGCGCGTGGCGGCGTGGGTGCGGCGCGTGGGCCCTGGTGTCACGATCCAAGCGTCTGGGGGGATCACGCCCGAATCCGCGCGCGCCTATGCGGAGGCTGGGGCGGCGCTGATCTCGATCGGCGCGCTCACACACTCGGCGCCCGCGGCGCCGATCCGGTGCGACATCAGGCTCGCGCCCACACGGGGACACGGTCCATGATCTTCAAGAGCCCGTATCCCGACGTCGCAGTGCCCGACGTCGCCCTGCAGCGCTTTGTGCTGCGGGGAGCGACGGAGCGCGGGGACAAGCCAGCGCTGATCGACGGGCCGAGCGGGCGGGTGCTGACGTACGCCGGGCTCGCCGCGGGAGTAGATCGACTCGCGGCCGGTCTCGCAGCCCGCGGGTTCGGCAAGGGCGAGGTGCTCGGCCTATTCATGCCGAACCTCCCCGAGTTCGCACTCGCCTTCCACGGCACGCTCACGGCGGGCGGCGTCGTGACTACGGTGAATTCCCTCGCGACCGTGCAGGACGCGGAGTATCAGCTGCGAAACGCCCGCGCCCGCTTCTTGATCACGGTGGCGCCGTTCCTCGATCGCGCGGGGCCGGCCGCGGCGCAGGCGGAGGTCGAAGAGGTGTTCGTGCTCGGCGAGGCGCGGGGGGCTGGAGCCGCGACTCCATTCAGCGCGCTGCTCGAGAGCGATGCGCCCGCGCCGAACCTCCCGTTCGAGCCGGCGCGCGACCTCGCCGTGCTGCCATACTCGAGCGGCACCACAGGATTCCCCAAGGGCGTGATGCTCACGCACCGGAACCTCGTCGCCAACCTGATCCAGACGGCGGCCGGGCACCACGTCGCGGGCGACGATCGCATCGTCGCAGTGCTGCCGTTCTTCCACATCTACGGGATGCAAGTGGTGATGAACCTCGCCCTGTGGCTGGGAGCGACGCTCGTGACCCTGCCGCGGTTCGAGCTCGAGCCCTTCCTCGCGCTCCTCCAGGCGCATCGCATCACTCGCGCGTTCTTGGTTCCGCCGCTCGTCCTCGCCCTGGCCCACCATCCGGCCGTCAGCCGCTACGACCTGTCGAGTCTGCGCGCGATGATGTCCGGCGCCGCGCCGCTGGACGCGGCCCTGGAGGCCGCATGCGTCCGGCGGGTGGGGTGCCAGCTGATCCAGGGCTACGGGCTGACCGAAGCGAGCCCCGTGACGCACGCCGTGTCGGACGAGCCGGGCAAGGCGCGGCCCGGGACGATCGGTCAGTTGTTGCCGAATACGGAGTGCCGGATCGTCGACCCCGCGACCGGTGGAGACCTGGGAGTGGGCGAAGATGGCGAGCTACTGATTCGTGGCCCCCAGGTGATGGCCGGCTACCTCAACAATCCCGAAGCGACGGCGGCGACGCTCGACGCGGCCGGCTGGTTGCACAGCGGCGACATCGGCCACGTCGACGGAGACGGCTACTTCACGATCGTGGACCGTCTCAAGGAGCTGATCAAGTACAAGGGCTTGCAGGTGCCGCCGGCCGAGCTGGAGGCGGTGCTGCGGACTCACCCCGCGGTGAGCGACGCCGCGGTGATCCCCATTCCCGACGAGGAGGCGGGCGAGGTCCCCAAAGCGTACGTGGTGCTCAAGGGAGACGTGCCGCTCGAGGCGCTCCTCGCCTACGTCGCCGAGCGCGTCGCGCCGTACAAGAAGATCCGGGCGATCGAGGTGATCGATACGATTCCGAAATCTCCTTCGGGCAAGATTTTGCGACGCCTCCTCAAGGAGCGGGAGCGAGTCGTCCGAGCGTAAGGCTCGCGCTATCGAAGGGCGCGGCTGTTAGGGCCGGAAGGTGCTGCGTCGCTGCGACACTTGAACAACGATGACGTCTGAGCGACAGTCCAAGTGACTCAGCCCGCAGCGCATGCTCGCACCCGCGAACTTCTGCGTCTTGATGGTCGATGACCACGCAGCCATGCGCGAAGCCATCGCTCGCTCGTTGACGCGGCGAGGTTGCCGAGTGACGACCGCTGTCAGCGGCGTCAATGGGTTGGAAGCGCTGCGAACGCAATCGTTCGACGTCATCATCAGCGACCTCAACATGCCGGAGCGTGGGGGACTGTGGCTCTGGCGACAGGCCCTCGTGCTCCGCCCCGAGCTGCGGGGCCGCTTTGTGCTCATCGCCTCGGAGCCGCTCCCGGAGCCGCGGACCATGTCGCTCTTCCTGGAATCGGAGCGGTTCTTGTTGAAGCCGCTTACCCTGGACGCCCTGTGGCGTGAGGTCGAGAGCGTCATGCACGTCGCACGCACCGCCGAACCGGGCGCGCGTGTCGAGCGGCGGCAACATCCGCGTCGCAGCGCCGACCGGGCGATGTAGCGCTACTCTCGTACCCGCAGCGCGTCCGCGACGACCACCGCGCCGCTGACATCGCGCTGCAGCAACACGACACGATTCCACCCGGCCGGGAACGTCCACGTGCCCAGCGTGTGCCAGCGACCGCCGCCGGTCGTCTGATCCTGGCGCACGACCGCGAGGGTGTCGCCAGCCGCGGTGATCACTGCGTACGCCGCGCGCGACGAGCGGTTGGTGCCGCTGGTCCAGCGCGCGTCGAGCGTGCGGGGGCCGGCCGCCGCGAGCCGGAACGAGAAGACTGCGCCGTCTGTCGCTCCGGGTTGCGTCAGCGCCCAGCGGTACCCGCCGCCGTAGTAGTCGGGCGTCGAGTCTGAAGCGGTCCACGTTCCGGGTACGGCGGCCGCCGCCAGCGCGGGATCGTTGAACGCGGCCGAGTCGTCCACCACGACTTCACCGCACCGCGCCTGCACGCGGTGCACGTACGCGATCCACGGCCAGTGCGGCCCCGGGTCGGTCCGGTCCCCCGGCTGCAGCTGCCCATGGGCGACGATGTGCTGCCAGTCGCGCGGGATCCCGCGGTCGCGCGTGACGTCGCACACCAGCGCCGCGGAGGCCTCGATTTGGGAAGCGGGGAACGAGTCCTGCGACACGAAGCCCGCATGCTCGACCCCGACGGTGAAGTGGTTGCTCTGCACTCCGTTCAGCCAGCAGTCGTGCCGCCGGTTGAGGGTGCAGTCGTAGAGCGCCGCGATGTGCCAGGCCCGATCCCGTTCGAGCACGAGCTGCGACGCTTCGCTGCCGTCCTCGTTGACGACGTAGTGCGCGCTCGCCTGGGAGGCGGGATTTACGAGCCAGCTCCAGCAGCTCGTGTAATTGCTCTCGCAGGTGTGGATGATCACGATGTGCATCGCGCCCGTCGAGTCGGCCGGCCGCTGATTGAAGTTGGGCGACGCCCGCCACACGGCGGACGCATAGTCGGGCGCGCCGCCGGAGGCCGGAGGCGGCGGGCAGGCGGCCGGAGCCGCCGCGGTGCCGGCCGGGGCGGCCCGGGCGGCAGCGAACCCGAGCGCGCGATCGACCTCGCGCCCGTACGTCGCGCGCCCTTCAGCGAGCTCGATCCCGGAATACCGGGCGACCACGACGGACCATGGCTCACTGTGGGAACGGTCGATCGCGGCTTCGCCAGCGTACGCGTCGAGCAGCGCTGCCGCAGCACGGATGTTCGCGACCGGGTCGCGGCGCGCGGCCGCGACTGTCACGCCTGCGAGCGCCGCGCCGCGCTCGAGCGCGACACCGCGCAATGCCATCACCCCGAACGCGGGCGGCCGACCCGCGAATTCCTCCGCTCCCTCGACCATCTGCCACCGGGTCTCCACCCAGCTGATCCCCTTGAGCACCGTGGGCGGCACGTGGAACTCGGCGCCCGCGGCGGCGAACGCCGAGTCGAAGCGGGAGGTGCTCTCGACGAGCGGCGCCCGATCGGCGGCGAGCCCCGCCGCGGGGCAGGGCTCGACCGGCGCCGCGCGGCAGGCGGCAACGAGCGCAACCCACAGCAGCGTGGCTCGGGCTGCGACCCCAGGGCATCGCCCCGCGGTCAGCCGCGCGCGGCGCCCCTCGTCGCTCGGCTGACCCCGGGCCGGTGGCCCGGGGTTACCGGCGAGACCAGGCTCGAACTCGTGTCCCCCAGTCCTCACTGCCCGTGCCTCACATCCAGCACGAGCCGCGCCGGCCCTGCGAGCTCCGACACCCGGTAGGGCCCGGCTACCGCGACACCGAGCACCCACTCGACCTGTCCCTCGACGTCGCACACGAGTTTCAGGTCCCTGGCGGCCGGCAGGCCGAGCGTGCGGTCTCGCTCGGTGAGCGTCGCATTGCCCCGCTCATCGTGGGCCTGAGCCGGCTCGAGCCGCACGAGGAGCTTGGCTGCCCCCGTTACCGCTACGGGATCTCCGGACCCACATCGGCGCACCGGCCCACTCGTGTACTCAACGTGGTAGCCGGGGAGGCTGTCGCCCGTGAACTCGAAAGTGATACGGTCGTAGCCGGGGCTCGCTCTCGCGTCGACAGCGCGCAGGATCCGGGGCGGCACGCCGGGCCGCGGCCGGTGGACCGCGCTGGTCGTGCCTGCGAAGCCGGTATCCTGTGATGCGGGGGGCACCAACGGCCGGGCGCTGGCGCTCGCCCCCGACCTCGAAAGCGGGGCCCGCTCGTCGCGCTGACAAGCGCCGAGGACGAGCAGGGTGATGGGGAGGAACGGAGCGCGCCAAGGCATCGGTCGCAATAATACCCCCTTGGCCACGCCCTGGCGTTCGGCCGACATCCGGTCATATAACCAAGCGCGTCGCGACACTCATCACCCGAGACCGAGCACGACATGTCGCCCGACGACCTCGCCGCCCAGCTGGAACAGCTGCACGCCGCGGCGTTCGGCTGGGCGCTGAGCTGCTGCGCTTGGGACCGCCCGGCCGCCG
>DASPXE010000082.1:0-4227 GCA_035637455.1 Gemmatimonadales bacterium
CGGACCATGCCGCGCTGGGACGCGCCACCGCCATCATCGAGGCGGTGTTGGGGGAAGCGGGCCTCCCGGTGCTCGGCTGGCGCGATGTCCCCGTCGACCGCGACGTGCTCGGCCCCAGCGCCCGGGCCACCTGCCCCGCTATCCGGCAGGGGATCATCGCCGCGCCCGCGGACGGCGGGCGCACCGACGCGGCCGCCTGGGAGCGGGCGCTCTACCTCGCGCGCCGCACGATCGAGCGTCGCATCGCCGAAGCCGAACCCGCGGTGCAGCCGTTTTTCGTGTGCTCGCTCTCCTGTCGCACGCTCGTCTACAAGGCGCTGCTCACCGGGCCGCAGCTTCCCGCATTCTTCCCCGACCTCAAGTCGCCGGACTACGAGACGGCGATCGCGGTTTTCCACCAGCGCTACTCGACCAACACCAGCCCGAGCTGGCCGCTGGCGCAGCCGTTCCGGCTGCTCGCCCACAACGGCGAGATCAACACGCTCTGGGGCAACCGCAACGCCATGCGCGCCCGCGAGCCGGCCCTCGCGTCGCCGCTCTGGGGCGAGGCGATCGACGCGCTGAAGCCGGTGATCTGGGCCGAGGGAAGCGATTCGACGAGCCTCGACAACGCGGTGGAGCTACTGGTGCGCTCGGGCCGCGACCCGGTGCACGCCCTCATGATGCTCGTCCCCGAGGCCCACGCGGGCGCGAGCGAGATGGAGCGGGCGCTGCGTGGGTTCTACGAGTTCCACGAATGCCTCGTGGAGCCGTGGGACGGTCCCGCCGCGCTGGCGTTCTCGGACGGCGTGATCGCCGGGTCCGCCCTGGACCGTAACGGCCTGCGCCCCTGCCGCTATAAGATCACGCGCGACGGCCTGGTGGTCGCCGGCTCGGAGGTCGGGCTGGTGGATCTCGCGCCGGGCGACGTGATCGAGACCGGCAGCCTGGGGCCAGGCGAGCTGCTCGTGGTCGACACCCGGCGCAAGGCGATTCTGCACAACGCCGAGGCCAAGCGCGAGGTGGCGCGCCGCCGGCCGTACGCGCGCTGGGCGGCACGCTGCATCCGCCCGCTGCGGCCGGTGTCCGGGGCGGCGGCGCCGCCGCTCGATTGCTCCGAGCTCGGCACGCGCCAGCTCGCGTTCGGTTGGAGCTTCGAAGACCTGCGCTACGTCGTCGAGCCGATGGGGGGGGCGGGCCACGATGCCGTCTGGAGCATGGGCGATGACACGCCCATCCCGCCGCTCTCGCGCGTGCCCCAAAGCGTGTATGCCTACGTGCGCCAGCGCTTCGCCCAGGTGACGAACCCGCCGATCGACGCGTTGCGCGAGGGCCTGGTGATGTCGCTCCGCATGCAGCTGGGTCGCCGGGGATCGCTCCTTGCCGACGGGCCGGACGGCTTGCGGCTCGTGCGGAACGACCATCCCATTCTCTTGGTGGACGAAAAGGCGGCGCTCGAACGAGTCGCCGGTGTGCAAGCGGTGACGCTGCCGGCGACCTGGCGCCCGGAGGCCGGGGCGGACGGGCTCCGCGCCGCGCTCGACCGGCTGTGCCGCGCCGCAGGGCGCGCTGTGGGGGAGGGCGCTCGCATCCTCATCCTAAGCGATCGCACCGCCGGGTCCGACCGCCCACCCATCCCGATGCTGCTCGCCGTCGGCGCCGTGCACCGGCACCTCGTTCAGAACGGGCTGCGCACGCGGCTCGGCCTCGTGGCCGAAGCGGGCGACGCCTGGGACGTCCACCACTTCGCCGCATTGATCGGCTACGGCGCCGAGGCCGTGCATCCCTGGCTCGCCCTCCAATCGGTGCACGCCCTGTTTGCGGACGAGAAGGCGAGCGGCACCGATGCGTCGCCCCCACGGCCCACGCCGGATGAGGCGCGCCTGAAGTTCTGCGCGGCCGCGGAGCTAGGCCTCCTCAAGGTGCTGTCGAAGATGGGCATCTCGACGCTGTCCTCGTACTGCGGCGCCCAGATCTTCGAGGCGCTCGGGCTGGGGGCGGAGGTGATCGACGCATGCTTCCCGGGGACCGTCTCGAGCATCGGCGGCGTGGGCTTCGCGGAGATCGCCGAAGACGTCATGGCCCGACACCAGGCCGCGTACGGGGAGTGCAGCGACGCGGCGCAGCGCGCGCTTCCCGATCACGGACGGGTGCGCTACCGCCGCGACGGCGAGGACCACGGGTGGTCGCCGCCCCTGGTCACGGCGCTGCAGCGCGAGGGGTACGCGTCCTTCCGCGCCAAGGTCTCGGCGCGCCGGCCGGCCGGCCCCCGGGACTTGCTGGCCATCCGCGCCGGCACGGCCATCCCTGTGGAAGAGGTCGAGCCGGTCGACGCGATCCGCCGGCGGTTCATCTGTACCGCGATGTCGCTCGGCGCGCTGTCACCCGAAGCGCACGCCACGCTCGCCACGGGAATGAATCGCATGGGTGCGCGCTCGAACTCGGGGGAAGGTGGAGAAGACCCCGATACCTACGTCGCGCTCGCTAACGGCGATCGCGCGGACAACAAGATCAAACAGGTGGCGTCGGGCCGGTTCGGCGTCACGACGCACTATCTGGTCCGCGCCGAGGAGCTCGAAATCAAGATGGCGCAGGGGTCAAAGCCCGGTGAGGGAGGGCAGCTCCCCGGCCACAAGGTGACGGCCTTGATCGCCCGGTTGCGCCATTCGGTGCCGGGCGTGCCGCTCATCTCGCCGCCGCCGCACCACGACATTTACTCGATCGAGGATTTGGCGCAGCTCATCCATGACCTGAAACAGGTCAACCCGCACGCGCGAGTCGGCGTGAAGCTCGTCGCCGAAGCGGGCGTGGGGCGTGTGGCCGCTGGGGTGGCGAAGGCGTACGCCGATTACGTGCTCATTTCCGGCCACAACGGCGGGACGGGCGCGTCGCCGCTGTCCTCGATCAAGCACGCCGGCTCCCCCTGGGAGCTCGGGCTCGCGGAAACACAGGCGCTGCTGATCGAAAACGGCTTGCGGCACCGCATCGAAGTCCGCACCGACGGCGGCCTGCGCACCGGCCGGGACGTGGTGATCGCCGCGCTGCTCGGCGCCGAAACGTACGGCTTCGGCACGGCGTCGCTCGTGGCCATCGGCTGCGCGATGGCGCGGCAGTGCCACCTGAACAGCTGCCCCACCGGCATCGCGACCCAGCGACCCGAGCTCCGGGCCAAGTTCCGCGGCACGCCGGAGCAGGTGGTCGCCTATTTCACGGCGCTCGCC
Source organism: Gemmatimonadales bacterium (assembly GCA_035637455.1). GTDB lineage: Bacteria > Gemmatimonadota > Gemmatimonadetes > Gemmatimonadales > GWC2-71-9 > 20CM-4-69-16. The sequence continues at coordinate 3,201 of DASPXE010000082.1, forward strand.
GAGGACGTGCGGCAGATCCTGGCAGGGATGGGACAGAAGAGCCTCGACGAGATCGTCGGCCGGGTGGACCTGCTGGAGCGCGTGGATCGCCCGGAAGTGCCGCGGGCGCAAATGCTCGACCTCTCGCTCATCCTCGCCGATGCACTCGGGGGGCCGGACGCACCGCGGCGACGCACCGTCGCGCGGAACGACCGCCCCGGCGTCGAGTCGCTCGACGAGGAAATCCTGCGCGCGCTCGAGCCGCGTCTCGCAGCGGGCCGCCCATTCGCCGGGGTGTACGACATCGGCAACCACCACCTGACGGTCGGCGCCCGGATCGCGGGGCGTCTCGCGCAACGTCACGGCAACGCCGGGCTGCCGCCCGGGGCCGTGCGGCTACGGTTCCGGGGGAGCGCGGGCCAGAGCTTCGGTGCGTTCGCCCTGCCGGGCATGCAGCTCGAGCTCGAAGGCGAAGCGAACGACTACGTCGGCAAGGGGCTCTCGGGCGGCGACATCACGATCCGCCCGTTCCGCGATGCGGCCTACGCCAATGCCACGGACCACAACGTGATCCTCGGCAACACGGCGCTGTACGGAGCGACGGGGGGGAGGCTATTCGCCGCCGGCCGGGCGGGGGATCGCTTCGCCGTACGCAACTCCGGGGCGGTCGCCGTGCTCGAGGGCGCCGGGAACCACTGCTGCGAGTACATGACCGCAGGCGTCGTGGTCGTCCTCGGGCCGGTGGGTCGGAACTTCGGCGCGGGGATGTCGAACGGCGCCGCATACGTGCTGGACGAGCTGGGCCACTTCGCCACTCGCTGCAATACCGACATGGCGAGCGTGCGAGCGCTCGACCCGGCGGACGAGCTGCTGGTGCGGGACCTCGTGCGGGAGCACGCGGCACGGACCGGGAGCCCGCGGGCGCGCGCGCTGCTCGACCGCTGGGACCGGGTCGGCCCGCTGCTCCGCAAGCTCGTTCCGCACACCGCGCCGGCCGCGGCCGCAGCGCCGGCCACCAGTCCAGCCGCAGCGGCGCCCGCCGCGGTCT
>DASPXE010000083.1:0-1766 GCA_035637455.1 Gemmatimonadales bacterium
ACCGCTCCCGGGGTTGCAAGCGGTAAAACGCAAATCGGGTCGAGGCGGCGTGGTGCAGGGTCACGTGACAGAAACTAGGGGGTGGGTGCCGCGTTGGGAAGGGTGAAGTAGAACGTCGCCCCTTCGTGCAACTTTCCCTCCGCCCAGATCCGCCCGCTGTGCCGATCGATGATGCGCTGGGCGAGGGCGAGCCCGATTCCGGTCCCCTCGAACTCCTCGACGTGGTGCAGCCGCTGGAACACGCCGAACAGCTTGTCCTTGAAGCGCATATCGAATCCGGCGCCGTTGTCCTTCACGTAGTAGGTGACTTCAGTGCCCTCGCGCCGCGCGCCGATGTCGACCCGGGGATGCGAGCGATTGCGGCTGAACTTGAAGGCGTTGCCGATGAGATTGGCCAGCACCTGCCGCAACAGCGTCGCGTCCCCGGCGACCGTGGGCAAGGGGTGCAGGGTGACTTCCACGGCGACGCCGTTGGCGGTGCGCCGCAGCTCTTCCACGACCGACTCCGCCAGCGCCGTGAGGTCGACGGACGTCGTGACCAGCGGCTGCCGGCCCACGCGCGAAAAGTTGAGCAGCGCATCGATGAGCTGACCCATGCGCTGGGCGCTGTCGCGGATCACCCCCAGCAGACGCTGACCGTCGGCGTTGAGGGTCGACCCATGGTCCTCGTGCAACGCCCGCGCAAATCCGTCGATGGCGCGCAACGGCGCGCGGAGATCGTGCGAGACGGAATAGCTGAACTTCTCGAGCTCCGCGTTGGATCGGGCGAGCTCTTGCTCGACCCGCCTCCGCTCCGTCACATCCCGCACGATGGCCAGTACCCCCACGATCTGTCCGCTGTCGCCGACGAGTGGTGAGTACCGCGCCTCGAAGACGGAGCTGGCTGCGGGCTCGCGCGCGCTGTAGCGGCCGCCTTCCGCCGTGACCGTGCGGCCTTCGAAGGCTGCCGCGAAGTGCCTGTCCTCGCCGGTGTCCTTGAAGAACGGGAACACCTCGAGCGCCGGCCGCCCCAACACTTCCTCGGCGCCCAGGCCGCTGATCCGTGCCATGCCGTCGCTCCACAGGGTGCAGCGGGACTCCCGGTCGAACGCCAGGATCCCGTCCGTGCTCGAGTTGATCAGCTGCTCGATGAAGCTCTTCTGGCGGCGCAGCTCCGCTTCGGCCCGCCGGCGCTCGGTGAGATCCTTGGTCACCTTGGCGAAGCCCATCAGCACGCCCTGCGCGTCGCGAATCGGCGTGATCACCACATTGGCCCAGAAGCGGGAGCCGTCTTTGCGCACGCGCCACCCTTCGTCTTCGAACTGCCCTTCCCTGGCCGCCCGCTCGAGGTCCCACTCCGGCTTGCCCTGAGCCACGTCCTCCGCCTGATAGAACCGGGAGAAGTGCCGGCCGAGAATCTCCTCCGGACGGTATCCCTCGATCCGTTCGGCACCCGCGTTCCAGCTGATGACCCGTCCCTCGCGGTCGAGCGCGAGGATCGCGTAATCCCTCACACTCTCCACCATCAGGCGGAGCCGCTCCTCGTTTTGCCGCAGCACCGTTTCCGCCCGGCGCCGCTCGGTGAGGTCGCGGGTGAGCTTGGCAAAACCAAGCAGCGCGCCGTCGGTGCTCCGCAAGGCGGTGACGACGACGTTCGCCCAGAAGCGAGAGCCGTCCTTACGCACGCGCCACCCTTCGTCCTCCCACCGCCCGTCCGCCGCGGCCACCTGCAGCGCCCGTTCCGGTTTGCCTGCCTGCACGTCCTGCGGCGGATAAAGCCGGGAAAT
>DASPXE010000084.1:0-8765 GCA_035637455.1 Gemmatimonadales bacterium
GGTGATCGTCTGAGCGTCGCCGATCGCCAGGCGCTTTGCGTCCTTGGTCGCGCCCACGCCGGGCGTGAGGGGGTCGCCCGGATACACCGGCATGTCCATCACGCTGCCGCGCTGCACGCCGTCCCGGGGCCGCCACGGCCCACGGGGATACACGTCGCCCTGGGTGTAGCCGTCGTCTCTGGGGTCGGAGTAGATGAGGCAGCCGATCGCGCCGTGCTCGGCGGCGACCTTGGGCTTGATGCCGCGCCACGACCCGAAATAGCGCGCGATCACGATCGCGCCCTTCACCGAGATCCCCATCCGCTCGAGCCGGTCATAGTCGGCCGGTACGCCGTAGTTCACGTAGACGAGGGGGGCGGTGACGTCACCGTCCACCGAGTACGCGTTGTAGGTCGGGAGCTGCTCGGCCTGCTGGCTCGAGGTCGGGTCGCCCGGCACCGGCGGCTCCTGGAGCTTCGCCACGAACTTGGTCGGCGCGACCAGCTCCACCACGCGCTCTTTGGGCGTAGGAAACAACACGTCGAACGTCTCGATCTGCGCGTCGAGCCCGAAGCTCTTGAACTTTGCGAGGATCCACTCGGCGTTGGCCTTGTCGTACGGCGAGCCGACGTGGTGCGGTCGCGCCGCGAGGTGACGCATGTACTCGCGCAGCGAGTCCGGGCTCGGGATCGCGCGGAACTTGGTCTCCCACTCCCGCTGGGCCTTCGCCGCGTCGGCCGAGTAGCCGCGCAGGTCGCCGGCGGGGGAGGGGGTCGCGGCGAGGACCAGCAGGCCGAGGGCGGAGGCGGCGATCGGACTCGCAGTCAGGCGCATGCGATGGACCTCTCGGTGAGGAGTTTTTGGAGGTGAGGACTAGAGGTGCGCGGCGCGGCGCCAGTGCTCCGAGATCACCGCGTGTCCGGCGGGGGTGGGATGGACGCCGTCGGCGGCCCAGTACTGCGGCGCTGCGCGTCGCGCCATGTCATCGAACACTCGCTGCAAGGGAACGAACGCAGCACGCGCGTGCTGCGCTACGCGCTGGGCCGCCGCGCGCCGTTCGTCGAACTCCGGAAACCAACGGTCGTCGACCGCACCACACCGCAGCACGAACGGCTCGAGGACGATCAGTCGCACGTCGGGCAGTGCCCGCCGCGTTTCCTCGAGCAGCGCGGCGTACTGACTCTCGTAGTCCTGGACCGTGCCGGTGTAACCGCGTCCCAGCTTGTGCCAGAAGTCGTTGACGCCCACCAGGATGCTGAGCACGTCCGGCTTGAGCGCCACCGTGTCGTCGGCCCAGCGCTGCTCCAGGTCGGGGACCTTGTTGCCGCTCACCCCGCGATTGTAGAACCGCAACCCGCGATCGGGATGCGCCGCGAGCGCCGCCGAGGCGACCAGCAGCGGGTATCCCGCCCCGAGGGCGCGCGGCGCGTTCGCGTCGGCCACACCGCGATCGCGTCCCCCGTCGGTGATCGAGTCGCCTTGGAAGAGCACGACCGTGCCGTCGGCCGGGGGACTGGATGTCCGGTCGCCGGTCGCCGCGGGCAGGAGCGCCGCCCCGGCGAGCGCGCCGGCCGTCGCCACGAAATCACGCCGGCTCAGCTCGTATGACACTGTTGCGTCCTCCGAAGAACGCGCGTCAGTGAGCGTGAGGCTCCCACGCTCCGCGTGGGTCGCTAGAACACGACGCCCGCCGTGAGCGGCATGAACGCCACGCCGCGTGTGTTGTTCAATGCCTGGCCGTAGCGCCACTCCAGCAGAAGGCTGTGCTGTCCCATACGGATGCGCAAGCCGACGCCGGTTTGGAGACCGAGCCCCATGCCGCCGCGCGTGACAACCACCGCGCTGCTCTGCTGATCCGGGTTGGTGCCGAGCAGGGACCCGAACGCGCCGGCACCGAGCAGGAAGTACGGAGACACGCCAGCCTGCGGGATCAACGAGGCGACGAAGTTGCCGGTCAAGCCGAACGTCCGATCGGATAACGCGGCGGCGCCGGTGCCGCTTCCCACGCTCGCCACCGAGTTGGGGCGGGAATGCAGGCTGTTGTAAAACAGCTCCGCCCGAAACGCGAAGGCGGCCGACCCGAGCGGCACCTCCGCCATGCCCCGAACGTGAAAGCCCGCGTGATCGGCGCCGGTGACGTTGAACCCGCCCGCGTCCACCAGGGCGCGCGAGTCGCCGCCCCCCACCAAGCTCGTGCCCGCGGCAAGGCCAAAGCGCGCGCGCTGGGCCTGGAGCAGAACTGGGATGCAAAGGGTAGCGACCGTGAGTAGTGCTGCGCGGCGTAGCATAGGTCCTCCTTAGCGCAAGACCGAAATGATCCAGGCGTGCCTCGCTCCGCTCGTCAGACTGCTGGTCCGGGAGCCCGCCGAGGCACCCACCGCGGGACCGTACGACAGTACGACTGGTACGCAGCACCGAACCGCCGTCGCAGCAGCGGCTCTTCGACCAGGACGACGAACAAGTGGAAGAGCAATCCGACGGCAACGCCATAGGCTAACACCGCGCCGGAGCGGAACAACAGGGCCCACGCCGCGACGACGAGCACCACGCCCAGGTACATGGGATTCCGGACACGGCGGTACAGGCCGCGCACGACCAGCTGCTTGGGCGGGTCGATGGGCGCCGGGGTGCCTCGGCCCGCCATCGCGAAGTCCCAGAGGCACCAGAAGTAGATGCTCAACCCCAGCACCGCAACGGGCGCGGCGAGAATCAGCCTCGCTGCGTCCAGAGGAAAGATGCCGGCGGTGCGCGTGACGATCCGGTAGGGGACGAAGCAGGCAACCGTGCCCGGCACGAATACTGTGAACAGGAGGTTCTTGAGCAGGAGCAGCATGGTAGACGTCAGCGCGCGTAGTGATCGGCGCCGAGGAAGTGGAGCGAGACGTATGGTTCGTCGCCAACCACCCAACTATCGTGCGGTGTCGCCGGGATGTAGAAGAGCTCCCCGGCCCGAAGCTCGATGACGCGCCCATCGTCGAAGGCGGCGGTGGCGCAGCCGCTCAGCACCAGACCGAGATGCTCCACCGTACAGCGCGTGGCGCCTACCGTGGGGCCGACGTCTACCGACCAGCGCCAGCCGGGCTCGTAGGACGCGCGGCCGAAGGCGCGTCCGGCGATGGTGACGACGTCGAACCGGCCTTTGGGGAAGCGACGGGTCTCGTCCGGCTGATCGAAACGCCTCAGGATGACGTCGAGCCCCGACGGCGCTATGGGCCCCGACATGCCGGGACCGCCTCCTTTCCCGTGCCGAGCGGCGGCGGCGCGTTGCCGACAAACATCGCACAGACGAGGCCGGGAACCTTGTCGCTGATCGCGATCTCGCTGTGGCTCGAGTCCGAGGACGTGAGGAGGACGAGGGTCACGCCGGGACTGGCGTGAAACCCGTGCTGCAGCTGACGGAGCGAGCGGGCGTACGTTCCGTGATCGGCGAAGTGGGCTTCCTGTGCAGTCACGAAGTTGCGGAGGTCGCTCCGGAGCGTCGCCATGGCGCTCTGGACCGTCGTGGAGTCGGGGGGGCTTCCTTGTGCCGGGAGGAATCCCGGCACGGCGACGAGGAGCGCAATCACCACGGTGAGCTGCGGGACTCGCTGCATGGCTACCTCAGGGCGCATCACGCTTCAGCGAGGGCACCGAGTTTTTGGACGGTGTTCCAGTTGCGACCGGTGCCACGTGTGCCAAGCTTCTTCTCGATGAGGGCATTCGTCAAGCGCGAGCGGCCGATACCGCTCGGGTAGATGATGTACGCGTGCCTGCCTGCGGCGCGCACCACCTCCGGGCCGGTGATGGCGGCTTGCAGCGCCGCCACGTCCTTGCGGGCCGGTGCCTGCTTCAGGAACATGACCACGAGATGGCCAGGATCGCGCTCGGTTTCCGTGGGGAAGGGGTTGTGTGCGACGATTGCCATCCATTCCGCTGCGGTGCGGACGAAGAAGTCCGCTTCAAGACCGAGGCGCTTCTTGGCCTCCACCTCCAACAGGCGCTCGAGCTGTGCGCCGCTGCGCGCCTTGCTTCGAAACACGAGATTGCCGCTCTGGATCAGTGAGCGTGCGTCGGCGAAGCCCAGGTGCGTGAGCAGCTGACGCAGGTCCGCCATGGCGACCTGCTTGTGGCCGCCGACATTGATGCCCCTGACGAGGGCGAAATAGGTCATCATGGGGGGCAATCTCGCTAACACCGAATCCTGTCAGTCCGGCAACTCGCCCAACCGTCGCTCGAGAAACCGCCGCTCCCCAAATCGACAACTCGCATGATCGGGCCGCCAGGCCCCGTTGAGGGGTGATCGCTGATTCTCTCGTCCCACAAAACCTTCCTTGAAACCGGGCGACCGTTGCCGGAGGTCGGTAGCTTCATGGAGCCGGGACGGCCGAAAGGGAGCTGGCGGTGACTGACCAAGGCGTTGCCACGACACAGAGCCGACCGAGCGAGTGGTGGACGGTGGTGCGCGACGCCGTCCGCGGGATCCCGCACGACTACACGGCCGGGTCGCTCGGCCGCGGGATCGTGCTGCTCGCGGTCCCCATGGTCCTCGAAATGGCGATGGAGTCGATCTTCGCCGTCGTGGACGTGTTCTGGGTGTCGCGCCTCGGTCCCGACGCGGTCGCCACCGTCGGCCTGACGGAATCGATGCTGACCCTGGTCTATACGGCGGCGATGGGCCTCTCGATCGGGGTCGCGGCGGTCGTGGCGCGCCGCATCGGGGAGAAACGGCCGGACGCGGCGGCCGAAGCCGCTGTGCAGGGAATCGCCCTTGGACTCGGCGTCGCCGCAGTCGTCGCCTGCCTGGGGATCACGCTCGCGCCGCGCCTCCTCGCCGTCATGGGGGCGTCGCCCGCCGTCACCGCGATCGGCTCGGGTTACACCCGGATGATGCTCGGCGGCAGTGCGACCGTGCTGCTGCTGTTCCTCATCAACGCGATCTTCCGCGGCGCCGGTGACGCCGCCATCGCGATGCGGGTCCTCTGGCTCGCCAACGCCATCAACATCGTGCTGGGCCCCTGCTTCATCTTTGGCCTCGGCCCCTTCCCGAAGCTCGGCGTCACCGGCGCGGCCGTTGCCACCACGATCGGCCGCGGTACGGGCGTCCTGTACCAGCTGTATCGGCTCACACGCGGCGACGCGCGCGTGGCGGTCCGCCGCATCCATGTGGCGCTCCGGCCGGCGACCATGGCCCACCTGTTACGGCTGTCGGGGTCGGGGACGTTTCAGGTGCTGGTGGGGACCGCGAGCTACGTCGGGCTGGTGCGCATCGTGTCCAGCTTCGGGAGCCAGGTCCTCGCGGGCTACACGATCGCGATCCGCATCCTGATCTTCGCCATGCTGCCCTCGTGGGGCCTCGCGAACGCCGCTGCGACGATGGTGGGCCAGTCGCTCGGCGCCCGGGACCCCGATCGCGCCGAGCGTGCCGCGTGGCTCGCGAGCCGCTACAACATGGTGGTGCTCGGCGCGGTGGGGCTGCTGTTCATCAGCTTCGCGGGCCCGATCGTCAGCTTGTTCACGCACGACCCTGTCGCCCTACCGACCGGGGCCCTGGGGCTGCGCACCATGAGCTGCGGCTTCGTGTTCTACGCGCTGGGGTTCGTGCTCACCCAGGCATTCAATGGTGCGGGCGACACCTGGACGCCCACGTGGATCAACCTGGCGTGTTTCTGGCTGTGGGAAATCCCGCTCGCCTACATGCTCGCCCGGGTGTGGGACTTCGGCCCCCAGGGGGTGTTCATCGCGATTACGGTCGGGTATTCGACGCTGGCGCTCGTGAGCGTCGTGTTGTTCAGGCGGGGGCGCTGGAAACTCCGCAGGGTCTGAACGCTCTGATTGGCCCCGGTGGATTCGAACCACCATACCCAGATCCAAAGTCTGGTGTCCTGCCGTTGGACGAGGGGCCAGCGATTATGCGGCGCTTGAACTTAGCGGGGCCTCATGGCCTGCGGCAGGGGCTTTCCGTCTCGTAACTCTATCGTTCGCGCCGAACCGATGGCGACGGCGCGCGCGAGATCCTGCTCGTCGATGACGTTGTAGCGGTCGAACAACTCTTCCTGGCAATGTCGAAGCACCGCGGCAAGTGATCTCGGCGAGACTGGGTCCGCGACGTTGCGGGCGCACCACAGTTGCGCGGACCGACTTGGCGTAGTACGGTGGTATCGAACGCCACCCGAGGAGGTGGGGCCGTGAATCAACACAACGGCCACAAGCGAAGCGATGCTCTCACTTGCCTCGGCGAGTGAGCGCCAAGCCCCCGAAAGCACGCTAGGGCCTTTCGGGGGCTTCTGCTGTCGCGCCCTTGCCTTGCCCGGGCCGCGTTGGACAAGGGTGCCAAGAGGGGCTCAGGGCGGCAGCGTAACCCCCTGCGTCTGACCGTGCTTCGTCTCCACATCGTAGGCGCGGTTCCTCGCGCGGCCCTCGGCCACGACCCGCTCCGCCATGCGCGACGCGGCGTCCGAGACTGCGGGACAGGTGCCTGCCCGCAGCGGCGCGAGCGCGGCCAGCAAGTCGCGAGCGTTCCGCTCGGCAATCGCCCGGTGCCCCGCTTCGTGCTGCTTCACGTGTTGGAGGTAGTTGCGCCACGACGCGATCAGCCGCGAGGGCGTGCCCGCCGCAGGGGCCCAGCGCGGCAGGGTGATGTCCACGTTGAGCGTGACCTGGAGGTTGCGCAGGCCGCACCCGTCCACGCCGGGCGCCTCCCCGTAGGTCCAGTCGAGGGTCCAGACGGTCAAGGCGTCGCGCGCTTCGCTGCCATCCCGGGGCCCGAGGCGATGGATCGACTCCCGGAGTGCGCCGGCGCTCGATCCCTCGATGTCGTAGTACTGCTCGTGGCTCGCAATCGTGAGCCTGCCCAGTGCGTCAGCGGCAGCGGGGCCGGGCGCGGGGGCAGGCGGGGGGGCGGATGTCTTCGATGAGGACGCGCACGCGGACAGGATGATCGCCGCCCCGAAGAGCGCTGGCCAGCGCCGCGTCACCCGGTCTCCCACCAGGCGATTTCTCCGCGAAATCCGCACGGGGTGCACTTGGTCTCGCGCGGCTGGCCGATCAGCCGCACGCGCGACCCGCACGCCGGACACACGGCGTAGATCCGACCCGCATCTGCCCGGGTGCCCCGAGCCGGATTGGCGCTGTCGCGCGGCCGGTACACGACGGTGAAGCGCTCGGGTCGCCGGGGCCTGATCTCGACCAGCTCGCTGGGGACGGCGACGCGCTGTCCACGGACCTCGAGCACGGTGCGCGTTTCTCCGGTGCTGACGATGGGATACCACGCCCCCTGCCGGAGCATCGGATCACTGACGAAGGGCGGCGCGGCCACCCACACGCGAGCCCAGCCGACGGGTTGGATCATACCTATTACCTATGGCTCCGCGATGGCCCGCGGTTCTGTGATGCACCTTACAGGCCGGCTACGTCACCTTGAACACCTGGTCGTGCTGGCGCGCCCGGTCGGTCACCTGGATAGCGACCTCCTCGCCCACCTTCGCCCGCTCGACCTTCTTGTGATCCACCTCCATCGAGTTGACCTGCTCGGTGAACTCGGTGGTGTGGCCGTGGAAGCGCACGCGGTCGCCCACGGCGAGCTCGCCGTCGGTCAGGCGCACGACCGCGACGCTTGGCCCCTTGAAAAAGTGGACTACGGTTCCGATGAGCTGCTCGGGCATGCGACCTCCTCTCCTACAAACGTACGGGCAGTCGCCTCTGCCGCTAGGGAACGGGCTCGGGCCCGGGGGCCGGAATCGCTCGGGTCATGGTCTTGATCAGCTGCTGCTGTTTCTCTCCCAGCATCAGGGCCGCGTCGTCGCGCAGTGCCGGGTTGGCGTATACCGCCGCGACCGCGCTCCCGGAGCCGCACAGCCGCACCCAGAGGGGATGCGTCTGGGCGAGCTTCTCGTACAGGGTGCGGAGCGCGGGGTGCTTCCCGAACACCGGGATTTCGAAGTCGTTCCCGCCCAGCCGGCCGACGCTCCCCCAGCCGGTGAACGCCCCGGCGTCGAGCACGACCGGCCCGCGGGCCGCGGGCTCGGGATACAGCTCGTCCCACCAGCCGTAGGCGTCGGGGGTGGCGACGGCGATGGGCGGCAGCGCGACCAGGGCGGGCGCGGCGGGCGGCGGGTCCAGCCGGAACAGCCGCTCGCCGCGGCCCCAGGCGACCGCCGCAGGCACGCCGCTCGCGAAGAACGCGACGTCGGCGCCGAGTCGCACCCCGTAGTGCAGCAGCTCGGCGCGGGGGACCGCGGTGCTCACGAGCGCGTTCACGGCGTGAAGGGCGGCCGCCGCGTCGCTCGAGCCGCCGCCTAATCCGGCGCGCACGGGGATCCGTTTGGTGAGCTCGATCGCCACGCCGAACGTGCTGCCAGTCGCTTCGAGCGCCGCACGCGCCGCGCGCACGGCAAGATTGGCCTCGGGGGGGCCGAGATCCGGACCGTGCACCGTGAGCGTGACGCCGGACTTGGTACGGGTGACCACGAGCTCGTCCGCGAGCTCGAGCAGCGCGAACGCCGTCTCAATCTGGTGATAGCCCCTCCCCGCCCCCCCTGCAGGCGCTTCGCGCGCGAGGATACGCAGCAGGAGGTTGAGCTTGGCGTGTGCCGCGATACGCACCCGGTCCACTGGTTCTCCCCTAGCGAGTTGCAGACGGAAGAGGATCGAGGCCGGTAGTCCCCATCCTGAAGGATGGGCTCGGCACGACACAACGCTGAAGCGTGGTATGCTTCATCTCGCGACGGCCAAGCTCACTTGATCCACCGGTCTAGCCCGGCGCGTCGCCCGCGGCCCGCAGCTCGCCCAGATGGAGCCGCAAGCGCGAC
>DASPXE010000085.1:0-41399 GCA_035637455.1 Gemmatimonadales bacterium
GGCGCCGCCGACATCACGGAATTCACCTTCGTCGGCGTGGGCGACAAGTTCCGCGGGATCGGGGGCCAGCACATCTCACAGCTCAATCCCAACGGGCCGCCTGGAAGCCAGTTTTCGCCCGCCGCCTGGGGGCTCATGCCCTCCGACAAGGCCGTTGCGTTCCTCCAGAACCACGACACGCAGCACGACTGCGGCATCAGCTATCGTGACGGCAATGTGTTCCGGGTCGCGAACGTGTGGATGCTGGCGCAGCCCTACGGTTATCCCTCGATTCTCTCGAGCTACGCGTTCGACTGTCCGGCTGGGAACATGATGGGACCCCCGTCCGACGCCGGCGGCAATACGAACGATGTGACGTGCGCGTCGAGCCTCGAGGCGGCGACGGTCGGCCAGTGGGTGTGCGAGCACCGCGACCCGTACATCCGGGGGATGGTTGCCTTTCGGAAGCTGGTGGCGGGCACCGACATCAATAACTGGTGGGACGACGGCGGCAACGCCATCGCCTTCTCGCGGGGCGACCAGGGCTTCGTGGCGATCAGCCGCGAGAGTGCTCCGGTCGACACGACCGTCGCCACGGGCATGCCGCCGGGGACCTACTGCGACGTCCTGACCGGCGGCTTGACGGGGGCGTCGTGCACTGGGAGGTCGATCGTGGTGGAGACGGCGGGCGCGGTCTCGATCCACCTCGAGCCCAATTCGGCGATCGCGATCGACGGTGCGAGCCGACAGCCGTGACTCGTCGGGATCGTCGGCGCCCGAGATGCCGCGGTCGTGGCCGCGGCGGGCGCCGGCCCTGCATCAATCAGCCGCTTGCTGAGCGGGTCGATACGCAGGTTCATCCCTTCCAACGAGCGAGAGCCCAGCAGAATCAAGTCGCCGGGCTCGCCAAACACGACCTCGTCGAGCGTTTCGATGCCGGCCACGCGCACGATTACTCCTCCGGTCCAGCGGGCCAGCACCGTACCGTCCGCTTGACGGAAGCGCCACTCCTTGATGCGTTCGATCCCAAGGGACTCGAGGACGGGCGCGGGAAACCATGACAACTCCGCGCCCGTGTCGACCAAGACCGACTGCAAGGTCCGCCGTTCACTCGGGTGCCCGGGCTTTTCGATCTCGAGATCGACGCGGAAGGTTCCCATGTCGTCGGCCATAATACCTCCGGTAGTCCCGCCGAGTAGTACCACGGGAACGCGGGTGGTGTCAATCTCACGCGCCGCCATGCTGGGCACGGCCCTCGCGGTCTGCGCCGCCCCGAAGGCAGCGAGCCAAGGCGGGGCGCCCGCTTGGACCCGCGGCGCCGTCTGCTATGAAGTGTTCGTCCGCTCGTTCTACGACTCGAACGGCGACGGCATCGGAGACTTGAACGGCCTGATCGAGAAGCTCGACTATATCGCCAAGCTCGGCGCCTCCTGTATCTGGCTGATGCCGGTGGCCGCGTCACCGAGCTATCACGGCTACGACGTGAGCGACTACTACCGGGTCGAGCCGGCCTACGGCACCAACGACGATTTCAAGCGACTGGTGGCCGCGGCGCACCGCCGCGCCATCGTGGTGCTCGTGGACATGGTGCTGAACCACAGCTCGAGCGCGCACCCCTATTTTCAAGCTGCCCTGCACGACACGGCGTCGCCCTATCGCACCTGGTACCGCTTCGCGCCTCAGCCGCTGGGGAAGGGGCCGTGGGGCGGGGAGGCATGGCACCGCTCCCCGGTGCGGGACGAGTACTACTACGGCGTCTTCTGGAGCGGGATGCCGGACCTGAACTACCAGACGCCAGCCGTGCGGGAGGAAGCGAACAAGATCGCCACGTTCTGGCTGCGCGAGATGGGGGTGGACGGCTTCCGGCTAGACGCGGTCCCGTACGTCGTGGAAGAAGGAACCTGTCTCGCCGGGTGCCCCGGCACCCACGCCTTCCTGCGCGAGTACGCCGCGCACCTCCGCAGCGTCAAGCCCGATGTGTACACGGTCGGCGAGGTGTGGGCCAACATCGCTACAATGCTGCCGTATTACCCGGACCAGCTCACCTCGTACTTCGCCTTTGAGCTGTCCGATTCGCTCCTGTCGGCGGTCCGCACCGGCTCCGCGACAGGGCTGCTCACCGGCTTCCTGAGGCTCCAGGACACCCTGCCGGCGTACCGCTGGTCGCCGTTCCTGACCAATCACGACCAGACGCGCGCGCTGACGGCGCTCGGCGGTGACGTCGCCCGCGCGAGAGTCGCGGCGACCTTGCTGCTGACGTTACCGGGCCTGCCCTTCGTCTACTACGGCGAGGAGCTCGGGATGACGGGCGATAAACCGGATGAGCGGCTACGCACGCCGATGCAGTGGAGTCCGCGCTCCGGCGTGGGCTTTACGACCGGCAAGCCATGGGAGGCGCCGCAGGGGGACTCGCTGAGGACCAACGTCGCCGCCCAAGATCGGGACCCCAAATCGCTGCTCAACTTGTATCGACAGCTGATCCACCTGCGCAGGCAGAACGACGCGCTGGCGGCAGGCGAGCTGGTGCCACTATCGACCACGAGCCCCCAAGTCGCCGCCTATCTGCGCCGCACGAGCCGGCACGTGGTGCTGGTGGTGGTGAACCTGGGCGGCTCGGCAGTCTCCGCCGTTGCGATCGGCTCGGCGGAGCGCGCGCTTCCCCCCGGGACCTATACCCCGCGCAATCTGCTCGGCGGTCCCAATGGAACGACGCTGCGGATCAGCGCTGACGGCCGACTGCGGGAGTATGTGCCGGTCGCGGCGATCGGGCCGCGGGAGAGCCTCATCCTCGACCTGCGCGAGTGAACTCGCGGCTCGTTCTGGCGGCCCTCGCCACGCTCGCGCCATCGGTGCAGGCGCAACGCGCCGATCGTGCCGTCTTCCTTGACAACCAGGGCGTCGTGCGCTGGCGCGACGACAAGCACGAGGTCGTCCTCTTCGGCGCGAACTACGTGCTCCCCACCGCCTCCGACTATCGCGCGGCCGGCTACCTCCATGCCGATCGCAAGAAAATGATCGACGAAGACATGGCGCAGTTCGCCCGCATGGGCTGGGACGGCCTGCGGCTGACCTTCTGGGGCGACTGGGAAGCCTCCGACTCGGCCGGCAACCTGATCGCCAACGACCATCTCGACCTGCAGGACTATTTGATCGCGAAGGCGCGGGAGCGCGGTATCTACATGCTCTTCAGCCCGATCCAGCTGTACGGCTCGAACTGGCCCGACGCATTGTCTGATACCTCGCCACCGGGCTTCGGCCGTCACTTCGGTAAGGCCCGTATGGGGACCGACTCGGTCGCCATCGCGGCACAGGTGAACTATCTGCGCCAAATACTGAATCACGTGAACCGCTACACCGGCGTGGCGCTCAAGGACGAACCTGCCATCCTCTTCGTCGAGCTCGTCAACGAGCCGTGGCATCATCCTGAGGATCTGCAGGGCTCGATCCGCTACATCAACGCCCTCACCGACGCGGTGCGCAGCACGGGGTGCCAAAAGCTCGTCTTCTACAATGTGAGTCAGGACTTCAGGATCGCCGAGGCGATCAGGCGTAGCCGGGCACAGGGCGTGACGTTCGGCTGGTATCCCACGGGCCTGAACTCAGGCCACGAGCTGGAAGGCAATTACCTCCGCGCGGTCGACACCTTCCCCGACATGCTGCGCCGCGAGCTCGCTCGGAGCCCGCGCATCGTGTACGAGTTCGACTCGCCGGACCTGCGCACCGGTTACATGTACCCGGCGATGGCCCGGACATTTCGCGCCGTGGGTGCACAGTTCGCCGCCATGTTCGCCTACGACATGCTGCAGACCGCCTCGCGCAACCTGGGCTGGCAGACTCACTACCTGAACTTGGTCTACACTCCCCGCAAGGCCATGAGCGCCATTATCGCAGCCGAGGCGATGCACCGCCTGCCGCGGCAGCGCTCGTACGGCCCGTACCCTGAGAACATGCGGTTCGGCGACTTTCACGTCTCCTACGACGGCGACCTGGGCGAGCTCGTCGCACGCGACGCGTTGCTATACGCCGGCTCGACGCGCGCGGCGCCACCGGACCCCGTCGCGCTGCGGCGCATCGCCGGCTACGGCTCGTCGCCGGTGGTGACGTACGAAGGGGACGGGATCTACTTCCTGGATAAAGTGCGCCCGGGCGTGTGGCGCCTCGAGGTCTACCCCGACGCCGTGCCCGTGCGCGATCCGTTCGAGCCGCCCAGCCCCGACAAGGTCGTGACGCGCGCGATCAGCCGCGTCTGGCCCATGACAATCAGGCTCCCGGACCTAGGGGGCGAGTTCACGGTGCAACCGATGAACCACGGCGGTCAGACGGTCGGGCGGTCAGAGGCCGGTCGGTTTGTCGTCACTCCTGGTGTGTACGTCCTGAGCGCGAGCGGTCCGGCGGATCCCGCCACCCTCCCCGCACGAGTGGGGCAGATCGGGTTCACGGAGTACCATGCCCCTCCTGCAGACTCTCTCCCGCCGTCCGTCCAGCCTCTCGCCGTCCCGGAATACCTCCTGGGCCGACCGGCCGAGCTGCGGGCCCGTGTCGTAGACCGCACTCCACCCGACTCGGCCGTACTCTTCATCCGGCCCACGGCTGGCGGCTTCTACGTCGGCTTCACGATGCACGCGGCGAGCGGTTACCTGTATGCCGCCTCCGTTCCTGCGACCGCATTGCGAGAAGGGCCCCACGAGTTCGTGATCACCCTGTTCCGCGGGGACTGGAGCGCGACTTTGCCGGGCGGCCTGCACGTGAAGCCGACGGACTGGGACTACTCAGGCAGTGCGTCCTGGAAGCTCGATGTCGTCGGCCCGCGGACGCCGCTGCGGTTGTTCGACCCCGGCCGGGACGCTGCCCACCTGGCCTTCACCCGCATCGGCGACGCCGGACGCCGCGGGTTGTTCCGCCTGACTCTGTCCGAGGTCACCGGCCAGCCGGTCTTTCACTTCGAGCTGCCGGTGGATGCGCGGGGCTGGAGCTCGCCCGACTACACGGCGTCGCTGGTGATCGAGGACCGGATCAAGGCCCGGCAGGAGACGATTGGCGGGGCCGACGCGTTGCACCTGCGGCTGCGCGGCCTCGGGGCGCGCCAGATCCTGCATGTCACGCTGATGGAGGATGACGGCACGAGCTGGAGCGCCGCGGTGCCCGTTGACAGCACCTGGAGCTCGCAAACGCTGCCGCTCGCGGCCTTCATTATCAGCCGCGGCGTGCTGCTCCCGGAAGGATTCCCCGGCGAGTGGAACTACTGGGTGGGGCCGGCGGCGAAGCGGGGCGGGAGCGGCGACCGCCCGCGGCTCGACCGGGTGGAGCGGCTGCAGCTCTCGCTGCGGCGCGAGGACGCGGGGGACGTCGCGCTCGCGCCGGGCCGGTACGGTGTGGAGGTAGAGTCGATCACCTTGGGTTTCGGCCGTTTGACAGGCCAGGGCTCACGCCGATAGCATTGCCCCATGCCGATACGCGCGGTGCTCGGACTCACATGAGGAGGCTCGAAGACTGTATGAAGCGCTCTTTGAGGTTACCGACCTTCCTGATCGCCGTTGCCCTGACCTGGCCGCGCGTCGGCCAAGCACAGGCGTTCAAGGTCGCCAAGTTCAACATCGGCGGCGACGGCGGCACCGACTACCTCACCGCCGAGCCCGGCACAGGCCGCGTGTTCGTGTCCCGCGGCACGCACGTGATGGTGGTCAACGGCGCCACCGGCAAAGTGCTCGGCGACATTCCGGACACGCCGCGCACGCACGGTATTGCGCTCGTCCCCGCGTCGCATCACGGCTTCATCACCAACGGCGGCGATTCCACGGTGACGATGTTCGACCTCTCGAGCCTCGCCGTGATCAAGAAGATTCCGGTTCGCACTGGCGGTCTCGACGGCATCATGTACGACGACTTTTCCGATCGCATCATCCTCACCAATCACAGCCGCCCGATCGGCACCGTCGTCGCGATCGAGCCCAAGGCGGGCGGCATCGTGGGCAGGGTCGACCTCGAGGACAATGCGCCGGAAGGTGCCGCGAGTGACGGAAAGGGGAAGATCTTCGTCAACAACGAGGGCAAGAGCACCATCCAGGTAATCGATGAGAAGGCGATGAAGGTGCTCGCGTCGTGGCCGCTCGCGCCGTGCGAAGGCCCCACGGGCATCGCGTACGACCGCGCTACCAACCGCATCTTCTCCGGATGCGGCAAGACCTCCGTGGTCGTAGATCCCGCTTCCGGCAAGGTGGTGGCGACGATCGCGAACGGCGACGGGGTCGACGCCCTGGGGTGGGACGCATCGCAGCAGCTGATCTACATCCCAGCCGGGCGCGACAGCAACGTCACCGTCGTGCATCAGGATTCGCCGGACAAGTACACAGTGGTGGCCACCGTCGCGACGATGCAGGGCGCCAAGACCATCAGCGTGGATCAGGTGAAGCACGTAGCGTACCTGTTCCAACCCGAGTACGGCCCCGCGCCTGCACCGGCGCCGGGGTCGCCGCCGCCGGCGCCGGGAGGCCGCGGGCCGCGCGGGCCGGTGATCGCCGCGTGGTTCTTCGCGATCAGCCACTGATTCGCGTTGCTGGTTCCTAGTCGCCCGCTGAGCCAGGGCGACGGGCTTGACGGCTGACGCGACCTCGCGTATATAACCTATCAGTTATGCAAGCGACGCGCCGCCTCGACGCCGTCTTCGCCGCCCTCGCCGATCCTACGCGGCGGGCGATCCTGGCGCGGCTCGCGTCAGGCCAGGCGTCGGTGGCCGAGCTGGCCGAGCCGTTCGCGATGAGCCAGCCCGCGATCTCCAAGCATCTCAAGGTGCTGGAGCGCGCCGGCCTGATCTCGCGCGGCCGCGACGCGCAACGGCGGCCGCGCCGGCTCGAGGCCAAGCCGCTCGGGGAAGCAACCAAATGGCTTGAGCGCTACCGCCGGTTCTGGGAAGGCCGATTCCAACGGCTCGACGCCCTGCTCGACGAGCTCAAGACCAAGGAGAAGAAATGGGAAACCTGAAAGTCACGACGCCCAGCGACCGCGAGATCGCGATGACGCGCGTCTTCGATGCCCCGCGTACTCTGGTCTTCGATGCCCATACCAAGCCCGACCTGGTCAGGTTGTGGCTGCTGGGACCGCCGGGCTGGTCGATGCCCGTGTGCGAGATGGACGTGCGGGTGGGCGGCACGTATCGCTGGGTGTGGCGGCACGATCGTGATGGCACCACGATGGGGATGGGTGGCGTCTACCGCGAAATTGTGAAGCCCGAGCGGCTCGTCACCACCGAGCGGTTCGACGAGGCTTGGTACCCGGGCGAGGCCCTCAACACCCTCGTGCTCGTCGAGCAGGGCGGACGAACCACCCTCACGCAGACGATGCGCTACGAGTCGCAGGAGGCGCGCGACGCGGTCCTCAAGTCCGGTATGGAGAAGGGCGTGGCGGCGAGCTACGACCGGCTGGCCGACCTGTTGGCATCGACGGTGGGTCGGAGCAGTCTTCACTCCTAGCGAGGGGACCATGCAAAAGATCGTTCCATTCCTGTGGTTCAACGGCAACGCCGAAGAGGCGATGAACTTCTATGTGTCGATCTTCAAGAATTCCAAGGTCGTGCGCGTGTCGCGCTATGGGGACGCGGGGCCCGGGCCGAAAGGGTCAGTGATGTCCTGCACTTTCCAACTCGAGGGTCAGGACTTCTACGCCCTGAACGGCGGCCCGCAATACAAGTTCACGCCGGCGATATCCTTGTTCGTGAACTGTGAGACGCAGCAGGAAGTCGATGCGCTTTGGATGAAGCTGTCTGCGGGCGGTAGAGAAGACCAATGCGGCTGGCTCCAAGACAAGTACGGCCTGTCCTGGCAGATCATTCCCACCGTCTTGGGCAAGATGCTGGGAGACAAGGATCCGAAGAAGGCAAACGCGGCCATGAAGGCGATGCTGCAAATGAAGAAGCTCGACATCAAGGGCCTGCAGCAGGCGTACGACCGAGGATGACGATCGCCTCGTGAGGAAAACCCACGCCTAGCGCCCCGCCTTGAACCCGTGCTCACCAAGCGCGACCTGGCCCGCGTCGTACAGCCGCCGCCAGCGGTCCCGCTGCTCGAGGCCCCAGTCGCCTGCTTCTGTGCCCGCGTCCTCGAGGAAATCGCCCCGGTAGCGCGCCAGGGCGCGGACGAGCGACGCGGTGTCCCCGCTGTTGGCGAGCGCCCCCCGTGCCGCCCGCACCTCGGCCTCGAATTGGAGCCCGTCGAACTCCACTGCGAGGCGCGGGTTGATTCGATAGCGCTCTTCCTCGAACACGATCCAGTCCGGCCTGCCGAGCGTACGTCGCAGATGGTGCAGGGCGACATGGAAACTGTTCTTCAGCTGGGCGGGCGAGGCGTCGGGCCAGAACGCGAGACCGATTTGCTCGCGCGTGCGCCCCGCCGGGTGACACAGCAAGTACAGCAGTAGCTCGCGCGCCCTGGCGTGGCGCCACGCAGTCGTGGGGAGTCGCGCGCCGTCCACGGTGATCTCAAGCGGCCCGAGGGCGTTGACCCGCAGCACCGACGCGTCGGCCGGCCGGGTCGCTTGCGCCGGTTCACCGACCATCGTCGTGGCGAGATCCAGGGCCTGGCTCAGGCTCAGCGCCTGCCCTGCCTGGAATGCCGCCACGAACGCCGCTGGGCCGAGGTTGGCACGGAGCGACCCGGCGAGGCGGTCCATCGCCTCGCGCTCGAGCGGCAGTGGCGCGGCCCCCGCTTCCTCGCGCAAGTTGGCCACGGCGCCGAGCAAGCGGGCCGCCCGCTCCGGATCCCCCCGCTCGGCCGTGATCCGCGCCACGTCTTCCACCAGGATGATCGTGGACCAGTGGTTTTTCATCCGCTTGAGCGGCGTGAGCGCGACGGCGAACCAGCCCAGCGCGCCGTCGCTGTCCCCTTCAGTGAGGGCCAATCGGCCTCGCATCGTGGCGAGGTGCGCGATCGGCTGGTTGAAGCCGTCCTCCAGAGCGAGGGTGACGCCGTCGTCGAACGCCGCCCGGGCCGCCGCGAAGTCGCCCCGGACCTGCGCGACGCGGCCCTGCCAGTACAGCACGTAGGTGATCCAGTACCGCGGTCGCACCGCCCGCGCGAGATCGAGAGCTTCCGCGAGGACGCCTGCCGCGGGTTCCAGATCGCCCGCGAGCAGACGAGCCTGCCCGAGCCCCACCAGCGCGCAGACGAGATCCGCCGAGGCGCCGGCCGCTTCCCGCAGGATAGCCACGCTCTCCTCGGCCACCGGACGGAGCTCGACCCGCTCGCCTTGGAGCACCAGATACGCCGCGAGCGACGAGAGCGCGCGTCCCCGCGCCCGGGTGCGCGCGCCGCCGGCCCGCTCGAGCGCCGCTTCGAGGCGGCGGCGGGCTTCCCGGTAATGGCCCAGCCCGAACCAGAACCAGTGCAGCGCGGCGGCGAACTGTAGGGTCTCTTCAACGGAGTCGCGATCCCGCTCGAACCAATCGGCCGCGGCCCGCAGGTTCCCGAGGTCCCCCGCGAGTCGCTCCTGCCACCCCTCGGACTGGTTGGCGAGGAACGGCTCCGCGGCCTCCGCGCGGGCGAGAAAGAACAGCGCATGGCGGCGCCCCAACTCCGCCGCCTCACCCGCTTCAACCAGCCGCTCCCGCGCGAACTGCCGCATCGTCTCCAACATGCGATAGCGCGCCTCGAGCGCCTCGGTCTCGAGCGCGACGAGGGACTTGTCTACGAGACCGCTCAGCAGGTCGAGCACGTCGACGGCGGCAATCGCCCCTCCCGCTCCCCCCGCTACCGCCTCCGCCGCGTCCAGCGTGAACCCTCCGGCGAACACCGCCAGCCGCCGGAGCAGGATCCGCTCCGGTTCAGTGAGCAGTGCGTGGCTCCATTCGATCGTGCTGCGCAACGTGCGGTGGCGGGGTACGGCGGTCCGGCTACCCGCGGAGAGCAACCCGAACACGTCGTCGAGCCGGGTGGCGATCTGCTGGGGATCGAGGACGCGGGCCCGCGCGGCGGCCAGCTCGATGGCCAGCGGGAGCCCGTCGAGCCGCTGGCAGATGTGCGCGATCGCCACGGCGTTGTCGTCCCGCAGCTCGAACGACGGCCGCACCGCCTGGGTCCGCTCGACGAACAAGCGGATCGCCTCGCTCGCGTCCGCCACCGCGCGGGTGACGGGCTTGCCGACCTGTGGGAGCGCGAGCGGCGGCACCAACCAGGTGCGCTCGCCGCCGCTCCCGAGCGCCTCGCGGCTCGTGGCCATGATGCGGAGCCGTGGGCAGCCAACGAGCAACGCCTCCGCCAGGCGGGCGCACGCCTCGACCAGATGCTCGCAGTTGTCGAGCACGAGCAGCGCATCCCAATCGCGCAGCGCCTCGAGCAGGGCGTCCCCCGCCGAGCGGATGCCGTCGCGGCGCACGCCCAGCGCGTCGGCCACGTGGTGCGGCACGAGCTCGGGATTCGAAAGTGGGGCGAGCTCCACCCACGCGACTCCGTCCGGGTACTGCGAGCCCAGGCGGCCGGCCACCTCGAGGGCGAGACGGGTCTTGCCGCTGCCGCCCGCGCCGGTGAGCGTGAGGAGCCGCGTGCCCTGGAGCAGCTCCTGCACGGTCGCCGTCTCGCGCTCGCGGCCGATAAACGAAGTGAGTTGGGCGGGCGGCGGCGCGCCCGCCGGGGCTTCGGGCGCCGTCAGGGCAGCGACGAACGCCGCCATCCTGCTGAACCGGTCGGCGGGCGCCTTGGCTAGGGCACGGGCCAGCGCCGCGGCCACCGGTCTCGGGACTGCGGGCGCGAGATCCGTGACGCGCGGCGCCTCGACCGTCAGATGCCGCAGCAGCACGCCTTCGGCCGATGTCCCGGTGAACGGCGGCCGCCCCGCCAGCATTTCGTAGAGCACGCAGGCCAGCGCGTATTGATCGCACCGCCCGTCCAGCTCGCGCTCTCCCAGCGCCTGCTCGGGGCTCATGTAGTCCGGTGTCCCGATCGGCATCCCGGGTAGGGTCAACGCGGTGCTCCGTGTTCCCTCGGCGGCGGTGGTGACCGCGCGCGCGATCCCGAAGTCCGCCACCACGGCGTGTCCGGCCTGCAGCAGGATGTTCTCCGGCTTGATGTCGCGATGGACGACACCCTCGTGGTGCGCGTAGTCCAGCGCGTCGGCCACCTCCCGTGTGATCTGCAGTGCGTCCTCGAGCGGCAGCTGCTTGTCGCGCCGCAGCCGATCGCGCAGCGACTCGCCCTCGACGTAGGGCATGACGTAGTAGAGCACGCCCGCCGCTTCGCCGGAGTCGTGCACGGCGAGGATGTGGGGGTGATTGAGCGCGGCCGCGATCTCGATCTCGCGCAGGAAGCGCTCGGTGCCGAGCGTCGTGGCGAGCTCCGGTCGGACCACTTTCACGGCCACCCTGCGACGGTGCTTCAGGTCCTGGGCCAGATGCACCGTGGCCATCCCCCCCTGGCCCAGCGGGCGCTCCAAGCGGTAGCGGCTGGCCAGCGCCACGGCGAAGCTCTCGTCTTGCGGGATCACCGGATGAATATGCCTCCGCGCCCGGACCTGCGCTGCGCCGTAGCTTGGGTGCCCTTCACGCGTAGTACCTCATTCTCACACGCGGCGGAAAGGCGCGCACCACACCTGCCGCCACCTTCGGCATCCCGCCCAGGCTCACCTCTCTTAGTCTCGGCAGCCGTGCTAGCCTCGAGACCCCCGCGTTCGTGAGCCGCGAGCACGAATCGAACGTCACCTGCTCGAGCGTGTCCACGCCCGACAGAATCGCCGGTGTGCGATCGGTGATCAAGTTGTAGCTCGCAAAGTACGTCTTGAGATTCGCAAGCTTCGCGATATGCTCGGTGGCCCGGTCGCCCGTATCCCGGCAATACATCAGCACGAGTGACTGCAGCCGCTCGCAGGCGCCGACGTGCTGATATCCCTCGTCCGGCACGTCCATCGGCATCAATTCCTCGAGCGCGGGAAACCGCGGCAGCGCCGCCAACCCCGCATCATCAACGTTCTTGCAGCTCACCGACAGCGATTTGAGCGCCGCCATCTCGGCGAGCGCGCTGAAGCCCCGGCTCCGCAGGTTATAGCAGCGCCGTCCCCAGATGTATTGAATGGTCCGCGAGCGGCTCAAGGCGGCGAACCCCTCGTCACCTGCCACCGTGTCCTGGCACATCAGGAACCGCAGGTGGGGTAACCCGGCGATGTACGGCATATCGGCATCCTTGGCGTCGAACCCGAGCCAGCCGAGGTGAGGCAGATCCACGAGGGGCGCGAGGCCCTCGCCGGTGACCGCGAGCTCGGTGCTGTCGAGATCCAACGCAAACAGGCCATCGAGACCGACGAGCTGCGCGAGACCCTTATCGCTGAACGAGCCGCGCAGCATCAGGTGGTTGGGACGGGCCTTGGCACTGGTAAGGCTCATGGCCGTCGCTCCGCCGTGCCAGCTCTTGAACACCGGGAAGTCATGCAGGAGCGCGAGTCCAGCATCGGTGACGGTGTTTCCCGATTCGAGATCGGACAGCTGGCGCTTGCCGGTGAGCGTGCGAAGTGCGCCATCGCCGGTCACCGTCCCCCTGAGACTCACCGTGCGGAGATTGTCACACGCGGCGAGATGGGCTACGCCGGCATCGGTGATCCGCGTCCACGTCAGCGCGATGGACTCGAGTGCCGGCAGTTCCCGCAGGACTTCGAGACCGCGGTCGGTAATCGGGCAAGCCGTCAGATTGAGATGGCGCAGCTGCGGCAGACGGGCGAGGAAACGCAGTCCCCGATCGCTGATCTGCCGCGATCCTTCGAGGTCCAACGAGATGATGTGCTCGAGCCGCGAGATCCGCTCGAGCTGCGCATCCGTCATCTCGCCGTGGGCATCGAGCCCCGATACACGATGTGCTTGGAGCGCGGCGATGACTTCGTCCCAATCCCTCGCGTTCCCTATGCTTTGCTTCTCGCCGTGCTCGTCCAGTACGAACAGCGTCAGGGGCTTCGCCGCGATGGTGGACTTGCCGGGGGGAAGGGAAGCGACGAAATCGGCCAAAGCCTGCCAGCTCCCCATCCCCTGCGCGCGGGCGACGAGGAATTGCGCATCCGCAAGGCTGATGTCGTCGTCCGGACCGGCCGACGCTTCGCGGCGGCCGAGATCGAGACGCACGTACTGCCGCATCGCATCCCAGCGGCGCAGGTGACCGAAGTAATCCCAGATGACCTGCATCGCCTCGGGTTCGCCGGTCCGATAGGCCCTAACCAGCGCCTCGGCGACGCGCTCGTAGCGCTCCATCAATGACCTGCCCGGCGGCAGCCGATGCTTGAGCTCGGCCCAACCAGGGAACCCGTGCTCACGGGCGAGCGCGTGTTGTACGTCGCGTAAGGTGGGGATGCGCGGGGCGTCGGGAAATGCGCGCTCGAGACGGGCACGCGCCTCGGCGATGTTGGCGCGCAACGACTTGAGCCAGCGCTTCGCTTCCTTCTTGAGATTCTCGAGGGTGGTCCGGGGCGTGACTTGGCGAGGCATACCTTCCTCCCATACGCCTGACGTCCGCTGAATGACAGGCCGGAAGAAGGTTCGATCTGCGCTGCTACGAACCCGAGTGGGTGGGAGTGACTCCCTTGCCGCGGACCGGAGGCGCCCCAACGCGCGCTAGAGAGGAGTCTCGCGGCGCGGAGCGCTGTTTGTCAACTCACTTCGCTCGCAACGGATTCGGCGTGCATGGGCACCGCGCGTTCACAGCCGGTAGCCGACCAGCGTGCCCGACGCCGTCCGCAAGAACAGCATCCCGGCGACGTCGTCCACCGCGTACACCGGCTCGCGCTCCTTGCCCAGATCCACCCGCGACCGCGGCTGCCCGCTGTCCTTGTCGATCTGCAGCAGCACGTTGCCGTTCCCGTCGGGCGCGCGCGTCAGCATGAAGACCGATCCGGGGACCGCGAGCGAGGCCTTGAAGCGCTTGGACGCGAGCGCAGCCGCCTGGTGCGAATAGCCGGCGAGCTGGGCGCCGCCCGATGAGTAGGCGGTCGCCAGCTGCCCGGTGATGCGCCGTGCGGTGGAATCGGTGGCGTTGCGCGACGCCTGGGCGAAGGCATCGCCGTACGCCGAGGCGGCGGCGCCGTACAAGCCGGCCCGCACCGAGTTGATCCGGTACAGCGCCCGCAACAGCCCCGGGAGCTGCGGGGCAGGGTAGTACACCTGCTGCTTCACCTGCCCGTCACGCGTCACGATCACGAGGTTCTGCGGCGCGATGAGGACGAGCCCTGCCGGCCGGATCTCCATGGCGACCGGATCCTCGTCTCCCTGCAGCTTGATCTCGCCGCCCAACGCGCGGAAGGTGCCGGCGGTGCGATCCACCGCGTACAGCTTGTGGTCGTGGCTCGCAAACACGTATAGCGTCGTCCCCTCGACGGCGTGGTGCAGGGAGTACCGCGCGGCGTTGTAGTCCCCCGAGCTTAAGGGCTTGCCGCTCTCGATCGCGTCCTTGAACTTGGGCTCTCCCGAGACGACATCGATGACGTTCACTTCGGCGTTGGTCGCCGCGTCGGGCCGCGAGATGTAGAGCAGGCCCGCGGGGCTCAGCTCGGCGTAGGCGAGCTGCCCCTTGATCTTCACGTCTTTTTTCAAGCGCAAGCTGGCCGTCGCCACGTCGAGCACGTTCACGAAGGTGCGCGACTCGGCGTCCACGGCGAGCACGGCGGAGCCGCCGGTGATCATCGCGTCCGTCACGGTGCCGCGCATCCGCAGCGGCTTGTCGGCGATCGTCGTTCCGTCTTCGTACCGGGCCACGTTGAGCCCCGTTTGCACGACTCCGTTCACGATGCGCACGTTGCCCGTGGCCTGATTGGCGGGCGGTGATTCGGGGAGGATGATGATCCCGTTGGGGTGCTGCACGATGCCGTGCACCCAGCCGTCGATCGTCGGGGGCTTGGACCACAGGGCCTGACCGTCGGCGAGGCGGTAGGCCATGAGCCGATCGTCGAAGCCCACGTAGATGCGGTCGGTCTTGTCGAGCGACGGGAACAGCCGCACGTGTCGCGCGGGGTTGCCGGCGCGAGCGGTGGGCAGCACGGCGGACCACCGCACCGCGCCCGACCGCGCGTCCAGGGCCCGGAGACCCATCAGGGTGTGGACCACGATCATCTCGGGCCCCGCCTGCAGCACCTCGAGGGCCGTGGCCTCGGACGCAGCAGTCACCAACCGCTGCATCAGGCCGCCCAGCCCCTTCTTCTGGGGCTCCGTCTGCTCGAACAACCCCTCGTTGGCCCAGCGCTGTTCACCGGTCGCGAGGTCGTACAGTGCCACCACCGGAGGCCCCGCCGCGCGCCGCCCGTGGACGAGCAGCGTGCCGCTCTGTGGCAGCACGCGGCGGGTGACGATTTGCGCCAGGCTCAGGCGGCGGGAATCGAACACGACCGCGCCGGTCACCGGGTCAAAGACCAACAACAGGCCCGGGCGCGCCGCTTCCATGAGGAGAGACCCCTCGACCATGCGGACACTGTCGGCCGGCAACCCGCCGAGCTCGGGTTTCTCCCACGTGACCTGGCCGCGCTCGATATCGACCCCTGCGAGCGCGCCGTCAGTCGAGACGAGGAGCGCGCCCGCCGGCGTGACCTGCTGCCAGCGGATGTCTCCCTTCATCTTGAGGGTCCACGCCGCGGTCGCGCCGGAAGGGGCGGGAGCAGGCGTCTGCGCAGGCGCCGCCGTGAAGACTCCGGCGATCAGCGCGAGCGGAAGCAGCGGGTGACGAGCGGACACGGCGACCATGGCGACCCCCCGGTGGACACGCGCCCCTATATCCCCCCAGCGCGGGTTGGGGCGCAAGGGCGGGGAGGGCTTCCTTTATGGGACACCCCAACCAGGGAGGCCCTGGGATGCGGCGATCCGGGTGTCGGTGGGCCGGCGCGCGGCCGAACAGCAGCTGCCGGGAGGCCGCGAGCAAGACTACCGCGGCTCTTCCCCTAACCGTCTGAGTGCGGCGACAGCCTCGTCCACCTCGGGTCGAAGTTCGGGGTCCGCGTGGCGCCACACTGCGACGACGAATCGGTACATGTGAATGGCGGTGGCGCGATCGGCCAGCCGCTCAGCCATACGGCCCCGCTCAAGCGTGGCCAGCACAGAGCTGGCGTTCAGCGGGATGGTTACCTGCTGATCAAAAAAACGCACCGCCTCGCGATCTCGCCCGGTCGCTGCCAGCAACTGGAACCGCATCATCTGAAGCGGCGCGAGACTGGGAGACAGCGAGCCATAACGGCCGGAACAGAGTGAGTCCGGAAAGGCGAGGAACCGGCGGATCGCCTCGGCCGTATCACGCCGAGCCAGGGCGAGAGCGGCCCGTGCCAAGTTGGCATCGCCCCGTGCATCGACGAGCTCTTCCACGCTCCGAGCGGCTCGCGCGAGTGAGTCTCCTCGGTGCATGAGCTGGAACAGAGGCAGGGTGTCCTGTCTCCGAGCCCACCAGCCGGCTGCGAGGAACGAGCGATAGCAGCGGGGCACCCAAGGGGGGTCGGCGACGGCTAGTTGCCCGTTGGCGCGGAGCAGCCAACGATCGAACGCGCCGGCTGCGGAGTCCGCGGCAACTACACCCATCACGGCGAGTTCCGCAAAAGGCAGGCTGAAGCGAGATCCAGCCATCGCTCGCGCCTCTCGCAAGTGTCCCCGATACAGCAGCTGCGTGGCGAGCAGGTACCGCGTCGACACTGTATCGGCGGAGACTCCGATCCCACGACGGCCGGTCGCGAGGTGTCGCAGCAGTCGCACGCCCGCCTCGTTCGCATCCGGCCAGCGTTGGACGGAGCGCCATGCATCGAACAGCACATTCGCCGATGTGGTATCGAGGACGGATTCGACGTCTCCGGCCGCGGCGTGGCTTGGGTCGAGGAGCTGGCCTACGAGACGGATCCCTGCGCCTTCAGGCACACCCGCGGTCAAGCGCAGATAACCGTTGATGTAGTGCTTCGCCGCCGCGGTGTCGTTCGCATCGAGGGCGAGCTGCACCGGATGGAAGTACGCCGGCGCGAACGCCGTATCGAGCGCAATGGCTCGGTTGAAAGCAGCGAGTGTCTGCTGCGGCGTGCTTCCGACGACGAACCCTAGATGAAAGCGAGCCTCGCCAAGCGCGTACCACACTTCCGGGTCGTCGGGGTAGCGACGGCTCGCCACTTCGAGCGCAGCGAACTTGCGAACACGGTGTGACCAGTACGCCCGGTCGAAGGGATCGTCGGACGCGGCTTCCAGCGAGTCGGCGAGGACCAAGAGGCTGTCCCGGGGCGCGAGGCCGCGATTGAGACTTCCGGCCTTCAGTCCCAGCGGGCTCCCGGACAGCCCCCTCCACGCCCGGACGAGCCCGAGGCGACGCAGCGGGAGCGCGAAGCTGCTATCGTCCTCCACTGCGCTTTCGTATGCCTGAATCGCCGAGTCCAGGGAAAACCGACGTAGCAGCTGCTCTCCCCGCAGAAACGCCTTCAGTGATGGCAACGACTTGGTTCCCACCGAGCCGAGTCTGATGTGCGTTTCCGATCCCATTCGACCGAGATCGCGTAACAGGTCTGTGGTCAGCGAGTCCGCCAACCGATCGATCCGGTCGGCAAGGTCGGTCCGCTCGAGCTCAGCAAGCGCCTTGCCCGTCGTGGCGTCGAGAGCTGTGAGGCGCAGACGGGCGGAGTCCGAGCCCGCGGCTAGCAACTGCCCGAACACGACCACCTCCGCACCGGTGCGGCGACCCAGCTTCCTGGCCGAGGCCGGGTCGGCTCGGCCCTGCCAGCGCTGCAGGACGACGGTGGGAGCCACCGTA
The DNA here is from genome assembly GCA_035637455.1 of Gemmatimonadales bacterium. Lineage (GTDB taxonomy): Bacteria > Gemmatimonadota > Gemmatimonadetes > Gemmatimonadales > GWC2-71-9 > 20CM-4-69-16. The sequence continues at coordinate 17,691 of DASPXE010000085.1, forward strand.
CGCAGTGGCCCCGCACCATCCAGATTCCTCGACAGGTAGTCTACGAGCCCCTCGTGCCACAGCGCGAACTTCGGATCAAGGACTTCGAAGGGCGCGACTGCGACCAAGTTGGGGTCGAGCACGACGGGTGTTCCGGGTCTCGAAAGGAGCAACAGCCCTCCTGAAACGAGGAGCACGACGGCGAGCGCGAGGGGCACCGTGGCACGCCATCCTCGCCAGGGCGTCGCCGGCGCGACGGAGCCCAGCGGAAGCGCAGCGGCGAACTGGGCCACCGTCGCGAATCGATCCGCTGGGACCTTCGCCAGTGACTTCTTGATTGCTCGCTCGACCTGGGCCGGAACTGTTTCCCGCACTGTGCGAAGCGACGGCACGGGGTCCGCGAGACGCCGTGCGGTTGTGGCCTGGGCCGTCGGTCCCATGAGCGGGGGCTCACCCGCCAGCATCTCGTACAGCACGCAACCGAGGCTGTAGATGTCGCTGCGCCCATCGAGCCGCGTCTCGCCGCTCGCCTGCTCGGGGCTCATGTAGGCAGGTGTCCCCACTACGAGCCCCGTCTTGGTCAGTCTCTCCCCGCCTGCGGCCGCCACCGCCTGGGCAATCCCGAAGTCGGCGACCACGGCCTGGCCCTCGGCCAGAAGGATGTTCTCCGGCTTGATGTCCCGATGGACCACGCCTTGGCGGTGGGCATAATCGAGCGCCGCGGCCACCTCGTGCGTGATCCGGAGCGCGTCGTCTAGCGGCAGCTGCTTCTCTCGCTCCAGCCGCCGGCGCAGGGACGCACCAGCGACATACGGCATGACGTAGTACAACAGGCCGTCGCCTTGCCCGGAGTCGTGGAGCGGCAGGATGTGAGGGTGTTCCAACCGGGCGGCGAGGGTGATCTCGCGGAGGAAGCGCTCCACGCCGACGGCGGTCGCGACCTCGGGATCGAGCACCTTGATGGCGACTGCCCGGTCGTGTTTGGAATCGCGTGCGAGGTAGACGGTCGCCATCCCGCCGTGGCCGAGCTCGCGATCGATCATGTACCGACCCGCGAGTGCTGCCGCTACGCGGGCAAGAGCATCGGGCACCGGCCGCTCCTGGAGTCAGCGCAGGGCCATATAATGGGCACCGGCGCGTCGGGCGGCCAGTTGAAAGCGCAGCTCCCTTCTGCCTTGACGGGCCACTAGACGCCCCGCACGGTCTGGCACACCTTCCAGCCCGAAATGAGCAAGCAGCCGCGCTCTTCGCGTCAGCGTTATCGCGCGTTTGTTCAGGACTACACCCAGCGGCGACTCGACGATGGGACGGCGGGGGAGTCCCAGCCCCTCGATCGCGGCAAGCGGCGGGCGTATGTGCGCGACTACCTGCGCTGGCTCCGCCCCTATCGGTACGCCGCTGGCGCGCTCCTCGCGCTCGCCTTGCTGACCACCGGGCTGCAGATGATCGAGCCGCTGTTCATGCGGTTCATCATCGATCGCGTGCTGCTCAACACGACGTTAGACACGGCGTCGCGCCTCGCCCGCCTCAACCTGGCGGGGGCCGCGTTCCTCGGCGTGATCGTGCTCTCTAACCTGAGCGACGCGCTGCGGGACTATCGCCAGCGCCTGCTGAACGTGCGTGTCATGCTGTCGCTCCGCCGGTCGCTCTTCCAGCGCTTGCTGCTGCTCCCGCTCCCCAAGCTGTGGGACATGAAGACGGGCGGCATCCTGTCGCGTCTGACGGGCGATGTGGAAACGACGACCGGGCTGTTGCAGATGGCGATCGTGTCACCCGCCGTCTCGCTGATCCGTCTGGCCGTCGCCGTGGCCGTGCTGCTGGCGCTGAACTGGCGGTTGGCGTTGACGGCCCTGGCGATCGTCCCCGCGGCGATGGTGATCAGCTTCATCGCCGCGCGGCGCGTCCGGCCGATCTACCGCTCGCTCCGCAAGGACGTGGAGCAGATCGACGGCCGGGTGGGCGAAGCGTTCTCGGGGATTCGCGTCGTCCGGGCCTTCCGGCGCGAGCTGCAGGAGCTGTTCACGTACATGGTCGGGCGGCACACGGTGCTGCGCAAGGAGCTGTTCGCACACCGCCGGGAGCTGGTGCTGTGGACATCCTGGGGCCTGCTGCAGGCGGGCGTGAACGTGGTCATCGTCTGGTACGGCGGGTACATGAACATCGCCGGCGGCGCCTCGATCGGCGACATCATGGCCTTCCAGTGGTATACGTTCCTGCTGCTGGGACCGGTGTGGCAGATCGTCAACTCCTTCTCCGAGCTGCAGCGCTCGCTCGCCGCCATGGAACGCGTGTTCGACGTCCTCGCGATGGACGACGACAAGCCCGACCGGCCCGGTGCACGCGACGCGCCGCCCGTGGTGGACGAGATCCGCTTCGACACCGTCGAGTTCGCCTACCGTGAGGGGCAGCCGGTGGTGCGCGACTTCGACGTCGTGGTGCCGGGGGGCTCCGTCATCGCGCTGGTGGGCCGGAGTGGCGCCGGCAAGACGACTGTGACGGATCTGGTAGCGCGGTTTCACGATCCCACCCGGGGACGCATCCTGCTGAACGGCGTCGACATTCGCGACTTTCGCCTGCGGAGCTACCGCGAATTGCTCGCCATCGTCCAACAAGACGTGTTCCTGTTCGACGGGTCGGTGCGGGAGAACATCGCCTACGGCCGCCACGAGGCCACGAACGCCGAGATCGAAGACGCGGCCCAGCGGGCCAACGCGCACGAGTTCATCGTCAAGCTGCCGGAGCAGTACGAGACGTTCATCGGCGAGCGCGGCGTCAAGCTGTCCGGCGGCCAGCAGCAGCGGCTGGCCATCGCCCGGGCGATTCTCGCCCGTCCCCAGATCCTCATCCTCGACGAGGCCACGAGCAACCTGGACACGGAGAGCGAGCAGCTCATTCAGGCGTCGATGGCCACGCTGCTCGCGGGCCGCACCACGTTCGTCATCGCCCATCGGCTCTCCACGATTCACCGCGCCGACCTGATCCTGCTGATGGAAGACGGGCGCGTCATCGAGCGGGGATCCCACGACGAGTTGATGAGCGTGAGCGGGGCCTACTACGGCATGGTGCGCCGTCAGATGGAATCGCACGGCCGCGACGAGGAGGTGCTGCGCTGCTAAGGCCCGAGAGGCCGAGGCCTCAGCCGGTCTCGAATCCCGCCAACTGGCCTACCGTGGATCCGCCGCACAAGTTTCGATCATGAAAGCACTGATTCTTTTCGCTGCCTTCGCGGCACCCGCTCCCGCGCGAGCCACGGCCCAGGACGTCGCCCGCTGGGAGCAAGAGGCCAAGCACGTCACCATCATCCGGGACGATTGGGGCATTCCACACGTGTACGGCCGGAGCGACGCCGACGCCGTCTTCGGCCTGATATACGCTCAGGCCGAAGACGACTTCAACCGGGTGGAGACCAATTACCTCAACGCGATGGGGCGCCTGGCCGAGGCGGATGGCGAGTCCCGCATCTACCAGGACCTGCGGATGAAGCTGTTCATCAACCCCGACTCGATCAAAGCGCAATACGCGGCGAGCCCGCCGTGGCTGAAACGGTTGATGAACGCCTGGGCCGACGGCTTGAACTTCTACCTCTACAAGCATCCCGACGTGAAGCCGCGCGTCATCACCCGCTTCCAGCCCTGGATGGCGCTCACGTTCAGCGAAGGGAGCATCGGCGGCGACATCGAGCGGGTGAGCCTGCGTGAGCTCCAGGCCTTCTACGAGAACGGCCCTGCGCCCGCGGCGGGCACCGGGGAAGGCGAGACGAGCCCCGAGCCCACCGGTTCGAACGGCATCGCCATCGCCCCCGCGAACACCATCCGCCACCATGCCCTGCTGCTGATCAATCCGCACACGTCGTTCTTCTTCCGGGCCGAAGTGCAAGTCGTGAGCGACGAGGGTCTCGATGCCTACGGCGCCGTGACGTGGGGGCAGTTCTTCGTCTACCAGGGGTTCAACGACCGCGTGGGATGGATGCACACCACGAGCGGTGTGGACGCCATCGACGAGTATCTGGAAACGGTGGTGAAAAAAGGGGACCGCTACTACTACCGCTACGGCACCGCGGACCGGCCCGTGACGGTCAGCACGATCACGGTGCCGTACCAGACCGCCACCGGGATGGCCCGGAAGACGTTCACCGTCTACCGCACCCACCACGGGCCGATCATCCGCAAGGCAGACGCCAAGTGGGTGAGCATCCGGCTGATGGAGGAGCCCAGGAAGGCGCTGATTCAATCCTACACGCGCACCAAGGCGCGCAACTACCGGGCGTTCCGCCAGGTGATGGACCTGCACACCAACTCGTCCAATAACACGATCTTCGCCAGTGCCGACGGCGACATCGCGTACTTCCACGGGAATTTCATTCCGCGGCGCGACACCAGCTTCGACTGGACCCGGCCCGTGGACGGCAGCAACCCGGCGACCGAGTGGCGCGGCCTCTTGTCGGTGGACGAGACGCCCCACCTGCTCAACCCCGCGAGCGGCTGGCTCTACAACTCGAACAACTGGCCGTGGTCGGCGGCGGGGCCGAGCAGCCCGAAGCGGGAAGACTATCCCGCCTACGTCGAGACCGGCGGAGAATCCGCCCGTGGACTCCACGCCATCCGGGTGCTCGAGCACACGACGGACCTCACGCTCACCTCGCTGATCGGCGCGGCGTTCGACAGCTACCTCACGTGGTTCGAAAAGCCGATCCCCGCGCTGATCAGGGCGTGGGATGAGACCCCGGCGGCCGATCCGCTGAAGGCCAGGGTGTCGGAGCAGATCGCGCTGCTGCGCGCGTGGGACCTGCGGTGGTCGGCGACATCGATCCCGACGTCCCTCGCCGTATGCTGGGGAGATCATGTCGAACGGCAGGTGGGTGCCGAGGCCCGCCGGGCAGGGCTGGCCGTGCCGGACTACATTGCCCAGCGGACCACGGCGGAGCAGCTGCTGCACGCGCTGGTCGCGGCCTCCGATACCCTCACGGCCGATTTCGGAAGCTGGAAGATTCCGTGGGGCGACATCAATCGCTTCCAGCGTCTCACCGCCGACATCGTCCAGCCGTTCAGCGACGCGGCACCGAGCATTCCGGTAGCCTTCACATCCTCCCGGTGGGGCTCGCTGGCCTCGTTCGCGGCGCGCGCGTACCCCGGAACCAAGAAATGGTACGGGACGAGCGGCAACAGCTTCGTGGCCGTGGTGGAATTCGGCGACAGCGTGCGGGCCAAGGCGGTCACAGCCGGCGGGGAGAGCGGCCATCCCGACTCTCCGCATTTCAACGATGAAGCCGGACGCTACGCCACGGGCAATCTGCGGGATGTGTACTTCTATCGCTCGCAGCTCGCGGGCCACACAGAGCGCGAGTACCATCCTGGGAGTTGAACAACACAGCGGGCGAGCTCCGGATGGAGCTCGCCCGCTTACTGGTGTCGACCGGCTGAGCCTTACTGGTTCGTCGACTTAGTCGCCGGCTGCTGTTGCTGCGCTTGCGTCCGGGCTTCCTTCGCGTCGCGAGCGGCGGCTCGTTCCGCCTCCTTCGCGTCCTTGGCGGAGAGCCCAAGACTCTGGAGCGTCTGCCCGATGCTCTTGCCGCTCTGCAGGCCGTCCAGGATCGCCTGGGTGGTGATGCTGGGGTTCTTCGAGCCGAGGTTGTTCGCCAGCATGTTGGCCGCGACGAACTGGCCATGCGTCAACTTGGGGTTCGCCTGCTTCGCGGTCTGGTAGGCGCTCTCGAGCGCGTCGGGCGTCGTGTTCAGCTTCGCCGCGATGCCGCGAAAGTAGTCAGGGGTCTTCGGTTTCGACTGCCCTACCGCCGGCTGGCCCGCTGCCTGATGGCTCACCTTCGGGGCGGTGGTGCGCGCCGGCTTTTGCGCCGCCGCGGCAGTGTACGTGATGAGCGCGAGCCCGCACACAAGCACCGCGCTGGTCAACAAGTTCGATGTCGGCTTCACAGGTTCCTCCGGTTTGGTTCGCACGAGACGCGCTTTCCATGCTGCTGGCGCTTCGCACGAGAGAGACCGCTTGCAAGTGCAACCGGTCACGGGGGGCTTCGGTCTGAAACGTTGTTCGAGCACCGAGGTGACGACGGTCACTGAGGCGGAGTGTTAACGTGCGGAGCACGATATCCCCATCACAGTGGCCCGGACATCGACCATGCGTAGTGCAGCTGCGTTTCTCAGCGTGCTTGCCGCCCTCGGCGCCGCGTCCGTCGCGGCACAGTCGCCGCTCACCGCGGGCGCTACGGCTGGTGCGGTAAAGCTGACCGATCAGCGCTCCGAGCAAGCGGTCACCGGCGTGGTGCAGTACCAGGCGAGTCCGTGGCTGAGCTTGTCCGCCATGCCCTCCGTCGTGCACGTCTCCGACGTGGTGAGCGGCCGCTCGGTGTCGAGCAGCGGGGCCGGCGACCTGCCGGTGTCCGCGGCCGCGCTCCACGCGTTCGCGTCACCCGGCTCAGCGGTGATCGCCGCAGCGCTGACCTTCGTCCTGCCCGTCGGGAATGCGGCGTGTGGCCTCGGCAGCGGGAATACGTCGCTGGGGCTCGACGTCGGCGCGGGAGTGTCGCCCAGCCGGCGGCTGCACCTCTCGGCGGACGCGAGCCGGAGCGTGAGCGGCCTCTCGGCCCAATCGGCCCTCAGCGCGCCCCACGCGACCTCGCTCCGCGCGGACGCCGGCTACGACGTTTCGTCCCGCTGGTGGGCGAGTGCGTCGCTCGGCGCCGACGTCGGAGCGGCCGACTCCACGCAAGCGTTGAGCCGCGTGGTGGGCGCCGGCGCGGGCTATCGGCTCGCGGCGCCGTTCACGCTCACGCTCGACGGCAGCATCGGGCTTTCGGCGGCTTCGCCTAAGTGGGCGGTGTCAATCGGCGTGGGCACTGCGTTCGCCGGCACGTCGCCGGTGAGCCTCTCGTCGCCGCTCCGGCGTCTCAAGACGACGTTCGCGGGCGGCGTGAACCGCGGCAGCGGCGGGGGAAAGATCGGGTGCCGGTGAACGCCGGCGCCGCGTCAGCGGTAGAATGGTGCGCCGGCGCGCCGAGTAGCTGATCAGCTGGCTGAGCCGTCTCAGTCTCGTTTCTTCCTGCTTGGCGCTGATCACCCACCAGTTCACGGTCTTGCCGTACCAGGGCGGCTGCGCCTGGTAGAACTCCCAGGCTGGAGCAACCGCAGCTACCTTGCGTGGCACCCGACCGCTCACATTCTATCCGGGTAACCTCTCGGCCGAGCCGCAAGCTTGCATGGACGCGACACGCTTGAGCGACGACGATAAGACGAACGCGGCCGTCCGTGCGCGCGCGCTGGTGATCATCGAAGACGACGCGCCGATTCGGCGCGCACTCCGCAACGCCCTCAGCGCAGTGACGGATCGGCTACTCGAGGCCCCGACTGGACGAGAAGGGATTGACATCACGGCGACTGAGCGTCCGGATCTGGTGATCCTTGACCTGGGTCTGCCGGACTGCCGAGGGGTCGATGTGTGCCATGAAATCCGCTCGTGGTCCCGCGTGCCCATCCTCGTGCTGTCCGCCCGCCATTCGGACGCCGAGAAGGTTCAGCTGCTGAATGCCGGAGCCGATGACTACGTCACCAAGCCGTTCAGCACACCGGAATTCGTGGCGCGCGTACGCGCCCTCTTGCGGCGGGCGCGGCTGCCGATCGTGGACGACATCGCGACGGTGGTCGAGGGGTATGGGCTCACCATCGATCTGCTCCACCGACGCGTCACGCGGGGCGGCACCCCGATTCGGCTCACGCCGATCGAGTGGGACATTCTTCGCACGCTCGTGACGAATGTCGGACGCACGCTCACGCATCAGCAGATTTTCGACGCGGTCTGGGGAGACGCGGCCGGCAATCCCCAGCAATACCTGCGCGTTCACATCACCAACCTCCGCCGCAAGGTGGAGGCGAACGCCGCTCGGCCGGAGCTCATCGTGACGGAGCCCGGGGTCGGCTATCGCGCCGAGCTGCCGGCGTAGCGCGTCATGGCGCGATCCAACGTGTGGGCTTGGCTGTGCTGGGTTAGCGTGTGCGTCGTGGCCACCGTCGTCCTCCGAGCCCGCCGCGACGGCGTGGACACGGTATACGCCGTCCTCACCTATCTGCTGATCATCTTGGGCGGGAGCGTGAGCGGCGGGCGACCGCTGGGTCTCGCGCTCACGTTAGCCGGGTTCCTGTTGATTGACTACTTCTTCCAAGTGCCGTACGACACGCTCTCGGTGAGCAAGCCGCTCGACTGGATCGTGTTGCTGGCCTTCCTCACCACCGCCGTCGTCACGACGCAGCTGCTGACGCAGGAGCGGGCGCGAGCCGCGGAGGCCGAGCGGCGAGCCGGCGAAGTGGCATCGCTCGGCCGGCTCGGCGCGGAAATCCTGAGCGCGGGTCGGGCAGAGGATTCGTTGGCGGGCATCGCGGAGTTGATCCGCACGTCCCTCGAGACCGCGCACTGCCGGATCTACGGTCGGGACGACGATGCCGTGCGCCTGCTCGTGGCATCGCCGACCGCCGCGCCGGCAGAACCGCCCCTGCCGGACCGCGATGAGCTCCGCCGCTTCGCGGAGGCCACAGGCACGTTTGACCACGCAGAAGATAGCGCGTCCGGAGCGGCGTTACACAGCCGCGCTGCCGACGAGCGCACGGTGTTCGCGGCCCTCCGGGCGCACGGGCGAACCGTGGGCGTGCTGTACCTCGCCGATGAAAGGCCGATCGCGCTCGATCCGGCGCGACAGCGCTTTCTGGGCGCGCTCGCCTACTACGCGGCGCTGGCCGTGGAGCGGACGCGGCTGGTCGCAACCGCGCAGCATGCGGAGGCATTGCGGGAGGCGGACCGCCTCAAGGACGTCGTATTGGCGTCCGTCTCGCACGATCTCCGGACTCCTTTGACGACCATCAAGGCGCTCGCTCAGGAGGGCGCACTCCGCGGTGACCGGAACGCGCTCGCGATCGAGGAGCAAGCGGACCGACTCGGTCACCTCGTCGCCGACTTGCTCGATCTCTCTCGCCTCAAGGGCGGGGCCATGCCCGTGCATCCCGAGGTCAACACCGCGGAGGATCTGGTCGGCGCGGCGATGCGGCAGATGGCCGGAGTCCTGAAGGATCGGAGGGTCGAGACCAACGTCGACCTCAGCGAGCCGGCCCTGGCCGGTCGGTTCGACTTCGTCCAATCGCTGCGCATCCTGAGCAATCTGCTGGGCAACGCCGTTCGCTACACGCCGCCGGCGTCGCCGATCGAGCTTTCCGTCCATCGGGACGGCGCGGCCCTCGTGTTCGTCGTGGCCGACCGCGGTCCGGGGATCCCCATGGCCGAGCGGGACCGCATCTTCGAGCCGTTCTACCGCCCGGCCGGCGCTCCGGCCGACGGCGGCGGCGCGGGTCTTGGACTTTCGATCGCGCGGCGCCTGGCGGAGCTGCAGGGGGGCACGCTCGAGTACGCAGCGCGGCCGGGCGGCGGCAGCTGTTTCGAGCTGCGGCTCCCCGCGGACCAGTCTTTGTGAACTCTTAGCATCAATCGCCAGCTAAGCTCGTTGATTCTTAATGCGGGCTCCCGATAGGTTGCGCGTGTATGCGGGAGCTGTCGCTCATTGTGCGCGCGGTGCTCGACGCGCGGGACGAAGCGATCGTGATCGTCGACGCGCGCGGCGGCACGCTCTACCTGAACGCGGCGGCGCGGGCCACGCGGCCGCAACCGCATACACCATCGCAGTTCATGGCGCGGGGCGGGCGCGCCGTGCCGCTGCGCCTGGGAGACGGCGTACTGGGCGAGGTGATTATCGTGCCTCAGAAGTCCAGTCAAAGGTGGGCCGACCAAGAGCGCCAGGCAATTCAGGAGACCCTGCAACAGACGGGTGGCAAGTGCGCGGAAACCGCCCGCCGACTCGGCATCAGCCGCACCACCCTGTGGCGGCGACTGAAGGCGGCCGTTAGGGGAACACCTCCTTAAACAGCTTGAGCATCGCCGTCCAGGACTGGCGGTCCACGTCGGCATCATAGGCGAGCTGCGGCATGCCGTACTTCGCCGCGTCGGGGTTGGTGAAGCCGTGCTTGGCGCCGGGATACGAAATCACCTCGAACCGCCCGCCCGCCGCTTGCATCTCGCGCTTGAACGCCTCCACTTGCTCGGGCGGGACGAACGGATCGGCGCCGCCTGTCAGCACGAGAACCCGGGCCTTGACCTTCCCGGACTGCGCAGGCGTCTTCGTCGCGAGCGCCCCGTGGAACGTCACGACGGCGCCAAGCGGGGCGCCTGCGCGCGCCATGTCCAGCACGACCGCGCCGCCGAAGCAATAGCCGATCGCCGCGACGCGCGTGGTGTCGACGTGGGGATCGCGCTTCAACTGCTCGAGCGCGGCGTTGAACCGGGCCGCAAGCACCGCCGGATCCTTGGTCACCTCGTTCACGAACGCCTGCGCATCCTGCGGGTGGGTGGCGACCTTGCCCTTGCCGAACATGTCCAGCGCGAGGCCGACATAACCGGCCTCGGCGAGGCGCCGCGCCTGGTTGCGCGCGTGCTCGTTGTGCCCCCACCACTCGTGCACGACGAGCACGCCGGGGCGCTTGCCTCGCGCGGCGTCGTCCCAGGCGATGAATCCCTGCAGGACGGTCTCGCCCTGCCGGTATTCGAGTTCCCGGGTCTTGACGTCGGCGTTTCCAGGCGACTGTGAGAGCAACACGGCAGCCATGACTAGTCCGTACCGGGCGTGCATGCGTCGACCTCCTCCTGTCGGTGGTGCTTCATCATCTCAGAGCAGCGGGATTCCGTCAAGCGATGCGGCGGTCTGACTCTTCCGGTTCGGCGAGCAGGGCGCCCGCTGCCGCGGGCTCGAGCGGTTTGGCAAACAGCTGGCCCTGCCCGAGCCGGCACCCGAACGCGATGAGGCGCGCGCGCTGCGTGACCGTCTCGACGCCCTCCGCAATCACGCCCAGACCGAGATTGCCCGCCAGGTCCACGATCGAGCGCACGATCTCCAGGTCGGTGCGGCGCGCTCCCATGCGGTGCACGAGGGAGCGATCGACCTTGATCCCCTGGAGCGGGAAGCGCGGCAACGAGCTGAGTGACGAGTACCCGGTGCCGAAGTCGTCCATGTGCAGCTCGACGTTCAACCCCCGCAGCTGACCGAGCGCGGTGGTCGACGACTCGACGCTCTCCATCAGCACGCGCTCGCTGATCTCGAGGGACAGGCAAGGGGGCGCGAGTCCCGCGGTCTGCAGGGCCGTCCGCACCTCTTCCACGATGCGCGGGTGCCCGAGCTGTTCGGCGGAAAGGTTCACGCTGATCCGCAGCCCAGCAGCGGCCGGGAACGTCTCCTGCCAGCCTCGCGCGTGCCGGCACGCCTCCTGGAGTACCCAGCGGCCGATAGGGATGATGAGCCCGGTCTGCTCCGCCAGCGGCACGAAGTCGAGCGGGAGGATCACGCCGCGCTTGGGGTGATGCCAGCGCAGCAGCGCCTCGAACCCGTGCACGCGGCCGCTCTCGAGCTCCACAATGGGCTGGAAGACCAGCCGAAACTCATCGCGCTCGAGGGCGTTCCGCAGGTCCGCCTCCATGCCGGAGCGGGCCTCGGCCGAGTCGCGCATGGCCACATCGAACACCTGGAAGCGCGCCCGCCCCTGCTGCTTGGCATGATACATGGCGAGGTCGGCGTCGCGCAGCAGATCCTGGACTTGCCCGTGGTCAGGGTCGCTCAGCGCCACGCCGATGCTGGCGCTCGCGAGGATCTCGCGGCCCTCGAGCGAAAACGGCGTGGCGAGCGAGTCCTGGATGCGCCGCGCCGCGTGCTCCGCGTCGGGCAGTCCAGTGATCTCCTCGAGCAGCAGGGTAAACTCATCGCCCCCGAGCCGCGCCACGACGTCGCCGGGCCGCACGCACGTCCGTAGCCGGCCCGCGATCTCCCCCAGCAGGTGGTCACCGGCTGCGTGACCGAGGCTGTCGTTCACCGCCTTGAAGTCGTCGAAGTCGAGGAACAGGACGGCGAACCGGTACGCGGGATCGCGCCGCACGCGCGCCAGCGATTGAGACACCCGCTCGACGAAGTACGTTCGGTTGGGCAGGTCGGTGAGGGCGTCGTGGAGGGCTCCATGCACGAGCTGTTGCTCGGCCTGCTTGCGCGCCGTGACGTCGTACGCGATCGACGTGGCGCCGATGGGGCGACCCTGCGGGTCCAGGATCGGTGAGACGCTGAGCGACACCTCTACGCGCGTGCCGTCCTTACGCACCCGGGTCGTCTCGTAACGCTCGATCCGCTCGCCGCGCCGCAAGCGTTCCAGTATCCCGGGGAGCTCGTCGACGCGGTCGGGCGGGGCGAGCAGGGCGATCGGCTTCCCGATCACTTCCTCGGCGGAGTACCCGTACAGGCGTGCCGCCGCCGGGTTCCAGCTGGTGATGGTTCCGTCCAACGTCTTGCCGATGACGGCGTCGTCGGCTGACTCCACCAGGGCCTTGAACAGTGTTAAGGCCTGCTCGGCGAGTTGGCGCTCCGTGACGTCCTGCGTGGCCCAGCGGGCGTGGATGAGCTGCCCGCCTGCGAGCAGCCCGCTCGCACTGATGAGGCTGTGGCGCATCGAACCGTCGCGGCGGCGCATTCGGGTCTCGATGTTACGGAGCGTCTCTCCCGTCCGCAGGCGCTGCAGGGCATCCGCGGCCGCCTGGGGATCGACATAAAACTGGGCGAGGTTGCGACCCACATACTCGTCGCGCTGATAGCCCAGCGTGTCGAGCTCGGTCTGGTTGGCGCCGAGAATCGTGCCGTCCGCCGCCGTCCACCGCAGGCCGACGGGCGCGTTCTCGAAGCAATCCTCGCGCTCCAGCTCCTGCACCCGGCGCTCCCGGTCGTCGATCAGACCGATGCACACCCCGGCGAGCTCGAGCATCATCCGCTCTCGGCCCCGCCGCTCGATTCCGGTTGGCGGGGGCTGCGGCGGCTCGCGGCGGACCGGCGCGATACACCAGCGCTGCTGCCGCACGCGGCTCACCACCCAGCGGCGGGGCTTGCGCGGCGATTGCAGCTCGCCGAGGTCGCGCAACGTGGCCTCCAGCTCGGCGGCGGCGCCAACGGCAACGTCCGCCGCGGAGCTGGCGGCCAGGAGATGCAGTCGATCGCGTGCGTCGGCCTCCCAAACACCGACCCCGTGCCCCTCGAGGGCGATGGCCGCCCGGCGCAACACCTCCTGCCACCGCTGCTCCAGTCCGCGCGAGAGCGTGGCAGTCATAGATTCGTTGGACCGCGCGCGTTGCTGGCGGGCAAGTTGGTTGCGTCGGCCGACCCGAGGCCGATCACGTCGTCGCTGTGCTCTACGATCGGGGGCCACCCCCTTTGATGCGCGAGCGAGCGTGAATCAGGAGCGTCCAGAAACCAACATAGGTGTGTCGCATGCCGCGTGCCACGCGTTGGGGCTGCGAAACACGTCTCGTTGCGTCTACGCCACACATGTGGCAATGCGAGCCGCTCACCCGCCAGGCAGCCGGGGCACGGTCCGAAACGCCGGCGCTCTCCTGTCCGGGCCCGGTTGTTGCCGCACGACTGGTAGGTCCCATGGATCCCCCAAGCGCGCCGCCGGTCGTCCTCATCGCGGGTGCTCGAGTCCACTCCCTCACCAGTGCGCTCGAGACGAATGGCTACGTCGTGGTCCAGTCCCCGACCGCCATGCTCGCCCTCGCGCAGGCGCGTGACGTGCGCCCGGACGTCATCATCCTCGGGGTCGAGTTGCCGGACATCTCGGCGATCGCCGGCTGGCTGTTCGACAATGACCTGCACATCGGCAGTAACGTGCCGATCCTCGTTCTCGCGCCCGACCGGCCGACTCCCGAGCAGCGGGTGACCGCGCTGCACGCGGGTGCCTGGGACTTTCTCCGCTATCCGGGTGACCCGGACGAGCTGTTGGTGAAGCTCCAGACCTACGTGCAGGCGAAGCGGAACCTCGATGCGACCCTCGCGGAGGGCCCGGTTGACGCTCCGACAGGAGTGCACAGTCGGGCCAGCCTCGCGCGGCGAGCGCGGGAGCTGGGAGCGCTGATGTCGCGGCAGAACGGCGCGCTGGCCTGCATCGTGTTCGCGCTGGAGGCGGAGCCCGCAGACCCACGGGCCGGAAGCGTCGTCGCGCGTGCGGCACGAGTGTCCGACGTTGTCGGGGCATTGGGCCCGACCGAATTCGCCATCGTCGCGCCCGCGACCGATCACGCGGGTGCGGTGAAGCTCGCCCAGCGCATCGCCGCCGCTCTGAGCGAGACGCTTGGCGGGGGCGTCGTGGCTCCGGGGTCAACGCTTCGAGTCGGCTACGATGCGGTCGGCAACCTCAAGTATTCGCCGCTTGATCCCGTCGCGCTGCTGTTGCGCGCTACTACGGCGCTGCGCAGCGGCAGGCCGGAGCCCGGCTCCCCGTGGGTGCGACGCTTCGACTTGACCACGACCACCGATCGAGGCGGGGGAGCGACGGGGCGCACTACTCCCTCCGGGCTCGCGGTTGATCCGGGGAGAGCCAGCTCATGAAGGTCACGCGTCTCTCGCTCGCCACGCTGTTCGGCACTGCCACGGTGGTCGTGTTGAGCTGCGGCGAGCCGTCGCCGGTGGGCGTTGCTCCGCCCGTGCCGCCGCGGCAGGCACTGCTGGGGACCTCGCTGCTGGAGGGCGGCGGCCTCCTCACCTGCTCGCCGCTCGCGTACGACTCCGTCACCGCGACGATCGGGCCGGACGGCGGAACGATTCGCGTCGGGCCGCACGCGCTGGCCATTCCCGCGGGAGCGCTCGCCCTCCCGACGACCATCACCGCTGTGGTACCGTCGGACTCGGTGAACGTGGTGCAGTTCCAGCCGGAGGGCTTGCAGTTCAGTCGCGACGTGGCCCTCACGATGAGCTACGCGAACTGCAACCTGCTCGGGTCGCTCGCGCCAAAGTACATCGTGCACACCACGGACGCGCTACAGATCCTCGAGTACCTGCCCAGCGTCGACGACCTGTTCACGGGGACGGTCACGGGGCAGTTGCAGCACTTTTCCGACTATGCCATCGCGTGGTGAGGCAAGCGTAACCCCGCTTGTCGGGCTCTCCGGCGCGCTCTGCCGGGCCGCCGACTTGCTCCACGCAGCCCGCGAGCAGGAGCGCGCCGGTTGCATTCCGGAGGCGATTGAGTGCTACGAGTCGGCGATCGAGGCGGCGCAGCGGGACGGGGAGCACGCCCTGTTGGCGGAGGCGCTGCGACGTCTGGCCGTGCAGCGCCACCATCGCAGCGAGCCCGCCCGGGCCCGCGAGCTGTGCCGTCGGAGCTACGACGTGGCGCGCCAGATCGGCGACGACGGGCTCGCGGCTGAAGCGCTCAACACGCTGGGCGGGCTCGATGTGACGACGGGCTCTTTGGAGGATGCCCGCAAGACGTTCATGCAGGCGCTGGAGCTGGGTGGCTCGAGCCGTCAGCTGCGCGCGCGTGTGCAGCAGAACCTGGGGATCGTCGCCAACATCCAGGGCGAGTTGAGCGAGGCCCTGGCGCGCTATGAGCGCTCGCTCGCGGCGTACCGTGAGTGCGGGGACGACCATGGGTGTGCCATCGCCTATCACAACCTGGGGATGGTCAGCGCGGACCGGGAGCGGTTCGACGCCGCGGACTGCTACTTCCGGGAGAGTCGGGCCCTCGCCGAACGGGTCGGCGACGTGTACCTGCAGGCGCTCTGTCTCGTCAATCACGCCGAGGTGGACGTGGCGCGCCAACGGTTCGAGAACGCGCGGCAAAGCGCGGAGAGTGCGCTCGCGCTGTTCGATCAGCTGGGCGTGCGCGGTGCCAAGGCGGACGCCTACCGGGTGATCGGCATGGCGTATCGCGAGACGGGTCGCCTCACCCTCGCCGAGTCGCGCCTCCGCTCGGGGATCGACTTGGCGGTCGGCGCGGGCTCCGTACTCAACGAGGCGGAGGCCTCCCGCGAGCTGGCGCTGTTGTACCAAGCGATGGGGCGGAACCAGGAAGCGCTCCGGCTGCTCAACACCGCATACCGCCTGTTCCGCCGCTTGGATGCCCGGGTGGACCTCGTCCACGTCGGCGGGAAAGTGGCGGAGCTCGAAGGCACGTACCTCGCGGTCGTGCGCGAGTGGGGTCAGTCAATCGAGTCGAGTGACGGCTACACGTTCGGCCATTGCGAGCGGGTGGCGCGCAACGCGGTCGCCGTGGCGCGGGCCCTGGGGCTCGACGAGCAGGAGGAGACGACCATCCTGCTCGGCGCCTATCTGCACGACGTGGGCAAGGTGCGCATCCCGCACGAGATTCTCCACAAGCCCGCCTCGCTCACGGACGAGGAGCGTGCCGTCGTGCAAATGCACCCGGTCTGGGGGATCGAGCTGCTCGCGAACGTCGACTTTCCCTGGGACCTGAAGCCGATCATCCGCTGGCACCACGAGCGATACGACGGCAGCGGCTATCCCGACCGACTCAAAGGAGACGAGATCCCGCTCTCCGCGCAGGTCGTCGGGATCTTGGACGTGTACGATGCGCTGACCAACCCGCGGGCCTATGCGCCCCCGCTCCCGGCGGCGCAGGCACTCGAGGCTATGACCGACTGCCGGGGCTGGTGGTGCGAGCGGGTGTTCGCGGCGTTCTGGCGCGTGGTGGCCGGCGAACAGGAGAGGAGAGAAGACCGCTGGAGTGAGGCACCGGACTAGCCGGCCGTCCTGGAACATCGGGCACCCGGGCTACGTTCCCACCGTAGCGCAGGAGGCGCCATGTCCATCCGGCCGATCAAGTCGATCATTCAGTCGCAGCCCACCATCGAAGGCGCGGGCGTAAAGCTGCGCCGGGCGTTCGGATTCGGGAACACCGGCGAGTTCGACCCGTTCCTGCTGTTAGACGACTTCCGTAACGAGAGCCCGCAGGACTACCTCGCGGGGTTCCCCTGGCACCCCCATCGCGGCATCGAAACCATCACCTATGTCCTCGCCGGCACGGTGAACCACGGCGACAGCTTGGGCAACCGCGGCACGCTCGGCGCCGGGGACGTGCAGTGGATGACGGCGGGCAGCGGCATTCTCCATCAGGAGATGCCGCGGGGGGACCCGTGGGGACGGATGCACGGATTCCAGCTGTGGGCCAATCTGCCGTCCTCCTTGAAGATGACTCGGCCGCGCTACCAGGACGTCCTGGCGGGCGCCATCCCGGAGGTCGTGGACGACGACGGGACGCGCGTGCGGGTCATCTGCGGGAGCTTCTGGGGCAAGACCGGCCCCGTCGACGGCGTCGCCGCCGATCCGCGCTACCTCGACGTGTGGGTCCCGCCGCGGGTGCGCAAGACCCTGCCGGTGGAGTCGTCGCGGCACGCCTTCGCTTACATTTTCGAGGGGAGCGGCACGTTCCGTGACGCGTCGCCGCCCCGCGGAGTGCGCACCGAGTGGGTAGGGGAGGGGGGCACAGAGGCCGAAGGTCGCGACGAGACCGGCAATCGCTCTCTCGTGCTGTTCGACTCGGGCGACGAAATCACGGTTCAGGCCGGCGACGCCGGGATCCGGTTCCTCCTCGTTTCAGGCCGGCCGATCGCGGAGCCCGTGGCCTGGCAGGGGCCGATCGTGATGAACACCGAGGCGGAGCTGCGCCGCGCCTACGCCGAGCTGCGCGACGGCACGTTCATCAAGCCGCGCTGATTTGAGGCGAGGCTAAGCTTCGCCCTTGCGCCGTCGCTTCTCCTTCTCCCGCTCCTGCTTCCCGCCCGCGGCCACCACGCGGTCGCGGCCCTCGTCCTTCGCCTCGTACAGCGCCGCGTCGGCGGTGGCGATGAGCGTCTCCGGCGTATCGCCGTGCGCCGGACACTCCGCGACGCCGATGCTCACCGTGATCCGTCGGCCGTCGAACGGCTCGGCCGCCACACGGGCGCGGATGCGCTCAGCGACCAGGGCGGCGGTCGCGGTCGTCGTTTCGAGCAGCACCACCAGGAACTCCTCGCCGCCGTAGCGCGCCACGCAGTCCACCGCGCGCGTCGTTTGCCGCAGGATCTCAGCGATCTTCGCGAGCGCCGCGTCGCCCGCGAGGTGGCCGTGCGTGTCGTTGTACGGCTTGAAGTGATCGACGTCTGCCAACAGGATCGAGAACGGGCGTCTGAGTCGCCGCGACCGCTGCGCTTCGCTCGACAGTGTGTCCATCAGGTGCCGCCGATTGTACAAGCCAGTGAGGGCGTCGGTGACGGAGAGCCGCTCCAGCTCGGCCTGGCTCTCCCGCTCCCGCAGGCGTGCGACCAGGCGGTTGAACACCTGCGACAAGTAGCCCACCTCGCCCGCGCCGCCCGCCGGAAGATCGACCGTGAGATCCCCAGCGGCCACCGTCGCGGCAGCGCTGCTGAGCCGCGCGAGCGGGCGCAACACGAGCAGGACCAGGACGTAGGCCATCAGCCCGACCCCCGTGAACTGCGCGGCGATCATCAACGCCGTGAGGTCCCGGAGCTGGCCACCCCGGCGGAACGCCTCCGCCCGCGGCAGCTCGGCGACCGCCGCCCAGCGCAGCCGGGGCACCCGTCGGAGCACCCCGACCATTTCCCGCCGGTCGGCGCGCTTGTACACCACAGTCTGGCCTTCCCCGTCGAACAGGACGCGCGTGGTCGTGTCCGGAAGTCTCGTGCGCATCAGGTCCGCGGAGCTGAGCCGGGACCGGATGACCAGCCTGCCCTGGTCCGTCATCAGGTAGACGTCGCGCGGCTCGTCTGGGGAGAGCCGCTGCAGCATATCGGTCACGGCGTGCAGATTGATCTTCGCGGTGAACGCGCCGATGAATCGGCCATCCGCCTGGCGGATCGGTACGGCGAGCACGATCGCAGCCTTGCCGAGCACCCCGTCCCAGTACGCCTCGCCGATCAAGGCGTCGCCCGTTCGGAGGCTGGTCAGCCCGTCCGGGGCGAGCCGCACGCCGCCGGTCCGCCCGCTGTTGCTCGCGACCACCCGTCCGCCTGGGTCGATGACCACCAGCGCTTCGTGGTCCGGGAAACGCTCGCGGACCGAGTTGAGGTAGTCGCGCAGCCGCGCCAGCGCTCGGGCGCCGTCCCTACCCGTGAGCTTGGCGAGGTTCTCCGATACGAGGTACGAGCTCGCCGCTACCCGCAGGTCGTCGAGCCGCTCGGTGAGCCACAGATCCGTCCCGCGGGCGGCCTCGGAGCTCGCGCTGCGCAGCTCCTGGTCGGTCTGGTCGCTGAGCGACCGCCGATTCTGTCTGTAGGACACGCAGGTCGTCGCGAGCGCTGGAATCAACGTCGCCAGCACCGCAAACACCAGGACTTTGTTCCTGGTGCTGCCGAGGTGTAGCGCCCGCAGCAGGGGTGCGATGACGTCTTCCCAAACGCGCACGAGCAGTTCCTGGAGGAGTACAGCAAGATTCACCTTCGACCATCCCCCGCAAGTGAGGTCGCTCACCAAGCAGCGCGCGCAAGGGGGTGGGCAGCCCAGGCCGCAGGCGGGGTAACCGCCTCCCTTGCAATCTCCCTGCCGACTCCCAATTTGTAGGCCGCACCTGTCGTAAGGTATTGTGCCATGCGGCCTTCTCGTGCTGCGCCGCGGCTAGTGCTCGCGGTTCTCCTCGCGATGGCTGCGGTGGCTTGCGGGCTCGTAGACGTGTTTCAGTCGAGCGGTGTCGAGGCGGTGACCCTGGTGTACCAGGGCGACGCCTTCGTGACGCGCGACTCCACGGTCGCGTTCACCGTCATCGTTGAGGTCGGCGACGCGACGCTGTCCCGGCCCCACCTCAACATCACGTCATCCGACACGTCCATCGTCGCTCTGACCCCCGGACGCGATTCGCTGATCGGTCGGAACACGGGCAACGCGACCCTCACGATCCGCCTGGAAAGCGCGATGCTCACCGATCCGGCGACAGCGCCGACGCTCAACCAGCCGATCCACGTGAGACCGTGAAAGGCAAGTGCTTCCAGTGCGGCGCCGACGTGGCGCCGGACGCGAGCTTCTGCGGCCGCTGCGGCACCCGGACCTCGGACCCGCTCGAGGCCACGTTGGTGCTCCCGGTCGAGAACCAGGACGAGCTGCTGCGGCGCGTGCGGATGGTGCTCGCCGGCGAGTACGAGGTCGAGCACGAGCTGGGGCGCGGCGGGATGGGGGTGGTCTTCAAGGCGACCGAGGCCGGGCTCGGCCGCACGGTCGCGTTGAAAATCCTGCCCCCCGACCTCGGGCTCACCGCCCGGGCGGTCGAGCGGTTCAAGCGCGAAGCGCGTATGGTGGCCGAGCTCGACCACCCCAACATCATTCCCGTGTATCGAGTGGGGCAGATCGGCGGGGTCCTACATATCGCGATGAAGTTCATCGAAGGGCGGTCCCTCGACGCCATCATCGAAGCACAAGGCGCGCTGTCCGTGCCGGTGGTGGTGTACGTGCTGCGCGGGACCTCCCGCGCGGCCGCGTACGCCCACGACCGCGGGATCGTGCACCGGGACTTGAAGGGCGCGAACATCCTGGTCGACCGAGACGGGCGGGTCATGGTGTCCGATTTCGGCGTCGCGCTGCGGGCATCGGACGTGACCCTCACCGCCGACGGCACCGTGATCGGCACACCTCCCTTCATGAGCCCGGAGCAGTGCTCCGGCCGCCGGGCCGGCCCGCAGAGCGACCAGTACTCGCTCGGTATCGTCGCCTTTCAAATGTTGACGGGCGCGGTGCCGTTCCAGGCCGACACGCTGGCCGGCATCATGCATCACCACTTCTTCACGCCCGTGCCGGACGTCCGGCTGGTGCGCGACGATGTGCCGAGCGCGCTGATCGACGTGCTGCACGTCGCGTTGGCCAAGGAGCCGGGCGCCCGCTACGCGTCGACCCGCGACATGCTTGCCGCGGTCGAGGCGATCCCGTTCTCCGAAGCGGATCGCCGGGAGTGTGAGCGGACGCTGCGGGCGCTGGCCGCCGGCTCGCCAGTGGCAAAGATCGCCACCCGCGGGCTCCCGGCCCTCCCGGAAGGCCCTACCCTGGCCATGAGCCTCCCGGCCCCACCCCCGTCCCGGTGGCCGTCGGGACGGCGCGCTCGGCTGGCGGCGGTCGGCGCCGTCGCCAGCTTGGCGGTCGGAGCGGCCTGGTGGATCAGCCGTGCCGGCGGCACCGCGGCACCATCCGCGATCCCGGGCTCGAGCGCCGCGCCTCCGCCCGCCGCACCGCCGCCCAGCGCAACGCCCCCCAGCCCACGCGCCGCCAGCCCCACGGGAAAGCTGAGAATGCTCACCAGCCCTCCCGATGCCGAGATCCTGATCGACGACCGCCGGCTCGGAGTCGGGAGCGTGTTCGATCAGGAAGTCGCGGCGGGGCCCCGCCGCCTGCGCGTCCGGGCGCCAGGCTACCAGACGTTCGACACCAGCATCGTGGTGCCGCGGGGCGAGACGCTGCGACTCGGGCGCATCGCCCTGCGCAGCCGTGACGGTGGCACGTGAGGCATCTCGTCCTGCTCCTCGGGCTGATGGGCAGCGTTGTCCCGCGCCTCGGGGCGCAGAGCAGCACTCAAGATCTGCTCCAGCAAGCGTCCGAGTTCTACGAGCACCTGGACGTGGAGCGCGCGCTGCCGTTGCTCCGCCAAATCGTGTCGCCCAACTGGCCGTTCGAGGTGACGGCAGCCCAACGGGTGGATGCCTACAAGTACCTGGGAGCCTGTCTCGCCCTCGTGGGAAAGCGCGACTCCGCTACGCTCTACTTCCGCGCTGCCATCGAGCGAGACCCGTTCGCGGACCTCGATCCGGCGGTCTTCACACCCGCGCAGCTCCGCCTGTTTGGGGAGGCCCGGCGACTCACGTTCGCCGTGGCCGTGCGACCGGTCGCCCCGGCGCGCATCGACCCGCGGACGGAACGCCTGACCTTCGCCGTCGTGACGACGCACGCTGGGTCCGTCGACATCGCCGTGCGTCCGGTCAGCTCGGACTCCGCTCTGTCGTTGTTTCGCGGCATAAACGACGGGCCGCGTGAAGTCGCCTGGGACGGCCTGTTGGCGAATCGCCACCTGGCCCCTCCGGGGCGCTACGAACTCAGGGTCACCGGCAGCAGCCAACTGCTCAGGCGAGCGGATTCGGCCGTCATCTACTTTGAGATCCGGCACGAAGTGGCTCCGCTCGAGGATACGCTGCCGGAGTTCACGGCTCGTGACCTGCTTCCGGAGCAGTTCTCGACGTCGGCGGCGACGCGTGACCTGCTCAAAGGGCTCGTCGTGGCGGGCGCGGCCCTCCTGATATCCGACGTTCTGGCAAGCCGGCATCTCGGGGGGAGCCTGAAGCCTGGCTCGGCGGTGATCGCGGGGACGGCCGTCGTCACCGGTGCAGTGGCGTTCGCCGGCGACCGACGCCACCCGGATATCCCAGGGAACATCGTGGTGAACGCCCAGCGGCGCGCCGAGCGCGCCGGGCAAAACGCCGCGATCAAGGGCCGCAACACCGCCAAGACCGCCGCGACTGTTCTCCTGGTGTCGCCAGCGGCGGGAGTGGGTCCCTGAGCCCGACGGCGCCGGCGATCCGGCTTGGGGCCGTCGCTATCGCGCTCAGCGCCGGCCCGGCGGTGGCTCAACGCGCCGTGACCGCGTTCGCTGCCTTGTCGGTGGCCGAGCACCGTGTCGATGCGGGGTACGGCGTGGAACGCGCACGGGGAGCCATCCTGGGCGGCGGCGCGAGCCTGCGTCTCGGCGCGAGGGTGGAGCTGGGACTGCGCGTCCAGGGCGGACGGCTCAACGCGGCCACGCCGGGTGCCGTGGATCGGGATGTGGGAGAGGTGGGGGTGGAGGCAGGCGTGCGCGCAGTTTCCTGGCTCACCTTCCGCGCCGGCGCGCAACGGCGCACCTATTCATCCGTGATCGCCCGGCAGGGCTGGACTATGGTTGACGTCGGTGCCGAAGTGCGACTCACGTTCGCCCGGGGTACGATCAGCGGCGTCACCCGTGCCGCCCTGGTGCCCGTGGTATCGGTGAGCGGGTTGCCCCGACCCGACGTCGCCGTCACTGCTGCCACGGGGCTGCAACTGCGGCGGCGGGGACTCACGCTCGGCGCACTGTACTCGCTCGAGCGCTACGACTTTCCGGCTCAAGGGGCGAACCCCCGCCTGGAGCAGCTCGCGGCGGTGACGCTACGCCTCGACGTCGGCCTCGGGCGCCGCTGAACGGTTTGGTCTTCAAGGGAGAGGCTATGCGGAGCATGCACGCATCCCGTTGGACCATGGATATCGTATGCGCCAGCCTGCTGAGCGCGGCGCTGCTGGGGTGTCGATCGCGCGCCAGGGACGACGCGTTCCTCGCCACCCGCGTCCCCGCGGCCCGGCTCGACTCGGTACTCCGGGCAGCCGACAGCGTGCGGCTATCACTGGCCGACGCTCGTACGCTGTTGGGGATCGTCGCGGACGCCGAGTTCGCCGCCAAACTTCCTCACGACACGATGACCATCGCGGAGCTGCTGGCGTGGGGGCGCACCGAGCATGCGCGGATGGAGCGCGCCGCTGCGGAAACGACGGCCGCCGCGCGGGCGCGCGAGGAAGCGCGCAAGCAGCAGCTCGACTCCCTGCTTACCGTGACGCTGGTCAGCAAGGGCTACCTGCCGAAGGACCCCGACCTGGAGCGCTTCGACGACTACATCTCTCTCACGTTCGCGTACCGCAACAAAGGGACGAAGCCTGTCCGGGCCTTCCAGGGTGACGTGGCTTTTCTCGACGCCGCGGGAGACACGATCTACAGCGCGCATCTCAAGGTAGATCTGCCGCTAGGCCCCGGGCAGACGCGGCGCGAGCAGGGACGCATCATCAAGTTCAACCCGTTCCGGACTGAGCATCAGCGGCTGCGAGACACGCCC
>DASPXE010000086.1:0-31572 GCA_035637455.1 Gemmatimonadales bacterium
CGATCGAAGATGTGGGGCAAGTCGCCCGCCGCGATGCCGATCCCGGTATCGGCGACGGTCAGGGTGACGCGGCCGTCCGCCTGCCCCAGCTGCATCCGGACGCTGCCGCCCGACGGGGTATACTTCACCGCGTTGGTGACGAGGTTGAGGATCAGCTGGCGGATACGGCTCGCATCCACGGGCACGATCACCGGCTCCGGCGGCGTCGCGAGCTCCATTTGCACTCCCGCTTGCTCGGCGAGCAGCTCGCCCGTCTCGCGCGCTTCCTCGACGATCTCCCGCAGGTCCACCGGCTCGCGGTGCAGCGGCGCGATGCCCTCGTCCGCCCGGGCGAGCGTGAGCAGCGCGTCCACCAGCTCCGTCATGCGCTTGATCTCCTGCAGCGTCTCTTCGAGCGTGGCGAGCGTATCCTGGGGCAGTCCCGACGTCGTGAGCGCCCGTTCGACGCCACCCCGCAGCACCGTGAGCGGCGTCTTGAGCTCGTGGCTCGCGTCCGCCGTGAAGCGGCGCAAGGCGGCGAAGCTCCGTTCCAGCCGGGTCATCATCTGGTTGAGTGTCTCGGCGAGGCGCCCCAGCTCGTCCTTCACCATCGGCTCCGCGAGCCGCCGGTGCAGACTGCGGCCGTCGGTGATTTCGCGCACTTCGCTGATGATCCGGTCCACCGGCTCGAGCGCGCGGCGCGCGATCCAGGAGCCGACGAGAATAGCTGCGATCAGTCCGATCGGGACGATGAGCACCAGCGTGGAGAGCAGCTGGGCGACCGCCAGCTCCGCGGTGCGCACGTCGGCGGCGACGAGCAGCGACCCGAAGCGCGGGCCAGCGCCGCTCACGATGTGCGCCACGTAGCGGAGCTCCGGGCCGTCCGGCTCGAGGCGCACGGTGCCGCCGGTGCGACCCGAGAGCGGGGGCGTCATCAGCCTGCGCAGCTGCACGACCTGTTGATACGTGAGCGACGCGTTGGACGACGAGTACAAGATCTCGCCGTCCTGCGCCGTAATCAGCAGGTAGTCGGGCACCGCCTCCAGCACCGCCTTGATGTCCGCCACCAGAGCGGGCTTACCCGTCGAGTCGTAGGTGACGAGCGCACCGCGGGCCCGGTAGCTCTCGCCGAGAATCGCGGCGCTCAACTCGGCCTCGGATCGGATCCGCTGGTCCAGATCGTCGTAGGAAGCGCGGCGGCGCGCCACGTATAGCACGATCGCGAAGGCGGCGAGCGTGAGCACCAGCGCCGCCGAATACCAGACCGTCAGGCGTCCGCGGATCGTCTGCATCTCACGCCTTCACGACGTAGCCCACGCCACGCACGGTGTGAATGAGCTTCGGCTCGCGCGCGTGATCGATCTTCTTGCGCAGCCGGGTGATCACCACGTCCACGATGTTCGTGCCAGGGTCGAAGTGGTAGTCCCAGGCGTACTCGGTGATCAGCGTGCGCGGCATCACGCGGCCCGGGTGCCGCATCAGGTACTCCAGGACGGCGTACTCTTTGGGCGTGAGCTCGATCACTTTGCCGCCGCGCTTCACCTCCCGGCTCCCGGTATCGAGGCTCAGGTCCGCGACCTTGAGCACGGGCGGCGCGATCGCCTTGGGCCGCCGCCCCAACGCCTCCACGCGGGCGAGCAACTCCTCGAGCGAGAACGGCTTCGTGACGTAGTCGTCGGCGCCCATCCGCAGGGCTTGCACCTTGAAGTCGACCGCGTCCTGCGCAGTGAGAACCAGCACCGGCACGCCGTTCCCCCGATCCCGCAGCGTGCGCAGCACGTCGAGCCCCGACGTCGTCGGAAGGCGGAGATCGAGCACCAGCAGGTCATAGTGCCCGTTCGCGGTGAGCCGCAGGGCCTCCCCGCCGTCGCCCACCAGCTCGACGTGATAGCCCGCCTCGGCCAGTCCTCGCTTTACGTACTGCCCAACCGTCTTGTCGTCTTCGACGACCAGGATCTTCATTCGACCGGGAGGTACACCTTGAAATTCGAGCCGATGCCGACCTGCGACTCCACCTCGATGCGACCGCGGTGCTCCGCGATGATGCCGTAGCAGATCGAGAGGCCCAGACCCGTGCCGCGCCCCTGGGGCTTGGTGGTGAAGAACGGCTCGAAGATCTTGGGCAGGTCTTCCTGCTTGATACCGGTGCCGGTGTCGATGAACTCGACCAGCACCTCGTCCCGGCGCTCGGGGTTCATCCGGGTCCGCACCGTGAGGGTGCCGCGCGAGTCCATCGCGTCCATGGCGTTCAACATGAGCGCCATGAAGCTCTGGATCAGCTTCTCCTGGTCGGCGGGCACGCCCGGCAGCCCCGGCGCGAGCTCGCGCGCCACGGTGAGCCGCTTGAAGCGGTTGTGATGCTTGAGGAGGAACAGGGTCTCCTCCACCACCGCGTTCACCTCGACCTGCCGCTTCTCCCCCGAGCGGGGCCGGGAAAAGTCGAGCAGGCTGTCGACGATGCGGCGGCAGCGCTGCACCTCCGTGTCGATGATCTTGAGGTATTCCTCTTGCGCGTCGCGCGCGGCTGGCGCGAGCTCCTCGCCGCGCAGCGACAGCGCTTCGCAGCAGGCGAGGATCGTGGCGAGCGGGTTGTTGATCTCGTGCATGACGCCAGCCGCGAGCTGCCCCACCGCCGCCAGTTTCTCGGTCTCGGACAGGCGCTGCTGCGCCTGGCGCCACTCGGTGATGTCTTCCCCGATGGTGATCACGTGCGAGATGTGCTCGCCGTCCTGCCGCATCGGGATCTTCGTGATGCGGTAGTGGCGCGTCTCGCCGCTCGCCGCCGACTCCATCTCCACCTGCTGGATCTCGCCCGTGTCGAACACGCGGTCGAATTCGCGCTTCAGCAGCTCGCGCGGCTGGCGGTCCAGCACCTCGAAGACGTCGCGGCCGACCGCACCCTCGCGCGAGACACCCTGCGTGCCGGCCTCGCGCTTCCGGTTCCAGGCGCGGATGCGGTAGCCGCGGTCGATGACGTACAGCCCGACCGGAAGCGAGTCGATGATCTGGGCGGCAAAGCTCCGCTGCGCCTCCATCTCGTGGGTGCGGAGCGCCACTTCGGACGCGAGGTCCTGTGACAGCTCGGTCGCGGCGATCATGGGCGCCAGGATCCGCGCCACCACCACGACGACGTCGTGCGCCACGCCCTCGTAGCGACCGCCCGGGATGATGACCTCGAGCGCGCCCAGCGGCTCGTCCTCGTGGATCAGCGGCAGCCGTAGCACGGAGCCCCCGGCCGTCCCCTCGCGCTGCGCTCCCTGCCGCACCCAGTCGGCAACGGGCGGCGCGTACCCCACGGGCTCCGCCTCATCGCCCGGCGTGGTCACGGGCGCGTAGCGCGTGCCGTCCGGCGTACGCAGCCACAACCGGCAGCGGCGCAGGTTCAGCCCCCGCCGCAGTGCTCCCACCACGCCCCGCAGCGCCACGCCCGACGCCAGACCCGACTGGAGCACGGACGCGACTTCGGCGATGACCCGGATGCCGGGATGTTCAGTGTCGAGTTGAGACGCGACCATCGGCCGCTAACCTAGGGATGGGACTCCCGACGCGCCAGCGGCGCTTCGAAGCGGATGCCCAGAAACGGCCGCACGTCGCTCGCCTGGCCGAAGAACAACGTCGGGCCGAGGAGCAGCCCGAATTGCACGCCGTCCGGGTCGCCGAACTTGAGTCCCGGAAGCACGGTGAGCGCGCCCCACCGCGACCCCTGCGGGAAGGGGGAGCGGGCCCCGAGGTAGGCCGTGCCCTCAACCGTGAGGTCGACACCGACCTCGCTCTTGCTCGTCTCGGTGCCGAGGTCGGCGAGCGGCAGGAGCCCGGTGTGGCCGCCCAGAGTCAACCCGAACACGAAGCCGCGTGCGCCGCCGAGAATCGCGCCTTCGTCGACGAACGAGCCGAGCCGCGCGGTGAGCGACGCCACGCGCATCGGCCCCGCGCGCACCGCGCGGGCATAGCCGACGTCGGCCGCCTCGACCTGCCACCCGCCGCCGAGCGTCCCCGCGAAGCCGACGGTCCACGCACCGCGCCGCTGGGCGCCGAGCGGCGTGGACAAAGCCACGAGGGCCGCCGACATTGTGATGATGGACAGACGCACGTTCGTGCTCCTGACAGGCGCCACTTCGGGGGCGCTGCTCCGTCCGCCCTTCCGGCTGTCCGCCAGTCCGACCGGCGCGCGCGGGCGGGCGGGCGGATCGGCGGTCGGGCGGCTGAAATTCGAGCTCGACGAGCACCGCCGCTGGTCGCTCTGGTACTACGGCGACGGCCAGCCCGTTCCCCTGATCCAGACCGCCGTCGTCGGCGCCCGGGTGGGCGACCAGCTAGTCACGCTCGCCGATCTGGAAGATAGCACGGTGGGAAACCGCCGGCCGCCCGGGGGCGAGTCCGTCGTGGTGCGCGGGCGCGCGGCCGGCGTGTTCCTGGAAGCCGAGTTCCTCTCTGCCAGCGAGGCGGGAGGGGGCGCGCCGCAGGCGGCGATCTCGGTGACGATCTACCCCGACCGCTACCTCCCCACGGTGAAGGGCATCCGCTTCTTCCAGGCACCGGAGGCCGCCGTGCTCGCCGGCGAGGCACCGCTGGTCGCGCTCGTCAACGGCTATCACTCTTGGAGCCCCTGCCGGGTCGTGTCAGTCTCGGCTACACCCGACGAGGGGCTCGCGAGCCACGGCGCGCTCGGCTTGACCAGGGGCGGCCGCGGACTGGCACTGGCATTCGACCCCGGGGAGCCGGGCGAAGCGACGGTGCAGCTTGCGCGGGAGGGCCTGGAAGCCGGCAGCGCGTGGCTCCCGACGCGACCGCTCCGCCCCGAGGGCGATGCGTCCCGCATGCGCATCTGCTACCACCCGGAGGGCGATGGCCTGGACGCGCTGACGGCGCTCTTCATCCCCTCCTCGCCGGTGGACCGCGAGCGGCTGGCCTCCCAAACGGCCCCCGCGGGATGGTGCACGTGGTACGAGCTGCTCGGCAAGGTGAGCGAGTCGGACGTCGTGGCGAACCTCGAGTTCTGCGCTGCGAACTTCGACCGCCGATTCTTCCGCTACATCCAGCTCGACGACGGCTATCAGAAAGCGACCGGGGACTGGGACATGAACGCCAAGTTTCCCCACGGGCACCGCTGGCTCACGGACCAGATTCACGGCAAGGGGTTCAAAGCGGGCCTGTGGGTGGCCCCCTTCGCCGTGACAGAGCGCTCCGGCATCCCGGCCGCGCACGCCGACTGGCTGCTGCGGCGTGCGGACGGCCCGATCGTGTGGGACACGCGGGACGACTGGGGTGGCAAGGTCTACTCGCTGGACGGCGCGCACCCGCAAGTGCAGCAATGGCTGTTCGATCTGGCACGCCGGGTCGTGCAGGAGTGGGGCTACGACTACCTGAAGATCGATTTCCTGCTGTGGGCCACGGCAGGCGACTCCCATTACGGCGGCTTGACGCACGCCGAGGCCTATCGCAAGGGTCTCGGGGCGATCCGCGACGGCTTGGGCACCGAGGCGTTCCTGCTCGGCTGTGGCGCCCCGCTGCAGCACGCGGTCGGCTACGTGAACGGCATGCGAATCGGCACCGACGTGGACGCGAGCTGGGGCGGCGTCCAGGCGCCGGCGCGTGCTGCGGGGCTCCGCAGCTTTTATCACCGCGCCACCTGGCTCAACGACCCCGATTGCCTTGTCGTGCGACCGCCGCTGTCCAGCGCCGAGGCCCAGGTGTGGACGTCAATCGTGGCCCTGTCCGGAGGCGTGACCCTCCTTTCGGACAACCTCCCGAAGCTCCCGCCCGACCGCGTACCGCTGCTGCAGCGCGCGATCCCGGTGGCGGCGGTCGCCGGCCGACCGTTGGGCACGGCGTCCGCGGCGCGCGAGGTGGCGCCCGCGCTCGTTGCAGGCGACGACGCCTACCCGATCGCCGGGCCATGGCGGTTCCGCACGGGCGACGATCCCCGTTACGCCACGCGTGAGTTCGACGAGGACACGTGGGAGGCGATCGCGGTGCCGAAGCGGTGGGAAGAAGCAGGGCATCCCGACTACGACGGGTACGCGTGGTATCGCACGCGATTCCATCTCCCTGCCACTCCGCCCGGGCGATCAAGGGCGGGCGAGGGCGGCGAGGGCGGTCAAGGGCGGTCGGTGTACCTAGAACTCGGGAAAGTCGACGACGCCGACGAGACGTTCATCAACGGCGTAAAGGTCGGGCAGACGGGCGACGTCCCGCCGAATTACCGCGGCGACTGGCAGGCGTACCGCCGCTACCGCGTCCCGGCGGACGCCCTTAAGTGGGGCGGCGAAAACGTGCTCGCGGTCCGAGTCTACGACGGGGGCGGCGCCGGAGGGATCTGGAGCGTACGCCGCGACCCACCCCCCGCCCATTGGGTCGTCGAGGGCGCGCCGCGCTGGTGGACCGTCGCGCTCATCAATTGGGAAGATGAGCCGCGTCAGCTCACCGTGCCGTTCGGCACGCTCGGAATCAGCGGCGCCCGATTCGACGCGTACGACGTGTGGCGCGACGCCCCCCTCGTCGTACCGAAAGACGCCCTCATGGGAACGCTCGATCCCCACAGCACGCTCACCGTCGCGCTGCGCGCCGTCGCTGCGCATCCGCAGATCATCGGCACCACCCGCCACATCGTGCAAGGCGCCGTGGACATCGCGGACGAGGTGTGGGAAGCCGCGACGCGAACGCTCAAGGCAAAGGCGGTGAACCTGGACAGCCGGGCGTACGCAGTGACCGTCGCGGTGCCTAAAGGGATGCGGCCGGGGACGTGCAAGGCTGACGTCCCTTGCACCGTGAAGCGGTTAGAGTCGGGGCATGCGGTGCTGGAGTGGGCTGCGGGTGGCGACGGGCAGGACATTCGTTGGGAACTGAGTTTCAGGTCCGTCACAGGACCGAGGAAAGGCAAAGGCTAGTATGGTCGTTGCCCCTCCTGTTCACTTCAGTCCTGTCAGCTGAATCACTCGAATGAAGTACTTCTGCGCCATGAAGTACAGAACGAGCAACGGAACCAGCGCCGTCACTGCCACCGCCATCTGGTACGGCCAGTTCGTGTAGTACAACCCGTGAAAGCTCGCGATGCCGACCTCGACGACCCGCATCTCGGCCGTGCGCGTCGCGATGAGGGGCCAGAGGAAGCTCTTCCACTGATCGACGAAAGCGAACACCGCGAGCGTGGCGAGCGCGGGCTTGGAGAGCGGCAGCACGACGCGCCAGAAGATGGTCCACTCGCCCGCCCCGTCGAGCCGCGCGGCGTCCTCCAGATCGCGGGGGATGGTCAGGAAGAACTGCCGCAACAGGAAGATCCCCCACACGGACACGAGCTCCGTCGAGATCAGCCCGGCGTACGTGTCCACCCAACCGAGCGCGCTGATGATCAGGAAGCGCGGGATCAGGAGCACAACCACGGGGACCATGAGCACCGAGAGGTACGCGACGAAAACGCGGTCGCGCCCCGGAAAACGCAGCCGGGCGAAGGCGTAGGCGGCCATGGTGCTGGTCGCGACCTGACCGGCGACGACGCACACCGAGAAGATCGCCGTGGTCAGAAAAAATCGGTCGAACGGCAGCGCGGTGAGGGCGGCGGCGAAGTTCTCCGGGTGCGGCCGCGCCGGCACGAGCGGCGGTGGGTAGCGCAACACCTCGAATTCGTCCATCAGCGCCGTCGCGATCATATAAAGGAAGGGCACGAGCGTGATGACCGCGAGCGGCAGCACCAGGGCGCTTCCCAACAACCCGCGTCCCCACGCGCCACGCCTCATCCTAGGCATACTCCACCTGCCTCCCCAGCAGCCGGAACTGCGCCCGAGTCACGGCGAACAGCACCACGAACAGCAGCAGGGACAGCGCGCTCGCGTACCCGAACTGCAGGAACTCCCACGCCGTCTGGTAGATGCGATACACGATCACGTCCGTCGCGTGTAACGGCCCGCCGTCGGTGAGCACGTAGATGTACGTGAAGACCTGGAACGAGCCGATGATCCCGGTGACCAGCACGAACAACGTCACGGGCCTGAGGAGCGGGAAGGTAATCCGCCAGAAGCGCTGCCACGCACTCGCTCCGTCCACGCGCGCTGCGTCGAGATACGCCGGCGGGACGCCCTGCAGCCCCGCGAGGAACACCGTCATCTGGTAGCCGAGCTGCACCCAGACCGACACGATCATCACGGCGACCAGCGCCGTGCGGGGACTGCCCAGCCAATCCACGGGCTGCAGATGCGCGGCCGACAGCACGTAGTTGATCAGGCCGAAATCGGGGTTGTACATCCACTGCCACACGAGTGCGATCGCTACCACCGAAGAGACGTACGGCAGGAACAGCATTGTCCGGACGGCGCGCACCCCCCACGACCGCCCGTTGAGCGCCAGAGCCGCGCCGAGCGACAGCGTCATCGACACCGGTACGTACAACACATACAGCCCCGTGTTGCGAAGCGAGATCCACACCAGCGGATCGTGCAACATCCGGGCGAAGTTTGCGAGACCGACGAACGGGGTCGCGGGGTCGACGAGGGTCCAGCGGTGCACCGACAGGTACAGCGCGAACAGGATGGGCGCGAAGGAGAAAACGGCGAGGTGGAGTGCCGAGGGAGCGAGGAATCCCCACGCCGCGACCGTCTCGCGCAAGCGCTGCGGGCGCGCCGCCTCACGCTCGCCCCACGCAGCCAGCGCGGCGCCGAGGGGCCCAAGGAGCGCCAGTCCGAGCGTCAGCGCCAGCCACCCGACGGTGGCGGCCTCCGCCGGCACCGTGCGCAGCTCGGCCCACCGGCCCGGCGCCAAGCGGACGGCCACCGCCGCGCGCGGCGTTCCCGCAACCGTGCGCCGCCACGCGGCGTCCCCCGCGCTGTCGCCGGGCATGAGCTCCGCGCCGCGAACAATCTTTCCGAGCGTGGCGAGCGAGAACCGCGTCTCCGGCACGCGCGCCACTGCCTCCTGTATCAGCAGCCGCGCGTCGTCGAGCCACCGATCGGTCGAGTCCTCGGCCGTGGTCCGGATGTCGCCGAAGGCCACGACCCCAAGCAGCACCGCCGCCGCCGCGTACCAACCGAGCGCGCGTCGCGGCCGGCCGGGTGCGCCACCCACGGCCACCGCTGCGAGCGCCCCGGCGCCGAGGCTGAGCAGCACCGCGAGCGCGGTCCACCAGGACAGCCAGCCTGCGCGGGCCGGCCACGCCGCTACCCCGCCCACAACCTCCCACCCGTCGCGGTCGAACAGCGGCGCGAGCGTGGCCGCGCCCATTGCGCGCGCGGCTGCATGCCGGCGCAGCCGGTCGAACTGGGAGGGCGTGAGCGGTCGCGCGGTTGCGCGCACCAGCGGCGCAGTGCCGTGATACACCTCGACCTCTGCCGTGAACCCCGGGAGGCCGTCGAGCGCCCGGGTCTCGATCAGCAGCCGGGGCAGATCGTAATCGGCGCTGCCCCGCGCTGGGGGCGCCACCAGCGCCAGGTAGGCGGCCGTCGTCGCGGCAACCCGCTGAGCGAGCGCACGCTCGGCGCGCGCGCTCGCCCAGCGCACCGTGCCGAGCACCAGCAGCGCGCTCGCGGCGACGGCCGCCACGGCGCCACCACGCCAACGCGCCACCAGGGTCACCGCGTGGCCCCCAGCACGCGGTCGAGCTCGCGCGCCATCTCGCGCGCCGCCGCCGCAGGGTCCGCGCCGGCGAGCGTGATCCGGTCCACGAGATCGGGCAGGGCGGCCTCCACTTCCCGCCAGCGCTCGATCCGGGCGCCCCACGGCACCCGCCCGGCGGTCGCGGCGCGCAGGAACGCCGCCTCCCAGCCGAGCGTGTCGCGGGCCACGAGCGCCCGCGCAGCGGCCGTCACGGCCGGCAGCTCCAGCCCGGCCTCGCCACGCACCGCGTCCGCCAGCGAGTCGGTGAGATACGCCGCGAGCTCGATCGAGAGCTTCCGTCGCGCGGTCATTGCAGGTACGGCGTAGCCCGAGGCGTAGATCACCGTCGCCGGACGGAAACCGGGACGGTGTGGGATGGCGACGAATCCGACACGCAATCGACCGGCCAGGACAGCGGGACGAAACCGAGGCACCCAGAAGTGACCGGTGGTCATCATCGCGACGCGGCCGCTGTTGAAGAGACGGAAGTTATCGC
Organism: Gemmatimonadales bacterium; assembly: GCA_035637455.1. Classification (GTDB taxonomy): domain Bacteria; phylum Gemmatimonadota; class Gemmatimonadetes; order Gemmatimonadales; family GWC2-71-9; genus 20CM-4-69-16. The sequence goes on from DASPXE010000086.1 coordinate 10,058, forward strand.
CGGCCGACTTGAGCAGATTGTGGGCGCGCGGGGCGATGCCCTGCCTCGTCATCCAGCCCGTGTACCAGCGAATCGCCTGGATCGTCACCGGCGCATCGAGGCATCCCGAAGCGCGCCGCCCGTCGGGGCAGAGCACATCGCCTCCCCCGGCCCAGACCCAGGGAATCCAGAGGAGCGGACGCCGATCGAAGTAGGTGCCCCACTGGTCGATCGCCCCGTCGCCGTCCGTGTCGCGCGTCAGCCGCTTCGCGATCCGGAGGAAGTCGTCCCACGTCCAATCATCGGTGGGATAGCGAATCCCCGCGTGGTCGAACAGGTCCTTGTTATACGCGACCACCATCGGCGTATAGCCCTTGGGAAGGGCGTACACCGCGTCGCCCCGACTGAAGATGGACAGCACCGTCTGGTCGAGACACCCCAAGTCCACGCCGGCGCGCGCGAGATACGGCGTCAAATCGAGCACCACGCCGCGATTCACCAGCGCCGGAACGTCGATGTTGTCGAGCAGGAAGACGTCGGGCGGCGAGCCGGCCGCCATCGACGTGAGCAGGCGCTCGCGATACTCCGCTTGATAAGTGGCCGCGTTCTGCTGCACGACCCGGAGCCCCGGATTGGCCGCGAGGTAGGGCGCGAGGGCGCGGTCTTCGAGTTTCGCCTCGAGGTAGTCGGCCCAGTTCGCGAGCTCGAGCGTGACATGGTCGCCGCCCCCGCTCCCTCCCGTCGCCGCGTTGCAGCCCCACAGCACGACACACACCGCGAGCGCGCGCTTCACGTGAGCCGCTCGCCGGCCACGTCGAACAAGTGCAGGCGGCGGCGATCGAGCTTGACGCCGACCACGTCACCGGCCCGCAGCTCGACGAGCCCCGAGAGGCGCGCGATGAGCGCCTGCCCCCCCGCCACCAGGTGCACCAACGTCTCGGCGCCCAGGGGCTCCACCACCCCCACCGCGGCGTTGCCCATGCCCTGGTCCTCGCCGCACAGGCTCACGTGCTCGGGTCGCACACCGAGATGGATCTCACCCTCGTAATGCTCCAGTGCGACGGGGACCGACAGGCTGCCGCAGTCGACCACGCCTCCTCCTTCCTTCATCCCCCTGCCCCGGCCGGCCAACACGTTCATGCCCGGGCTGCCGATGAACCGAGCCACGAAGACGTCCGCCGGCCGCTGGTACACGTCGACCGGAGTGCCGAGCTGGCGCAGGCGGCCCTCGTGCAGCACGGCGATCCGTTGCCCCATGGTCATCGCCTCCACCTGGTCGTGGGTGACGTACACCATGGTCGCGCCGAGGGCGCGGTGCAGGCCGAGCAGCTCGCGGCGCAGCTCGCTGCGGAGCTGGGCGTCCAGGTTGGAGAGCGGCTCGTCGAAGAGGAACGCGCGGGGCGCACGCACGATCGCGCGCCCCAGCGCCACCCGCTGGCGCTGCCCACCGGACAGTTGGGCCGGCAGCCGGTCCAGCAGCTCCGTCAGACCGAGCCGCTGCGCCGTCTCCTGCACGCGGCGCGCGATCTCGGGCTGCGCCACGCCCCGCACCTCCAACCCGAACGCCAAATTGGCGCGCGCCGTGAGGTGCGGGTACAGGGCGTAGTTCTGGAATACCATGGCGACATCGCGGTCGCCGGGCGGCAGGTGGGTCACGTCGCGCTCACCGATGAAGATCTCGCCCGCCGTTGGCTCTTCGAGCCCGGCGATGCAGCGCAGCGTCGTCGTCTTGCCGCAGCCGGACGGCCCCAGCAACACGAGGAACTCCCCGTCCCGCACGTCCAGGGACAGCTCCTGCAGAGCGGGCTTCGTCCGCGCGTCGAATGTCTTGCTGAGCCGCCGCAGGGTGAGCGACGCCATGCGGCTCAGCGCTCCCTCTGAGTCGGCTGCATGCGGCCTCCTGGGCGAGCCGCCGGCAACGATGCCGGACTTTCCGGTCTCGCGCTACTCGGGGCGGTGTCAGATTTCAACGTCGTGCTCGTCGCTCAACTCAAGCCGCACCTCGCGACCGCCAGCACACCGATCCGTCGCGTCATCCGAAGGCGATCGTCAGCGGGTCGCCGACCCTGCCTTCCCCTGCCGCGCGACCGTCGATCTTGACGCGGAACCGCGGGCCGTCCATCGCTACCGCCACCCCCCGCCCCGCCACGCGCACTCCGTCAAGCGCGGCGCGCGTGACGCCGAGGGGAAGCGGCCAGACGGTGAGGCCCCGCGGGCCGTCCGGCAGCACGCCCATCACATGGGACACGATCAGGTCGTTCACCCAAGAGTGCAGGTAGTCGTCGATGCCCCGGTAGACACTCGGCCGGCCGGTGTGGGGGTGATAATGCTCGAAGCAGTTCGGCCGGTCGGGATCGCCGTCGAAGGTCATCATCCGGGCGAACTGCCGGATCAGCTGCCCCAGCTTCCCCGCCCATTGGGCCTGGTGGAGCCGCACGACGCGCGCCAGCGCATCGATGACGTGCGAGTTGGTCATGGGCCACACGCGCCCGTTCCACGGGCAGTTGTGTCGCTTCCCCTTCCACTCCGCGTCCGGATTGAAGAGCGGGTCGTCCACACTCGAGGAGGGGACGGGATACGCGGTCCAAAACTCGGCGGGCTCGAACAGGTGCCGCTCGAGCCCCGCGATATGGCGCGTGTCGGCGAGATCGGTGCCGTACGGATAGAAACACACCGCAGCCTTCACGCTCGTCGGCCGCGCCGTCCGCGGATTCACGTCGAAGAACATCTCGGCCGCCGGGTCCCACATCTTTTCGAGGATGGCGCGTCCCGTCCGGATTGCAGCCTCGCGCCAGCGGCCGACGTCCGCCACGCTCACACGCTCGGCGAGCCGCTCGAGCGCGCGCAGCAGCCGGTAGGCGTACACGGTGACGTCCACCCCCTTGAGACGGATGCGGCTCTCCCAACCGACGCGGTCCGCCTCGGGATCGACTGCCTGATAGCGAGACATGTACTCCTGGCCGGTCTCGAACTGGTTCACCACATCGATCATGCCGGTGTGGTTGGCATCGCGGGTCCGGAGCAGCCAGGCGGCGTACCGCACGAGGGCGGGATACACCTCGGCCTCGAAGGACGGATCCGGATGCACCGCCTCGAGCGCATCCAACGCACCGCCCCAGTCGGCGTGATAGAAGTCCGTCCCCCTGAGGTGATCGACGTAGACGCGCCCGGGGAGCGAGCCATCGGGGTTCTGATGCGCGAGAAACGTCCGCAGTACCCCGCGGGCCCAGTCAGGCGCGGCAAGCCAGCGCAGCTCGCGCATGTGGCACTGGGCGCCGTAGGTGATCGGTACGTGGAAGTAGCCGATCCCCTCGCACACGGTGGGATGCTGATAGTTACCTATCCGCCCCGCGATCGCGTTGAGGCGCAGGCCGTACCAGCGGTAGCGCCAGTGGCGGTCCAGATACTCGTCAGAGCAGCGGAAGCTCGGAACGGAGGCGAAGTACTCGTGCCACCCCCGCTCCGCCGCCGCGCCCGGCCGGTCGGACGCGCCAGAGCGGTCGGTCGGTCGCGCGCTCGGGCGGTCCGGGCCGCCTCCCCGACCCCCTTCGAGCGCCAACGCAACGGAGGCTGAGAAGCGCACCGTGCCGCGGGGTGGGAGTGGGAACCGCCGCTGCAGCCCCAGATACATGACTCCATGCGCGTCGATCCCCTCGAGGTGAAGCTGATCGCGCAGCCGGCCGTTCGTCTGCCACCGGTCGTAGAACGGCGTGAGGTCGAATCGAGGCGGGAGCGCGGGCACCGACGGCTCGGACCGGTAGGCGCCGAACGACTGAGCGGAGGGATCGAGCGTGAGCCGGTGGGCGACCCGCGCGCGGTGGTCCCGCCGATCGGAGACCTCGCGCGTGAAGCGCAGCGCATGCTGCTCGGAGTGCACGTCAGCAGCCGCCAGCGACGCGCCGTCCACCCCCGTCCAGACCACGACGTCCACGCTCGCGGCCCGCGCGGTGGGATTGCGCAGCTCCCACTCGGAGGCGAGCGCGCCGCCGGGCGCGCTGCGGGTTTCGCGCGCGCGCCAAGGCCCGAGCGCGTGATCCAGGGTCAGCGCCGCCGGCGTCCAACGACGCCGGAGACATCGCACGGGCACGGTGCGTCCCTCTAGGAGGAACGTCACCGTGAACAGCGGGCGGATCGCGTACTGGAAGAGGTGCGCCTCGTCCCAGAACCCGGGCACATCGAGCCACTGGGGGAACGGCGGCGCCCAAATGAGCCCGTCGCCCGCCCCCAAGTACCACTTGTCGTCCCGCGCCCGGAAGGACGCCTGGGCGGTGGCGGCGAGCCTATGCTTCAAGCGTCGCGATCTGCCGCAGCAGTTCGGTGTCGTCGCGCCGCTGCCCCAACTCGGCCTCGGTGTGCTGCCAGCGGATCTGCCCAGCACGATCGATCAGGAAGTAAGCCCGCTCGGTGAAGAACTTCTCCTCGATCAGCACCCCGTACGCCCGCGCCACGGTCCGCTTGAAATCGGACAGCAGATCGACTTTCATCGCGTGCTTCGCCTTGAACTCCCTCAAGGTGGGCACCGAGTCGACGCTGATCGGCAAGACGGCCGTGCCGGCGCTCGCGAACCGGTCGAAGTCCTCACTGAACGCGCACAGCTCCGCGGTGCACGTCGAGGTGAACGCCAACGGGAAGAACGCGAGCAGCACGTTCTGTTTGCCGCGGAAGCTCGAGAGCACGACATCCGTTCCGGCCGTGCTCGGCAGCGTGAAATCCGGCGCCAGCGTTCCCTCCTCGATCGCACACGGAGACGATGCGGAACTTGTGGTGATGGACACGTGTTGTCGGGGTAATGTCACAAGCCACGCCGGGCGGGGCAACCCTGTGCGCCCGGCAGGTTTGAATTCATGCGACCGCGCGTGCATTTTTAGCTGCCTTGCAGCTTGGTCGAAGCAGCAGATGTCCGGGACACTTACCTCCACGGAGAAGGTCATGGCGCACACCCTGCCTGCGCTGCCCTACGATTTTTCCGCGCTCGAGCCGCACATCGACACCCAGACGATGCAGATCCACCACGGCAAGCATCACCAGGCGTACGTCAACAACTTGAACGCGGCGCTTGACAAGCACGCCGAGCTTCACAAAAAGAGCCTCGAACAGCTGCTGCGCGGCATCAACACCATCCCCGACGACATCCGCACCGCCGTCCGAAACAACGCCGGCGGACATCACAACCACTCGCTCTTCTGGACCATCATGGCGCCCGCGGGCAAGGGCGGTGGCGGCGAGCCCGCCGGGGCCCTGGCCGACGCGATCAAGAAGACGTTCGGAGATTTCGCCAAGTTCAAAGAGCTGCTCGCCGGCGCCGGGACGAGCCGGTTCGGAAGCGGCTGGGCCTGGCTCGCCCTCACCGACGGGAAGCTCGAGATCTTCAGCACGGCGAACCAGGACAGCCCGCTCATGGACGGCAAGGTGCCGGTGCTCGGGCTGGACGTGTGGGAGCATGCGTACTACCTGAAATACCAGAATCGGCGGCCGGACTACATCGCGGCGTGGTGGAACGTGGTCAACTGGCAAGAGATAGGGAAGAGGTACGAGGTGGCGAGGAAGTAGGACAGGCAACGGCTAGACGCAGAGACGCACGGCGGTGAGCAGGCAAGAGGGTCGAGGAAGGCATTTCCTGACACTGCTACTGTTCACCGCTGCGCGTCTGTGCGTCTAGTCGTTTAAAGGTGCGCGTTGAGAAGCGGGAGAATCCGGAAGATCCCGCGATTGTTCTTCGCCCTGTTCACTACACCGATCTGCACCCCCCTCAGCACGTAGGCCGAGTTGTAGATCCCGATGGCGACTCCACGCTGTAGCCCTCTGACCCGATTGTAAGCGCTCACCGACACCCCCGAGAGCGCCCGCGTCTTGAGGTACAGACCCGCGACGTTCAACCCGGTGACACGAGGGCTCTCGACGCGGTACCCGGCGATCGAGAGCCCGGTGATCTCCCGGTCCGCCACGACGGCCAGGCCGGCCAGCCCCGCACCCGCAAGCCGACCGTTGGCGACGACCGCGAGCCCCCCGAACGCGAGCCCTGTGACGGAGCCATTGGCGACGGTCGCGAGCCCGCCACCACCCACGCCCCGCACATCCCCGTTCGCCACGGTGGCGAGGCCGCTCAGCGCGATGCCGGAGAGGTCACGATTCACGACCGTGCCGAGCCCCGAGATCGCGACACCCGTCAAATCGCGGTCGGCTACGGTGCCGAGCCCACCGACCCCGATCCCGGTCAGGCTGCCGTTCGCCACCGTGCCAAGGCCGCCGAGCGCGATCCCCCAGATGTCGCGATTCGCCACCGCCCCGAGGCCCCCGAGCACGACGCCGCGGATGTCGCCGTCGGACACCGCACCGAGGCCACCGAGCGCGACCCCGCGGATCTCTCCGTTTGCCACGAGGCCGAGGCCCCCGATTCCCAGGCCCTCCAGCGAGCCGTTCGACACGGTACCGAGCCCCCCGACGCTGATCCAGCGCAGCCGCCGCTCCGCCACCACACCCCCCAGCCCGACGGCGATCCCGCTCACCTCCCGCGACCCCGGCACCACGCCCAGCTGCAGACCGTTCACCGTGCCGCTGAGCGGCTCGCGCGGCTTCCACAGGGTGATGTTGACCCCGTTGACGCGCTCCAGCTCCGCGTCCTGCACGTTGACGCGCATGCCGTTCACGCGAGGCGCGTTGCCGAAGCTGAGGCCGTTGTCGTGGATCGTGAGGCCGATGTGGAAGTGCCCGTACCGGCGAGCCGGGGTCGTGTCCTGCGAGGCGGTGGCGTCTTGAGCGGCGAGCCTAGCCTCGCCCGTGAGGGCCGGGCGAGCCAGCAAGAGTGCGGTGCAAACCCTCAGCACGACGGGCATCGCAGCCTGTCCGCAAGGATCCCAGCCCTACGGCCCGCCACGGGCCGGCGTTTCAACCGTCGAGCGGCTCGACCGAGACGTCGGCCCCACCGGCGGCACTGTAGCGCACCGTCACGCGCCACGGGCGACAGCAGACCTGACAGTCCTCCACGTACTGCTGATGGGCGCCGCCCCCTGGATCGAGACCCACCTCGCTCGCCGCCCCGCAGTGCGGACAGACGACGAGCGCCTCCGAGTCCGCAGTGCCGTCACCCTCGGGAAAGTCGTCTTCTGCGGGATCGGGCTCGGCAGGGGTATCGATCACGTGGCACGGCGTCAGCGGTGCGCGAAGACGGCGGTGCGGCCGGCTCGGTCGAAAGTCAGGATGGCGTAGCGCGCCGGCGTGGGCGAGTCCATTCCTGGCGAGCCGGCGGGCATACCCGGAACGGCGACGCCTGCGAGCTCCGGGCGCTCCCGCAGCAGGCGGGCGATCACGTCCGCGGGCACATGCCCTTCGATCACGTACCCGTCGACCACGGCCGTGTGGCACGACGTGAGGTTCTTGGGAACGCCGTAGCGCTCCTTGATGCCCGACAGACTGGTCGTGTCGTGGACGACGACCTGGAATCCCGCGGCGCGCACATGCTCGACCCACTTGGTGCAGCAGCCGCACGTTGCGCTCTTGTACACGGTAATCACGGGACCGGGCGCGCGGGCCGCTCCGGTGCGCGCCAGCAGCGCGCCGCCGGACATGAGGGCGGCGACGCCGACCGCCACAGGCATCCACGTGGTCTTAGGGAACACGGGATGTAAAGAACCCCGAGGGCGGCCGCTGGGCAAGGGGCCTACACGTGTTGCGGGCCCCCGGCTAGCGTCTCGAGCACAGCCGCGTGCAGGGACCCGTTGGAGGTCACGAGGCTGCCGGCGTAAATCGAGCGTTCCCCCCTTAGACCCGTTGCGCACCCGCCGGCTTCTTCGACGATCACCTGCAGCGCGGCGATGTCCCACGGCTTCATCGCCGGATCGATGCCGATCTCCCCCGCCCCTTCGGCGACGAGCATGTGCTGATAGAAATCGCCGAAGCCGCGCGTCCGATCGACCTGCCCGATCAGCCGCCAGATCCCGCCGGCAGGCCCGGCTTCGCCGGGGCCGAGGTTCCCGTGGAACAGCGTTGCCTCCCGCAGCTCGCGGATCCGCGACACCTCGAGGCGACGCCCGTCCCGTGACGCTCCAACGCCGCGCGCGGCATGCCAGCGCATCCGCAGCGCGGGGGCGCTCACCACCCCGGCCACGACCTCGCCGCGTGCTTCGACCGCGAGCAGCGCTGCGAACACCGGGATGCCCCGCACAAAGTTGCGGGTGCCGTCGATGGGATCGATGATCAGCCGCGCTTCGCCCTGTCCCGGCTCCTCCCCCTGCTCTTCGCCGAGGATGCCGAGCTCGGGGTGCCGCTCACGCACCAGCGCGCGTGCGGTCGTCTCGATCGTCTGATCTGCTTCGGTGACAGGGCTCGCGTCCGGTTTGGCGGCGACGCGCAGCCCCCTCACTCGGAAGAACCGCAGCGCGATCTCGTCGGCGCGGTCGGCCAGCTCGGTGAGAAACGGCAGCCAGTCGGCGGGGGCCGCGCTCACCGCTAACGCCCCAAGGGAATCTCGAAGCGAGACTTGAATACCAGCCGGTTCCCCGCGGACGTCGTTCCGAAGCCGACGCCGACATTCAGCTCGACGTCGTCGCCGAGCTTCAGGTCCACGCCTGGATAGAACTGGTGCACCTGCTCGCTGCCGGGCAGCGTACTGCCGAACAAGCCGCCCTTGCCGTAGTACTCCACGCCCAGAGCGACCACCTTGCTCACCGCCACTCCCACGCGACCGCTCGGCTCAAATTCCCACTCCGCGTCGCCGCTCGTATCGCGCGCCGCGAGCGATCGCTCGATCACTGGATTGAATTGCAGCTGTAATCGCCCGATCCGCTTTTCGAGGATCGGCCGAATCTCGAGCCCGGCCGTGGTCTCGTCGTAGGCAGCGGGGGAAAACTCCAATTCGGCCGCGAGCCCCAGATCCACAGGCAGCCGCCACGCCTCCGGCGCGCGCACGCGCGACCGCACCCGCCAGCCGGCATACTCCACTCCAGGGCCGGGGCGATATGCCGACAGGAGGTATGCCGTGACCTCCCAATGATCGGTGAGGCCCCTGGTCAGTTCAAAGGCGAGATGGACCTGATGCTCGGTCGGGGCAACCGGCCCGTCAAAGGCGGTGGTCCCGCGCGCCGTGTAGTTGACATGGGTGTCCAGCTCCCACGCCCGCCGGGGGGCCGTCTCAGAGCCGTAGACCTCGATTTCAAAGGGGTCTTGCGCCTCGGCCACTGAAACGAGACACACGCCTGCCACGACCAGCACCGACGCAGCAAGGCTCATCAGTCTGTTCACGCTGCCGACATCCTGTTTCGGGAGTGAGTTGGTTCGGGAATTCCGAATGTAATTATCGGATTTCGGAGGGTCAAGAACTCCGCCCCCTCGGCTTCCATGCGTGGCTAGTTTGCAAGCAGAGGAGGAGGAGAGACTCGTGACTCACACGACCCCTGCCGGCACGGCCGGGCCACTTGGCCCGGGCACGCGCGCTCCCGAATTCACCCTGCACAGCACTCCGGACCAGACCGTCTCGCTGCGCGACTTCCGCGGCCGGCCCGTGATTCTCGCCTTCTATCCCGCCGACTGGAGTCCGGTGTGCGGCGACCAGATGGCGCTGTATAACGAGATTCTTCCGGAGTTCCAGCGCTTCGGGGCGGAGCTCCTGGGCATCTCGGTCGACGGCGTCTGGTGTCACCTCGCGTTCGCGCAGAGCCGCAGGCTGCATTTCCCGCTGCTGGCGGACTTCGAGCCGAAGGGGGCCGTCGCGCGGCGCTACGGTGTCTACCGGGAAGGCGATGGCACCACCGAGCGGGCCCTTTTCGTGCTCGACGGCGACGGCACCGTCCGCTGGAGCTATGTCGCGCCGATCGGCGTCAACCCGGGAGCGGACGGGATTCTGAGAGCGCTCGAGGCGCTCGAGACGCCGCGAGGGCGGGGGTGAGCAAGCAGCGGGACGCGGCGGTGCTGGCGTTGCCGGTGGGAGAGCGGGATCACGCGCACGGGCCCGCGAACGCCGCGGTGACGCTCGTGGAGTACGGCGACTTCGAGTGCCCGCACTGTCGTCGCGCGTACCCGATCGTGAAAGAGGTGCAGGATCGGTTGGGCCCGCGCCTGCGGTTCGTGTTCCGCAACTTCCCCCTCACCGAGCTGCACCTGCACGCTCAGCACGCCGCCGAGGTGGCGGAGGCCGCCGGCGCACAGGGCAGGTTCTGGGACATGCACGATCGCCTGTTCGAGCGCCAATTCGCACTCGAGGACGACAACCTGATCGAGTACGCCGGCGAGCTCGACCTCGATGCCGCGCGGGTGGCGCGGGAGCTCGCGGCACATACCTACAAGGCTCGGGTGCGCGACGACTTCATGAGCGGCGTGCGGAGCGGTGTGAACGGCACGCCCACGTTCTTCATCAACGGGGAGCGGCACGATCAAGCGTGGGACGTCGAACCCCTCGCGGCAGCGCTGGAGGACGCCGCGCGCCGGGCTGCCGCCGTGGAGTGAGCGGGATCGTGTGGTGAGGCACTGAGCGCGGCGATGCACCAGTTCGAGATCATCCTCGCGCTGCTGGTCGCCGTCGTGCTCGTCGGCATTGCGGCGCGCCGGCTGGGAGTTCCGTCTCCGGTGTTGCTGGTGATCGGCGGGCTCGTGATCGCGCTGCTTCCGGGCCTGCCGCGCGTCGCGTTCGAGCCAAACCTCATCTTCGTCGTCTTCATTCCGCCGCTGCTCTACCGGGCCGCCCTCACCGCGTCGTGGCGCGATCTGCGCGCCAATCTGCGTCCCATCGGGTTGCTGGCGGTCGGCCTCGTGGTCTTCACGACCATTGTGGTCGGCGTCGCCGCGCACACCGTGGTGCCCGGCTTGCCGTGGGCCGCCGCCTTCGCTCTGGGCGCCCTCGTCTCGCCGCCCGACGCGCCGGCGGCGACGGCCTTCCTGCGCCAGCTCGTGGTGCCACGTCGCATTGCGACGATCCTGGAAGGAGAGAGCCTGGTCAATGACGCCACGGCGATCGTGGCCTACCGGATGGCGGTGGCGGCGGCCGTGAGCGGCAGCTTCTCCGTCGCCGCGGCGGGGCTGCGCTTCGTCTGGGTCGGCACCGCGGGCGTGGCGGTCGGGCTGGGCGCGGCGTGGCTCATCGCGTGGCTGCGCCGCCACATCCATGCACCCGAGATCGAGGCGACGATCTCGCTCCTCACCCCGTTCGCCGCGTTTCTGCCGGCGGAGGCCGTGGGCGTGTCCGGTGTATTGGCGGTGGTCGCCTGCGGTCTCTACCTCGGCCGCCTGGGCCCTCGCATCGTGGCACCCGACACACGGGTGCAGACCGAAGGGATGTGGGGCGTGGTCGCGTTCGTGCTGGAAGGGCTCACGTTCGTCTTCGTGGGACTCGAGCTGCGAGCCGTGCTCGGCACGCTCGGCGCGTATTCCGTCGGGGACCTCGCGATCGCCGGGCTGGCCGTGAGCGTCGTCACGATCGCCGCGCGCGTCGTGTGGGTGTTCACCGCGAGCTACGGCCCGCGCTGGCTGAGCCGGCGCGCGCGGCACCACGATCCGCCGCCGTCGTGGCGCCACGTGGCGCTGATCGCGTGGGCGGGCCTGCGGGGCGCGGACTCGCTCGTGCTGGCGCTGGCGTTGCCGTTCACGACGGCCGCGGGCGCGCCGTTCCCGGGACGGGACATCATCATCTTCCTCACGTACACGGTGATCCTGGTGACGCTCGCCCAGGGATTCTCGCTCCAGCCGCTCGTCAGCTGGCTGGGGATCTGCGACACCGGCGAAACGCAGCGGCTCGAAGAAGCGCACGCACGTGAGCAAGCGTCGGCGGCCGCGCTGCGGCGCCTCGAAGAGCTGGCGGGAGAGCTCGATGGGGAGACCCTCACCGAGCTACGGGCGCGCTACGGCCACCGGCGCCGGCGCTTCGGCGCCCGGGTGCGGGCCGAGCGCGATGGCAGGGAGGAGCGTCTCGCCCGCGGCCGTCGCGACGCGGTGCTCGAGCTGCTCGAGGCCGAGCGGCGGGCCGTGATCGCGTTGCGAGACAAGGGTATGATCGGCGATCACGTCATGCGTCGGGTGCAGCGAGACTTGGACCTCGAGGCGCTGCTGCTGGGGTCGCGATAACGACCTTCACACTGCGGCCTTCCGTCAGGCCGCCCCTCGCGCCCCGTCCCGCCGCCCGCCATTGTTAGCCGTCGCCTGCCCCCGAGGCCGCCGCCCATGACCCGCATCCGCACCGTCGTCGCGCTGCTCGTGCTTTCCATCCCGCCGGCGCTCGCGCCCGCCCAACAGGCGGACACCACGCTGTGGACGCGTCTGCGGTTCCGCTTCGTCGGCCCCGAAGGCAACCGCGCCGTCGCCGTGGTCGGGGAGCCGGGCAACCCCCTCGTCGCCTACGTCGGCGCGGCGTCCGGCGGCGTCTGGAAGACGGAGGACGGGGGCGCGCACTGGCGGGCGGTCTTCGACAGCGAGCCCGCGCAGGCCATCGGGGCCCTCGCGATCGCTCCCTCCGCCCACACCGTGCTGTGGGCCGGCACCGGCGAGACGTTCTTCATCCGCTCGACGACCGCCCTGGGCGATGGCGCCTACAAGTCGACCGATGCCGGCCGCAGCTGGCAGCACGTGGGCCTCGACTCGACCGGCCGCATCGCGCGCATCGTGATCCACCCGGCGAACCCGGAGGTAGTGCTGGTTTGCGCGCTGGGGCGTGCCTATGGCCCCCAGCAACAGCGCGGAGTGTACCGCACCGCGGATGGCGGCAAGACGTGGACCCGGGTTCTGTTCGTGGATGCGAACACCGGATGCTCGGACCTGGCCATCGACCCGGGCGATCCCAATACGCTGTTCGCCGGCATGTGGCAGTTCGAGGTGAAGACCTGGCACCTGCAGAGCGGTGGCCCCGGGAGCGGCCTGTGGGTCTCGCGCGACGGTGGAGTCACGTGGAAGCGCCTCGCGGGCCACGGCCTCCCCGCGGCGAATCACGTCGTCGGCAAGATCGCGGTCGCGGTCGCCGCTTCCAATCCCAACACCGTCTATGCGCTGATCGAAGATCAGGACCCGACGCTGTACCGCAGCGATGACCGCGGCAACACCTGGCGCGTCGTGAGCCGCAATCACGACATGGCGGAGCGCGCGCCGTATTACGTGCGCTTCACCGTCGCGCCCGACGACGAGGACCGCCTGTACTTCGTCTCGGTGCGGTTCAGCATGTCGCGCGACGGCGGCCAGACGCTCACCCGCAGCCCCTTCTCGGCTGGCGGGGACAACCACGACATCTGGATCGACCCCTTGAACGCCGACCGCATTCTGATCGCGCACGACGGGGGCGCGAGCTTCACGCTCAACGGCGGTAAGAGCTACACGCGGGTGGTGCTCCCGATCGCCCAGATGTACCACGTGCATGCGGACGCCCGCGTGCCCTACTACCTCTACGGCAACCGCCAGGACGGCAGCTCCTACCGGATGCCGAGCCGCGGGCTCGCCGGCGGCATCACCGAAGGACAGTGGGGGCACGTCGGCGGCTGCGAGAGCGGCTTCGCGATCCCGGACACCGTCGACAATGTGACCGTCTGGTCGGGCTGCTACGACGGCGGGCTGGAGGTGTACGACACGCGCACCGATCACGCCCGCAACGTGCGCGTGTGGCCCGAGGCCGGGTACGGCTGGCGGCCGGCGGACCTCAAATACCGCTGGAACTGGACGTTCCCGATCGCCCTGTCGCCCCACGATCACACTCGGGTCTACGTCGGAAGCCAGGTCGTGCACCTGACCACCGACGGCGGCGCCAGCTGGAAGGTGATCAGCCCCGATCTCACCCGCAACGACACGACGCATCAGCAGACCTCGGGCGGCGTCACGACCGACAATCTCATGACGTTCGACGGGGCTACCCTGTTCGCCATCGCCGAATCGCCGCTGCAGGCAGGCGTCATCTGGGCTGGGTCGAACGACGGCCTGGTGCACGTCACGCGCGACGGCGGTGGGCAGTGGAGCGACGTCACGGGCAACCTCCCCAAGCTGTCGCCGTGGGGAAAGATCACCAACATCGAGCCGTCGCACTTCGACGCCGGGACCGCCTATCTCGCGGTGGACCTGCACGAGTTGGACGACCTGGCGCCGTACATCTACAAGACGACGGACTACGGTAAGACGTGGAAGCGCATCTCCGACACTTTCCCCCGCTCCACCCTGTCGTTCATCCACGTGGTGGCCGAGGACCCGGTGCGTCGCGGGCTGCTGTATGCGGGCACCGAGAACGGGCTGTACGTGACGCTCGACGACGGCGCGCGCTGGTTGCCGCTGCAGACCAACCTGCCGCACGCGCCGGTATCGTGGGTGACGGTGCAGCCGCGCTTCCGCGACCTGGTCGTCGCCACCTACGGCCGCGGCGTGTGGATCCTCGACGATGTCTCGCCGCTCGAGCAGCTCGACGCCCGGGCCCTCGCCGGACGCGCCTGGCTGTTCGCGCCGCCGCCCGCCTACCGCTTCCGGGCGACGCAGGGCGTCGCGAACGCGCCCAACAGCGCCGTCCAGGCGCAGAACCCGCCGGGCGGCGCCGTCGTGACCTACCATCTGGCGGCCGCGCTCGCCGACACCGAGGCCCGGCCCGACTCGGCGGCGCGACCCGACAGCGCGCATCCGCCCGCCAGGTTGATCGTGGTGGACGCGCGAGGCGACACCGTGCGCGTGCTCCAGGGAGAGCGGAAACCGGGGCTCAATCGGGTGTGGTGGGACCTGCGCTACGCGCCCCCCGCCGTCCCCAAGCTGCGGACGCCGCCTCCGGGCAAGCCGTTCGTGCGCGTCGGGCCGGACGGCACGCGCCCGCTCGTGACGTGGGATCTCGATCTCATGCTGCGTGGCCCGCTGGTGCCGCCCGGGACGTACGGGATCCGGCTCAGCGTGGGCGACACGACACTTGCCCAGTCGCTCACCGTGTTGAAAGATCCGAACACCGCGGGCACTGACGCCGATGTGCAGGCACAGACCCGGCTCGCCCTCGCGATCCGGGCCGAGCAGGATAGCGTCGCCCGCATGATCAACCGACTGGAGTGGATGCGGAAGCAGCTGCAGGACCTCGCGGGCCAGCTGCGCACCGATTCGGCGCTGGCCGGCGACGCGAGCGCGAAGCGGCTCGCGGGCCTCGCCGACTCGCTCGAGCACCGCGTCGCCGGCGTCGAGGGCGTGTTGTTCGACGTCCACCTGACGGGGGCGCGAGAAGACGCCTTCCGCAACCCGATGCAGATCTACGGTCGGCTCGCGGCGCTGCAATCCGACGTCGCCGACAACGGTGCCGATTTCCCGCCCACCGCGCAGCAGTTGGCGGTGCACGACGTGTTCGCTCAGCGGATCAACGCGGCGTCCGCCCGCTTCGCCGACCTCGTGGAGAAGGTGGTGCCGGCGTTCGTGGCGGAGCTGCGCAAGACAACACTTAGGGACGTGATCGCCAGCGGGATCGACGGCGCTGCGCCAGCGCGCACGGGACCGTGAGGGACGCGGCGGCGCGAATCGAGGACCGTTGGGGCGGTGGCCCCGCCGCCGGCGCCGACGAGCTCGACCAGCTCGTCTATCTCTCCACTCTGATCGGGCGGGAACCGCGGCTGGTGCAGCCGGGCGGCGGCAACACATCGATCAAGCTCGGGGACGCGTTGCTGGTAAAGGGCAGCGGCACCGATCTGCGCACGATCGGGCGGGCGGGGTTCACACGCCTGTCGCTTGCGGCGCTGGCTGCACTGCGGGACGCCGCCGCGATGAGCGACGCCGATATGATGCGCTTCCTGGCGAGCTGCATGCAGCAAACCGACGGGCCGGCCCCGAGCGTGGAAACCCCGCTCCACTCGCTCCTTTCCCACCGCGTCATCGCGCACACCCACGACGTCGCGACGATGAGCCTCACCAACCTGAGCGACACGGTGGCGCAACGCCTGGTCGCCGAGCTGTTTCCCGGCGAGATCGCGTACGTCCCGTACGCCCGTCCGGGGTTCCCGCTGGCCCGCACGGTGAGCGGGATGGTGGATCGGATGCCCCGCGGCGCCGTGGGCCTGGCGCTGGCACATCATGGCCTGGTGGTGTGGGGAGAGGACCCGCGGGAGTGCTACACGCGCCTGCTGCGCGTCGTGAACCGGATCGAGGACCACCTCGAGACGAGCCGGCGCGGCCGGGCGGTGCTGGGGGCGATGGCTCGCCCGATGCCGGCAGCGGAGGCGCGTCGGCGCTGTGCGGAGCTCGTCCTGCCGGTCGTGCGCGGCGCCCTCGGGTCGCGGGAGGGAGGTCGGGTGATCCTGCATTGCGACGACGCCGACGACATCCTCACCGCTCTCGCAGCGGAGCGCCTGCCGGCGCTCGTGCGGCGCGGAATGGCGACGCCGGAGCACATCCTGCGGGCCGGCCGTCTTCCGCTCTGGCTCGAGCTCGACCCCGCTGCGCCGGCGGATCAGCTGGTCGACGCGGTGCGCACCCAGATCTCGAAACAGCGGGCGGACTACGAGGAGTATCACCGGCGCCACGCCGCCGGCGAGGAGCGCCCGCTCGACGATTGGGCCAAGGTCGTGCTCGTACCGGGGCTGGGGATGATCACGGCGTTCCGGGACAAGCGGGGCGCGGTGACGGCCAATCTGTGCTACCGGGCGGTGCTCGAGACGATCGCAAACGCGGAAGCGATCGAGGCGTTCCAGTTCATTCCCGAGCCGGAAGTGTTCGCGTTCGAGCACTGGCCCCTGGAACGCCGTAAGCTGGAAGAGCAGGACGCGCGCGAGCGCGCGTCGCTGCTGCTCCCGCGTCACGTCGCCGTGGTGATCGGGAGTGGGAGCGGCATCGGACGGGCCGCCGCGCGGCGGTTCGCAGCGGAAGGCGCGCACGTCGTCGTGGCGGATGTCGACGAGGTGGCCGCGGACGCGGTCGCGAGCGAGATCGGAGCGACGTTCCCGGGCCGCGCCGTCGCCGTCCCGGTGGACGTCCGGGACGACCAGAGTCTGGCCCACCTGGTCCGGCGGACCGTCCTCGAGTTCGGCGGGCTGGACTGCCTGTTCTACACGGCGGGCCAGACGCCCCGGTTCGCTGGACTGACCGACATCCGGCGCGAGGATCTCCAGCAGCAGCTCGACGTCCACTACATCGGCGCCGTCCTGGCAATGGGCGCTGCGGGAGCCGTGATGCGCCGCCAGCGATCGGGCGGCTCGATCGTCGCATCGGTGTCGAAGGCGGCGCTCGCGCCTGGCCGGGACGCAGCGGCGTACGGCGCCAGCAAGGCGGCCCTGCTGCAGGCGCTGCGCGTCGCCGCCGTCGAGCTGGGCGGGGACGGCATCCGGGTGAACGCCATCAACGCCGACCAGATCGACACGCCGCTGTTCCGCCGGTTCGCGCAGGAGCGAGCCGCCAGCCGAGGCGTTTCCCTAGAAGAGCAGTTGGAGGTGTACCGCCGGCGCAACGTCATGGGCGTATCGCTCATCCCGGCCGACGTAGTCGCGGATCTCGCCGTGTTGTTGGCGAGTGAGCGGTTCCGCTTCACCACGGGAGACATCCTCACAGTCGACGGCGGGCTACCGGAAGCGTTCCCCCGCTGACGGTCAGGCTGCCGGCTTCGAGAGGGGAATGCCACCACCCTCAAGCGTCGTTCACGATCGACCGGGCCAGCGGGAGCTAATCGATTCCAGCGAGCGCTATGGCGGCGACGAGCCCAACTGCGCCAGCGGCGAACGTCAAGGATAGGCCCGGTACCCACCCGAACTCGACGCCCGCCGACCCGACGAAGCGCGAGCCCGCGCGACAGCCGGTCTGATCGCAAGTGGTCACTGGTCGACGCACCTCCGGCCGCAGCGCGATGCCGACCCAGTGCACCGGGTTCCACTTCACGAGACCGTAGGCCGACAGCGTTGCTCCGTAGTCGGAACTGAGGACTGGCGTGCCGAGCGCGATGTCGACGCTCTGATCCTGGCCGATCCAGCGGCGGTAGCGGACGGCTGGCCCCAGCAGGAACGCGTCGGCGTCCAAAGACGCGAAGAACGAGACCCCGACCGCATCGCGCGGACCCACGTGTGCGAGTGCACCCCAGTCAGCCATCGCCCGGAAATGCGTCTCCCCCTGTGCCGCCCGGCTCTGGACATATCCCCCGAAGTTTGTGAGGATGATGACACGGCATCGCTCCTGCGGCCGCGCGCGCCAGCACGCGGGGCTCGAGCGGCTCGAGCGCTGCGCTGTGAGGATACCGGGCAGCAGTGCGCAGGACAGCAACAGCAGGAGCCAACGACGCACGGCCATCTCCTTAACGGACACTTAAGCCCTGAGCGACCAATCTTCGTGCGCCCCGGTCACACAACCACTCGCCGACCGAGCCAATATACGCGCGTTTCACAACGCAACGCCAGGGACGCGGAGGATCGGGACTGAGCGGCATTGGATGGGTCGCCGCGCCCCCTGAGGCGTTTCCGCGCGCGGCCGACGCCCGGCAATCGTTATTGCAGCGGCACCGAAACAGTCTTGACCTCATCACCTTTTGCAAGCGTGACGTCGGCGACGGCGCGGCCATCCTTCAGCGATGGTATGACGCTGACGGCGCGGGAGCCGGCGTTGCCTCGCAGGGTCTGCTCCACCGCCGCCCGAAGCGATCGCTGCGCCTTCGCCATCGCCGCGATCTGGCTCTGCGCAGCGGTGAGATCCTCGCCTTCGGTGATCGGTTCGGCCTTAACGATCGTACCGCTGGTGTGGTCGACAACCACCTCGAAGAACTTGCCGCCCTTCGCCGTATAGACAGAGAGCTGCAGCTTGCCTTCCTCTAGCTCGAACTTTGCGGAAATCGGCTGCCCGTGACTCGCACTCGCCGCGAGACCACGCTCGAGAGATACCCGAGCGCTCATCACGGCTTTTGCCACCGCCGCCTGGTCGCCTTCCTCTTCTTTCTGGGCCGCGAGGGTGTTCCCCCAGCACACGGCCGCCAGGGCCGGAACCGCTACAAGCCACGTCGTCCGCTTCATGTGATGCCTCCGATGTCGGGTGCCGAGATCGTCCTAACCAGCTCTCTTCACATTCATCTTGTCCAACGCGGCGCGGAGCCCGTGCGCGAGCTTCAGGGCGTCGTCATTCGCCCAGTAGTGCATGAAGAACAGGTGCGGGCTGTCGGTGAGCATATGGCTGTGGAGGGCCGTGACGGCGATCCCGTTATCGCGCAATGCACGGAGCACGGGGTTGACCTCACTCCCGATCAAGACGAAATCGCCGGTGATCGCCGCCCTACCAGCACTGGTCGGCTGGAAGTTGATCGCCGTCGCCAAGCCCATGGACGAGGGGACCGCGATTCCGTCCGCCGTGATCTGCTCCGCGCGGGGCACACCGACCTGGTACACGCCCCCGTTGACCTTCCCCCGGTAGCCGAGAATCTGTCCAACCTGCGCCGTGTCGATGCCGAAGGTCCCGGCTGGCGCCGGGGCCGGGGGCGCCCCGAACGGCATCGTGGTGAGGGCCAGCGCGGCGTGCACCGCTGCGGCGAGCCGCGCCGGCGTGCCACGCCCGCCAATGTGCATGTACATGACGTGCGGTGATTCATGCAGCAGATGGTTGTGGAGCGCGGTCTGTTCGATGCCGCCTTGCTGGAGCTTGGCGAGCACGGGGTCGACTTCGCTCTCGAGCAGCACGAGGTCGCCCATCAGCATCGCCTCGGTGTCGCTCACCTGATGGAACGCGACCCACGAGCCAAGCGCCAACGCGGGCTTGACCGCCACGCCGGCCGCGGTGACGTGCAGGTCAGTGCGCGGCATCCCGACCTTGTAGGCCCCGTCCGGCTGGAGTGCCCCAGACTTGCCCAGTCCCGCGTCCACCTGCTTCCAGTCGATGGGCGCGAACGGCTGTTGTGCCTGGTCGCGTATCGCGATGATCAGTAGGAGCGCGGCGAGCACCGAGATTCTCTGACCCATACATGTCCTCCCGTGAGGAGATCCCGATCCAGCGGAGCCTTGCTCGGAAAATTCTCGCACGATACACTTGTGACAGTCAAGGGATTCGTTTGGGAGACAATACCTCCATGCCGCAGTCTGCCGCGAACCGCTGGGTCCTACTCATCCATCAGATCCCGCCCAAACCCGACTACTTCCGGGTCAAGGTGTGGCGCAGGTTGCAACGTCTCGGCGCGGTCGCCATCAAGAACTCGGTCTATGTCCTCCCCCGCTCGGACGAGACGGTCGAAGACTTCCAATGGCAGATGCGGGAGATCGTGGCCAGCGGCGGGGAGGCGTCGGTCTGCGAGGCCAACTTCGTGGATGGCCTGACCGACACCGAGATCGAGGCACTGTTTCGCACCGCCCGGGACGCGGACTACCGCGAGATCGTGGCGGACGCGCAACGCCTGCTCAAGGCGTTGTCACCCGGCGGGCGGCGCGCGCGGACCGATGGCCGAGGGCAAATCAAGGCCGACGTGGGTCGACTGAAACGACGCCTCGCGGACGTCGTCGCCATCGACTTCTTCGGGGCCCCGCGCCGCCGGCCGGCTCACGAAGAGCTCGCGCGGCTCGAGGCGCGGCTCCGCCCGCCGGACACGGTGGTCCCGGCACCGGCCGATCCCGCCCAGGCTCCGCGCGCGGCCACGTGGGTGACCCGGCAGGGGGTCTACATCGATCGGATCGCGAGCGCGTGGCTGATTCGCCGGTTCATCGACCCCGCGGCGCGGTTCAAGTTCGTGGCACCCGAGGGCTACCGGCCGCGGCCCCACGAGCTCCGGTTCGACATGTTCGAGGCCGAGTACACCCACGAGGGGAAAGCCTGCACCTTCGAGACGCTGGTCACGCGCTTCAGCCTCGGCGATCCTGCGGTCCGCCTCATCGCGGAGATCGTGCACGACATCGACTGCAAGGAGGCAGAGTTCGGGCGGCCCGAAACTCCCGGCATCGAGCGGCTGATCGCCGGCATCACGAAGCAGCACGCGGAGGACAGCGCGCGGCTCGAGCACGGCACGGCGCTGTTCGATGCGCTGCACGCGGCGCTGACGGGCACCGCGGCCGAGCCGCGTCGAACGCCACCCGCACAGCGCTGCGCCACACGCAGGACCCCGAGGTCGTCACGACGGTGACGTCCGGCCTCGGCAACGGGATGGAGATGGGGGACGCGCAGACCACTGTTGAGCGATCCAGCCTGCGGGGGTTCCTGCTCTACTTCCTGCGGCTCGGCACCTTGGGGTTCGGCGGGCCGATCGCGCTCGCCGGGCACATGCAGCAGGACCTCGTGGAGCAGCGCGGCTGGATCAGCGCTCAGGAATACAAGGAGGGCCTCGCCCTGGCTCAGCTCGCGCCCGGCCCCCTCGCAGCACAGCTGGCGATGTACCTCGGCTGGGTGCGTGCCGGGGGGCTCGGTGCCACGCTGGTCGGGGTCGCGTTTGTAAGCCCCTCGTTTCTGATGGTGCTCGTCCTTTCTCACCTATACGTCCGGTTCGGTGGGCTGCCATGGATGCAGGGGCTCTTCTACGGAATCGGAGCGGCGGTTATTGCCATCATCGCGCGCAGCGTGCTGAAGCTCGTGCGGATGACGCTTGGCCGCGATCGGCTCCTGTGGGCCATCTTCGCCGCGAGCGCGGTGGTGACCGCCTGGACCGAGTCCGAGATCATCTGGGTGTTTCTGTTGTGTGGGCTCATCCC
>DASPXE010000087.1:0-4608 GCA_035637455.1 Gemmatimonadales bacterium
AGCAGCCACTGGTCGATCAGCGGATTCGTCACCGGGGCGATCACTCCCTGCAACCAGTAGAGCATGACGGCGAGCTCCACGGTCCCCGCGAATGACAGACCCCACATCGCTGGTGCGAAAAACAGCAGCGAGACGACCAGAACTCGGCCCACGCCGACCCGACGAGCCAGCTCACCACTCGCGAGCACCGCGATGGCCCAGCATACGTTGGCAGCGGCGAGAACAAACCCGATCCGCTCGATCGACAGGCGGTGCTCACGGGCGAAGAAGATGTTGAAGAACGGAGCTGCCAGCGCCGGCCCCAGCATCCAAACGGCGACCAGCCCGACGTTCAGGAGCATCGGACGCGTCGCCAGCATAGACGTGCCGACCTGAGCGGATTGCGCGGCGGGCGCGGCGAGTGGTGCGGCGTGCTCCGGCACCCGCAACCTTCCAAACACCAAGAGGCTGGTGGCGCTGCCGACCGCGCCCAGGAGCAGCGTGCCCCGCACCGCCGCAAGCTGCTGGAAACCCCAGCCGTGCTCGAGCCACCCGGACGTGGCGCCGGCCAGCGCCGTGCCGAGTCCGCCCCACACGACCAGCAGCCCAACGTTCCACGCGAACGCTCGCGCCCGGGTGCCCGGCTCGGTGAGTCCCATCAGGATCGGCGGCATGGCCACGCGCCAGATACCGCTCCCGGCGCCGGCGACGGCCGCCGCCGCATACAGCGCGAGCGGGGTCACGGCGACGGCACCCAGCGCCAGCCCTACCGCGACCACCACCGCCGCGGTCGTGACGGCGGCCCGCGATCCGGCGCGATCCGTGAAGGCACCAGCCGGGAGCAGCGTCACCAAGCCGCCGCCTGCCAGGGCCGCCGCCGCATAACCCATGACTTCAGAGGAGAGGTGGAGCGCTTCCAGGTAGAAGTTGTAGAGGAATGCGTGAAAGATGAGGCCGGTGCCGAACAGGACGTTTCCGGCAATCACTGCCAGGACCGGGCCGAGTGCTCGACGCTCAGATGCGCTCATTGACGGATTCCGCTTGCGTGGGATACACTTGTTCCCCACAGTGCGCTGGCCGTACAGCCGCTCCGACGCCAGCCGCTGCAAGCTGCATCACATGACTGTCGCTCGTGAGCGTCCCCATGCTCATTGACTGGCTCAAGGGAACCGTCGTCGTCACGCTCCCCCTCGTCGCGGGCCCCATCTCGCTCGGCGCCCAACAAGGAGCGCGGTCCGATTCCACCCCGCCCGACACGCTCCGCCCCTACGCTCTCGCACCGGTCGTGGTGACCGCGAGCCGCATCCCCGCCTCGCAGCTCGAGCTCGGCTTCGCGACGTCGGTCCTGGAGCGCCGTGACCTCGTCCGGGAACCGACGCCCTACGCGGCGCGGGCGCTCACCTTCCTGCCCGGGGTTTCGATCGACGAGGCCTCCGGGCCCGGCGGTCCGACCTGGCTCCATCTCCGCGGCGGTGACGAACCGTACACGCAGCTGATGTTCGACGGGGTGCCGATCAACATCAGCGGCGGCTACAGCGATATCGACGGACTGCTGCTCACGAACGTCGAGCGTATCGAGATCGCTCGCGGCCCACTGAGCGCACTGTGGGGGTCCTCCGCCGTGGCCGGCGCGGTGCAATTCATCACGCGGGAGGGGCGCGCCGGCCCGCCCCAGTTCGAGCTCCTGGCCGAAGGCGGCGGCGCGACCGAGCACGGCGCTCAGGCCCGCTCCGAGCTCACCGTGGCAGGCGGCACCGGGCGCGTGCGCTATTCCAGCGGCGTGGGCTTCGCGTACAACCGCGGCATCTACGCCCTCCCCAATGATCTCCTCACGAGCGACGCGTCGTTGCGGCTCGACGCGGCGCCGGCCCAACGGTGGACGCTGACCGCCACCGCGCGCTACATGGCGACACAAACCAGCCTGCCGGTGCGGGATCCCGGCGCCACGCGCGTGCCACTCGACCCGAACCAACGCGACCGCCATTACCGCTGGCTCGGGTCGCTCAGCACCAGCTGGGCGGCAAGCTCCACTTGGCACCATCGCCTCACGGCCAGCGTGTTGTGGGACGACTTCGTCTACCAGGATACGCAGGACAGCTCGCTCGACGCGGCGTCCTATCCGTTCTTCGTTTCAAACTTCACGCTCAGTTTCCGCAGCACGCTGCTCCGCCCCGGCCTTGAGTATGTCGGCAGCAACGAACTCTCGCTCGGGCGCGCCGGATCGAAGCTCGCCGTTTCCTACGGCGCCAGCTGGCAGCGCGAAGCGGAGGCGACCAGCCTGGCGGGAGATTTTGGCCCCTCGCACACCGACTTCGGTCGGCCGAGCGCCGCCGTGTTCACGGAGCTGCAAAGCCGGGTCGGCCCACGCCTCTCGGTCCTCAGCGGCGCTCGCCTGGAGAAGTTTCAAGCGATGCGGGCCGAGCTGTTACCCCGCGCGAGCGTCGTGGTCGCGCTCGTTCCGGACCGGCTCGCGCTGCGTGCGGCCGCGGGGCGGGCCTTCAAAGCCCCGAACGTCGATCAACAATTCCTCGAGAATCCGGCGACGCTTCCGAACCCGGGGCTCCGGCCGGAAACCAGCGTTACCTGGGAAATCGGGGCGACGGTGACCACCCCGCACCGAGCGCTGACCATGGGGGTCGGGTACTTCCACCAGCGCTACAACGATCTGATCGCGACGGTGCCGGCGGACACCGGTTCGAAGCAGACGAATAAAAACCTCGGCCGCACGCAGGCGGTCGGGGTCGAGATGGAGCTCGAGCGCGAGTGGTCGGCGCGGTGGCGCACCGGGGCGAACCTCACCTGGGTGAAGACCGCGGTCCTCGATAACACAGGGCTCGACTCGACGAACTACCCGAGGGGCGGTTCGCTCCCAGAGGCGCCCAGCGTAACCGGCAATGCGTTCGTTGCCGCCGACCTGTCGCCTTCCCTCACGACAGTAGCACGTGTTACCCTCGTGGGCCGGAAAACCGTGTTTACCGAGCGGTTTGCTGGCCAGCGAGTCACGACGGATCCGTACGCGCTGCTCGAGCTCGTAGTGCAGTGGCACGTCACCAACGCGCTGAACGTCTACACGCGACTCGGCAACCTGCTGAACACTCCGTATCAGACGGCGTACGATCGACCCGGGGTTCCGCGCACCGCTGTCCTGGGTGTGCGGGCCGCGCTCTAGTCACACCGCTCCTGCTCGATCACGTCACGCTGGGAGTGGACGAGATCCTGGGATGAGTGGGTAGCGTCCTTCAGGACGCACAGCGGCCGAGTAGGGACTCTTAGTCCCTCATAAACAAACCAACCGCTCGGTTGCGATGGTGTGGCAGGGGCGCAACCGACGTGACCTCTGTCACTCCCGAGACATTCCGATCACGCTTACAATTCCCCGATGCCCGACACGCCCCCCCACGCGCCCCGCCTCCTCATCGCGAGCCATCACGCCGAGGCGGGGCTCGCACTCAAAGAGCTCGGTGAAAAGAACGGGTACACGGTGCTGCGCTGCTTCACCGCCACGCAGGCGCTGGAGCGCGCCCGCACCACGCGGCCCGATGTGATCGCGCTGGATGACTCGCTGCTCGACGCCGATCCGCTCGAGACGAGCCGCGCGCTGCGCGACGACCCGCTAGTCGGCGCCAGCACGCCGATCCTGCTCGTGACCGCCCGCCACGCCGCCCCCCCCGAGCACCAGCGCGCGCTGCGGGCGGGGGTGTGGGAATTCCTCCCCTACCCGTTCAACGCCGACGAGGCGGCGGCGCGACTCCACACCTACCTGCTGCTCAGGTTCGAGACCGAGCGGGCACGCGCAGCGGAAGCGGTGCAGGACGACGCCGGGCTCTACACCACGCGCGGGTTGGCGCTGCGCGCCCAGGAGCTGACGCTGCAGGCGTTCCACCACAGCGCCGCGCTCGCTTGCGTCGCGCTCGCTTCCATCCCCACGAGCGACCGGGACGGCACCGCTGGGGTCCAGCTGCTCGCCCGGGTGCTGCGAGCCAGCGGCCGGCGCTCCGATGCGATCGGGCGCATTGGGCCGGGCGAGTTCGCGGTGGTGGCGCCCGGCACCGACGGCGTCGGTGCCGTCATGCTGGCGCAGCGCGTGGCGCGCGCCATGCGCGCGGCCTCGGGCGACCAGACACCGCCGCTGCGCGCGGGGTACGACGCCGTCGGCAACACCCGCTACACTCCCGTCGAGCCCAAGAACCTGCTCGCCCGCGCCGCTAGCGCCCTACGCCTCGCCAAGAGCGAAGCGGCGACGAACTGGATCCGGGCGTTCGACGCGTAAACCGAAAGACGTCACGAAAAGGCGTCACGGAGAGGCGTCACGGAAAGACGTCACGAAAAACCGTCCTCGCGCGACGTCCTTCCGTGACGTTTTTCTGTGACGTCTTTCCGTGACGCTTCTGTCGTGACGCTCTTAGGCTTCTGTCACGGTGTGAAAAACTCCCCCATCTCCGGCGCGCTAGCCGCCGCGCCGGGCAGCGTCTTCAGCCCGAGCGCCTCAGCAGCCAGCCGCAACAAGCTCTCGTGCTGATAGACCGTGGACGACTGGTAGCCCCGTTTCACCTTGGGCCCCACCAGCACGCAGGCCACCCGCCCGCCGCCGTGGGTGTCGTCGCTGCCGGCTTCGTCGAACACGATGAC
>DASPXE010000088.1:0-1823 GCA_035637455.1 Gemmatimonadales bacterium
CACGAACATCGGGATGGGGCTCCTCTCGACCTTGGCCGCCCACGACCTCGGCTTTATCCGCACTCCCGAACTGGTCGAGCGGCTCGAGGCCACGGTGTCTACCATGGGCGGACTGGAACGTTTCGAAGGCCATCTGCTCAATTGGTACGACACGAGAACCCTGGCACCGCTGCCCCCCAGCTACGTCTCCACCGTGGACAGCGGCAATCTCGCGGGCGCTCTCCTGGCCCTGGCCGAGGGCCTGCGGCGGCTGGCGGGCGAGCCCCAGTCCGCGGCGCAGATCTGCGCCGGCCTAGTGGACACCGCGGAGATGGCCGGCCAGTACCTGGCGCGTCTCGCAGACACGCCAGCCGGGCGCCAGGACGGGAGGGCCCGCTTGGTCGCTGTGGTGAAGTCCGTACTGGACGTGTTGGAAGGTCCCGAGGAAGCGGAGCAGAAGCTGGCGCGCGCGGACGGACAGGTCCCCGCGCTCAGAGAAGCCATCGAATCGTTCGAGTCGGAAGGTGCGACCTCCAGCCATCAAGTCGAGGCGGCCTACTGGTCGCGCTCCCTCGCCGCGGGGTTGACGGCCCCGGCCCCGAAGCCCGGTGTGTTCGCGACGCGCCTCGAGGAGCTCGCCTCGCGCGCCCTCGCTTTCGTCGACGGCATGAGCTTCGCCTTCCTCTACGACCGGGAGCGCCAGATCTTCGCCATCGGCTATCGCCTCGCGGACGCCCAGGGCCCCGGCCGTCTCGACCCTTCCTACTACGACCTTCTGGCTTCCGAGGCCCGCCTGGCCAGCTTCGTCGCCATCGCCAAGGGCGATGTCCCCGACAGCCACTGGTTCCATTTGGGGCGTCTACTGACCAGCGTGGACGGCGCCCCCACCCTCCTGTCGTGGAGCGCCAGCCTTTTCGAATACCTCATGCCCCTCCTCGTGATGCAGAGCTATCCGGGGACCCTCCTCGATCAGTCGTGCCGCATGGCTGTACATCGGCAGATGGAATACGGGCGGCAGCAGGGGGTGCCTTGGGGGATCTCGGAGTCCGCCTTCAACCTCGTGGACCGTCACGGCAACTACCAGTACAAAGCCTTCGGCGTGCCCGGCTTGGGGTTGAAGCGAGGCCTCGGCGACGAACTGGTGGTGGCCCCCTACGCCACCGCGCTGGCCGCCATGGTGGACCCCGCGAGGGCAGCCCACAATTTCCGGCGCCTGGCCCGGGAAGGGCTGGACGGCGCGTACGGGTTCTACGAGGCCATCGATTACACCCACCGGAAGGCGGACGAAGGCGAGACCGTCAGCGAGCCCCAACCCCATGGCTCCCGCGGGGTCGTCGTTCAGGCCTTCCTGGCCCATCACCAGGGCATGAGCTTGGTGGCCCTGGCCAACGCCGTCCTCGGCCATCCGATGGTGCAGCGCCTCCATGCCGATCCCCGCGTGCAGGCCACCGCGCCGCTGTTGCAGGAGCGCGCGCCGCGCCACGCTCCGATCACGCAGCCCCGGCCCGCCGAGGAGACGCGGGTCGCGGCTCCGGCCTCCGCGGTGGCGGTCCGGCGCTTCCGGTCGCCTCACACCCGGTACCCTCACGCCCAGTTCCTATCCAACGGGGCTTACACCGCCATCGTCACCAACGCAGGAGGCGGGGCCAGCTTTTGCCGCGGCCGCGCCGTCACCCGGTACCGCGAGGACTCGACCCGTGACTTGGGGAGCCACTTCCTCTACCTGCGCGACGTGCGCACCGGGTCGGTCTGGTCCGCGGCCTACCATCCCACGGACCGGGAACCCGAGGAGTATCTGGTCACCTTCCAGGCCGAGAAGGCCGTCTTCCGCCGCCGTGACGAGG
>DASPXE010000089.1:0-9946 GCA_035637455.1 Gemmatimonadales bacterium
ACGGTAGGTCCCCACTCCGATGCCCACGAGCGGGTGGTCTTGAATGATCCGGACTGCCACCTGCCAGATGCCATAGCGCGCTTCGGCTGATCCCTCCGGGTCTGCTTCTCTGAGCGACTGGGCGTCGATCGCCTTCGAGAGACCTGCCATACGCTCCCAAACGCTGGCAGGCGTCACCGTTACCATCAGGATGGCTGCAGCGGCGGTCAAGAACAGCGGCCGCACATGCCGCAAATGGCCCCACAATGCTATGGCAGCGCCAACACTGAGCGCCAAGATGCCTCCGCGCGACTGGGTCAAGAGAATGAGCACCGGCAGCACGGCGATTCCTCCCCACGCACCGATCCGCACCCATCCGCGCCGCTCGGTGACGAGGAGCGCAGCAGCAAAAGACAGGGGCAAGAGCGCCAGGGCGGCGAGGTCGTTGGGGTTCGAGTAGATGTAGTTCCATACAGCTCGCCCGAACACGGTATGGTGCACGACATAGTAGTTGTGCAACGCCCCTCGCACTGGGTAGACGAAGAAGCAGCCAAGGTAGGTGATCATGAAGTAGCGAATCCGGTTGCCTGATGACAGCGCATTCGCCGCGACGAGGGTGATCAGCCACACCTTGGAGACAACGACGAGGCCGTCCCACGCTTGGTCACGATAAACCGTCGCCGCGTAACCCGGGATGCACCAGGCGACAAAGAGGGCAAACCAGATGAGAAATGTGGGCAGCTGCAGCCGGTTACGCTGTATAGCCAGCCCGACCAAGGCGACGACCATCGCGATGTCGGCGACGGGCAGCCGGTTGGTGACGATGGAGACCGTGTAAACCAAGAAGCCGCCATAGAGCAGCGACAAGCTGACTCCGCGCCGCCGTTCCGAAGTCCGAGGCGACGCGTCGCCAGCCACTGCGCGCGCGATGGGAGCCGTCACCCAGACCTGAGCACAGCGGACTGGCGTCACACCGTTCATTTCGCACCCCTTCTCGCTTACTCGAAACGGGGCGTCGGACGGACAGCCAGACGCCCATCCGAGCGGCCGCCGCCTCCACCAAGCACCGCTCGTCACCGTCTCGCGGCAGGCCGTTGCGGAATCCGTGCCAGTCGCGCGACTCACTCCGCCTCGCAGCTGCGACGCATTTCTCGATTGCAGCGCCCGAACTTGCGCCCGAGCTCACGCGACCTACGGCAGTTGTAACGCTGGTGCAACAGTTCGGGCGCTGCTCGAGAGACGGCAGTCACGGCTGCCGCGTGGTGCCGTTGAGCCGCTTTCTTGCAGTGTCGTCTTCCACAGGCCTTGGGCCGACCGCCTCGAACGCGTGCATCGGCCATCGACTTGGGGCACGCCTGGAGCCGACCAGATTGCTGGCATGACGCGATGGAACAGCTAGGCGTTGCGCGCGCGGCCGCCCGCGCGCAGACCAGGCATGAGCGAATCCGCGTGCTGGTCTTCACCAACAGCCTCCGGTTGGGTGGATCTGAGCGACAGGCAGTAGAGCTCGTTCGCTCGCTCGACCGCTCGCGCTTCGAGCCCCTATTGGCGTGCTTTCGCCGGGATGGCCCGCTGATTCGGGACCTGCCTCCGGACCTCGGTGCGATTGAGGCACTTCCCCTCGCCGCGTTCTGGAAGCCCGGAGTGCTCCGTCAGGCGTGGCGTTTTCTCCAGCTGGTGCGACGGCGCCGGGTGCAGGTCGTGCAATGCTTCGACTTTTACTCCAACGTCTTCGCGATCCCGCTTGCCCGGCTGGCGGGCGTGCCGGTGGTGATCGGTTGCCGCCGCGAGGAGGGCACGGTACGAACGGCCGCCCAGCGGCGCATCGAGCGTTGGTGCCACCGCTCTGCGCACGCCGTGGTCGCCAACGGCGAGGTGATCGCGCGCCAGCTCGTCGCGCGAGATGGGCTGCGTCCCGATCGCGTCGTCGCCATCTACAACGGCATTGACATAGCGCGCTTCGATCGGCTGGCCACGCTTTCCCAAGGCCGGCACGGGGTCGCGGCCCGGGGGCCCACGATCGCAGTCGTGGCCAACCTGCGGCCCGAAAAGGGTCACTTTGTGTTTGTGGAAGCCGCGGAGCGGCTGGCGCAATGCTGGCCCGATGCCGAGTTCGTCATCGCAGGAGACGGCCCCGAGCGGGCGCGGATCGCGGCTCGGGTCGCCAGCTCGCCCGCTGCTCGGCGCATCCACATGATCGGCGTCGTGAGCAACGTGCCCGCCTTCCTGACAACTGTGGACATGCTGGCGGTCCCCTCTGTGATGAATGAGGGATTCCCCAACGCTGCGATGGAGGCCATGGCGGGTGCGAAGCCCGTCGTAGCGACCGATACCGGGAGCACCGGTGAGCTCGTCGTCGACGGGGTGACCGGCTACCTCGTGCCGCCGGGTGAGGCGGCCCCGCTCGCAGATCGCCTTGGCCGACTCTGCAGCAGCCCCGACACCCGCTCCGCGATGGGTCAGCGGGGACGCGAGCGGGTGGTGGCGCACTTTAGCACTGACCGCATGGCCGCCGGGTTCGCTACTCTCTTCGAGCATTTGCTAGCGGGCTACGCGTGACCCTGGCGGCTGGGCGCTTATGGCAGGCAGCGTGCGCGAGCTGGCTGAGCTGCTGGGTCTTGGCTCGCCGGCGACTGTCACGCGACGGCAACAGTGTTGACTGCACGGACAGTATCGCGGTTCCTCCGAGGATCGAGTCGAATTGCCTAACAGCTTGTGCGATAGTCTGTTATGGCATCCTGCGGGGGAGATCGGTTGGGAACGCGCATTGCTCCCACCTCAATGTGCCGGTACCCCGGGAGGGCGCCCGTGGAACAGCACGGCCCTGGCCGCGACTGTCTCGACATCTCAGTCGTGGCCCCGCTGTACAACGAGTCGGCCAACGTCGCACCCCTCGTAGAGGCGATCCTGGGCGCGCTGGCGGCCCGTGTGCCGGCCTTCGAAGTGCTCCTCATCGACGACGGCAGCTCCGACGATACATGGGAGCACATCCGAGCGGCGGCCGCGTCGCCCCGGGTGCGCGGCGTCCGATTGGCGCGCAACGTGGGGCAGACCGCGGCGCTGATGGCGGGCTTCGACCACGCGCGCGGCGCGGCCGTTTTCTCCCTCGACGGCGATCTGCAAAACGATCCCCGCGATATCCCGACGCTTCTGGAGAAGCTCGAGGAGGGTTACGACCTTGTCTGTGGTTGGCGGCAGCAGCGGCAGGATGGTCTGCTGCTGCGCCGGCTGCCCTCCTGGTGTGCAAACCGGCTGATCGGGTGGCTCACGGGTGTGTCCATCAAGGACAACGGCTGCTCGCTCAAGGGATACCGGCGAGAGCTGCTCGACCGGCTCGTGCTCTATGCCGATCAGCACCGCTTCATCCCGGCGCTCGCGGCAAGTCTGGGCGCGCGCATCGCCGAGTTGCCGGTCCGCCACCATGCGCGACGGTTCGGCTCCAGCAAGTATGGACTGTCACGAACCGTGAAGGTGTTGGTTGACCTGATCACGCTCAAGATGATCACGACGTTCCGGACACGACCGATTCTCGGGTTCTGCGTTGCCGCGCTTCCGTCAGTCACCCTCGCGGCGTGCTTCGGCGCGGCCTGGCTCGTGGCCCTGACACAGTTCGGAGTCGCGAAGGCAAGCGCGCTCGTCCTGCCGGGCGCGGCGCTACTCTGGGCCGGGACGGCGTTCTACATGGTGATGCTCGGTCTCGTGGCGGAGGTGGCGCTCCGGGGGGAGCGCGAGGCCACGCTGGACACGCCGTCAGCTCGCGAGCTCGGATGACATGGCGATGCCCACCGCCGTTGCGCCGCTCGCCGTCACCAGCCTGGCCGGGGATGAGTCGGCAGGCGGTATGATCTCGCTGATCGTCCCGGTAGTCAGGCGCGCAGACGACCTTGGCGCCATCTACGACGCGTTCGCCGCAGCCTTGAGCCCCATCACGCCGCGCTACGAGTTCCTGTTCGTCGTCGACGGCGGCTTCGGCCCGCCCCCCGAGGCGCTGGTGGCGCGCAGCCAGAAGGACCAGCGGGTTCGGATTCTTCGCTTTATGCACTCGTTCGGCGAGACGGCGGCCCTGCAGGCCGGAATCGCGGCGAGCCGGGGAAGCTTGCTGGTTACGATCCCACCGTATTTCCAGATCCAGCCCCAAGGTCTGCCCCAGTTGCTGAACGCCGTGGGCGATGGGGCGGACGTGGCGGTGGCTCGCCGGTTCCCACGCTCGGATGGGTGGTTCAACCGCGTGCAGTCCGCCGTGTTTCACGCTCTGGCCCATACCGTCTACGGCGGCCACTTCCACGACATGGGGTGCGGCGTGCGGGCGATGCCGCGCCACGTGGCCGAGTCGCTCCGGCTGTATGGCGACCTGCACCGGTTCATCCCCCTGCTTGCGTTGCGGGAGGGGTACCGCGTGGCCGAGGTATCCGTGCCGCAACACGCGGCCGACACCCGACCGAGGCTCTACCAGCCGGGGATCTACCTGCGGCGGCTGCTGGACATCATGGCGTTCTTCTTCCTGGCGAAATTCACCGAGAAGCCGTTGCGCTTTTTCGGACTTCTGGGATCGACGTTTCTTGCCACCGGCGGGCTTGTCACGCTAATCCTGCTCGTGCAGCGGCTCGAGGGCGTCGGCATCGCGAACCGGCCGCTGTTACTCCTCGGAGTCCTGTTGCTCGCTCTTGGGGTTCAACTGGTGGGTTTGGGGCTCGTGGGCGAAATGATCGTCTACCTGACCGCGGCGCACCGCCGCAGCTACCGGGTGTACGACACCATCTGAAGAGAGCATCAGGGCTCACCTCCCAGACCAGAGCTCGGCGCCAGGCGACCCAGGTATCGCGTCACGCGCCGTCGTTCCTCTTTCGTCAACACGTTGAGATGCCACGCCAACAGAAGATAGCTGATCCCGAGCACGGCCGCGCCGACCAACAGCCTCGGCACCGGGGCCAAGGAACGGGTAGAGGCGACAGCGGCGGCGGCCGCGATCCCGGCACTCAGGGCGATCGCTCCCAGGGCCCGCAGCGGGAGGATGCGTTTCCACGGCTCGGTCAGGAGCCAACGCACGCGCAGGAGGCCCAAGCCCCGGACAACGGCCGCGCCGATGACGTAGGCGGCCGCCGCGCCCGCCAGGCCGAAGACGCGGTACAGCGGCAAGAGCAGCAGTGCGGTGAGGGCGAGCCCCGCCAGATCGGCCAGGAGGATGAACCGCGTTTCGGCCTTCGCGCGGAGGATGATGTGATCGGCGGGGGGCAGCAGCAGCAGCGTCGTGGCAAAAACCAGAAGAACCGGGGTGGCGGCGAGATAGGAGGCGGTGAACAGCACTCTGATGGTCACGGAGGCGAACACCATAACGAACAGGTAGGTGGGCACAAAGAACGCGCTGAGCAAACGGACGACGTCTCGGTACAGGCGAACCAGCGCCTCGCCTTCGCCACCTTTGGCATACTCTGTGGCTCGCACGAGTGCGACATCGGCGACGCCGGTGTAGACGATGTTGGCGATGGGTACCTGAAAGCAGCCGACCGCGTAAACGGCGAACATCGCGGGGGGAGAGACTCCGGCGACGTAGTATTGGTGCAGATATCCCTGGGCAGTCTCGACGGCGACGGCGCCCCCGAACGGAATCGCGTACCGCAGCAGGTCGACGCAAACCGACGGGGTCACGTCTTTGAGGTGGCGGCCGTACAGATGGGCCGAATAGCACGCGAGGTACGCCCCACGCAGCAATGCGTGGACGATGCTGGCCCACGCGATTGCCTGGATCGTCCCCCATACCAGTACCGCCCCAACGAGCAGCGACACGCGACTCGCCTCGCTGAGGAACAGCATGGCGGCCGCGGTTCGAGGGCGCTGCTCGATCACCGCGAGGTCTTCGGCGAACTGGGTGCTGAGCGTCAGGGCCGCATACAAGCCGAGAAGCGGCATGACTCGCCCGAGGTCGGGTGCGCTCATCCAATTCGCGAGCCGAGGCCCGAACAGCACAGCCAGGAGGAAGACCACCAGCCCCAGGAGGCTCAGCAGACTCAGCGCGCCTGTCACATAGCGGCCTCGTCGGGCTCCTTCGGCAGGGAGGAAATAGAACAGGCTCCACGGCAGACCCAGCGCTCCGATTTGGGCCGCTGTCGTCGCGATCAGGTAGTACTGTTTGTATTGACCGAACGTCGACTGATCCAAGGCCCGCACGAGGATCAGGGGAACTCCGAAGGAAAACGCAAAGCCCAGCCCGCGCCCGATGAGAAGAGCCGTCGACTGGCGCAGCAATGAAGACGGTGGCTCCCGGAGCGCGACGAGCCCCTTAGCCGTCACTGGCGTACCGGAAGGAGGGTAACTCCTTGCATTGGCGGTCATTGTATCCCCACGCGGCTGTGGTCGCGCATTGGACCCGCTCCCCGATGCCCTTGCCCGCCGCGCCGTTCACAAGGTGCGGAGCCCACGATGTGCGCACATCGCGTGCCGCGTGACTAAGCCGACTTCTTCTTTCAAACCGAGTAGCCGTAACTACGTCTTAAGATGAGAGATAGAGCTGCCCACCGGGCGCATGACCCAAATCACGGACCGAGGCATGCACACGCGGATACCGTTCGGTTGCCGGGGTGCGTCCGGACGGACGACGACGTGGCGTGGCGCATGCCGCGCCGACGGGGCGGCGGCCGCCGCTGGTCGAAGGTGGCGGGCATGGAGATGTGGGCCCTCGGGATAGGAGAGGCAGTCACGGTGTGCGCGGTAGCGTGGAGAGCATTCTGGCCCGTGGTCGTCTGCGCCGGGGTGGCAGCCTGCGAGCGTGGTGGCCCGACGAATCTGGCGCGGTTGCTGGTCGATCCGCAGCTGCCCCGCGTGTTCCTGGACACGCGCTACATACCGCCCGGCGGTGCCACCATCAACGTCCCGGCCGGGGCGGACGTGCAAGCGGCCCTGAACGCCGCGCAGCCCGGCGACGAGATCGTGCTCGCGGCCGGTGCGACCTTCGTCGGCTCGTTCACCCTGCCGAATAAGCCGGGAACGGGCTGGATCACCATCCGCTCGTCTACCGCGGCTGCAAATCTCCCGACTGAGGGGCAGCGCATCTCGCCTGCCTACGCCTCTGTGTTGCCCAAGTTAGTGAGCCCGGATGTCGGGCCGGCCCTCCAGACGGCGCCCGGCGCCCACCACTTCCGAATCGTGGGCGTCGAGATCACCGTCGCGGCCGGGGTCACGCTCAACTATGGGATCGTCCTGTTAGGCCAGAAGAGTTCGGTGCAGACCTCGCTCTCGCAAGTCCCGCACGACATCACGCTCGATCGGGTGTATGTCCACGGCACGCCGACCGTGAGCGTGAGTCGGTGTGTCGCGCTGAACGGCGCCGCGACGGCCGTGATCGACTCGTACCTTTCGGAGTGTCACGCTCAAGGCTTCGACGCCCAGGCGATCTGTGGCTGGAACGGCCCGGGCCCCTTCAAGATCGTGAACACCTACCTCGAAGGCTCGGGCGAGAACCTGATGTTCGGAGGAGAGGATCCTGGCATCCCAGACCTCGTGCCTTCAGACATCGAGATCCGGCGCAACTATTTCAACAAGCCGCTCGTCTGGCGGGGGGTCTGGACGGCCAAGAACCTGCTCGAACTGAAGCTCGGGCGGCGCGTGCTGATTCAGGGGAACGTGTTCGAGCACAGCTGGACGGATGCGCAGGTGGGGTTCGCCATGTTGGTTTGGACGGTCAACCAGAACCTCACCGCGCCGTGGTCGGTCACCGAGGACGTTTGGATTCGCGAGAACATCATCCGCCACGCGGCCGGGGGGTTGGATCTTCGGCAGAGCTCGGGGGAGGGCCCGAGCAATGACTATACGAAGCGCGTGCGCCTCGACAATAACGTCTGGCAGGACATAACCTCGGCGACCTGGAGCAGCGGGAGCAATAACGGACGCCTCTTCCAGATCGGGAGCGGCGCGCTCATGCACGATGTCCAGATTTACACCCAAACCGGCATCGACGTGGACCAGATGACGATGGAGATGATGGGCGGTACCGTCACCAACTTCGCCTTCTCGAACAACGTGGTCGGCTATGGGCTCTATGGCTTTCGGTCGGACGACGCCCCCGACGGGACGCCGACGCTCGATCTGCACCTCCCTGGCTGGAGCTTCGCGCGCAACGTCATCCCGACAGCCCCGGCGAGCCGGTATCCCACCAACAACTTCTATCCGGCGAGCACCAGCGCGATCGGGTTTGTGAACGCGGCCGCCGGCGACTACCACCTTGCCGCCAGCAGTCCCTACAAGAACCAAGGCACCAACGGGCGCGACCCCGGTGCAGATATCGACGCGGTGATGGCTGCCACCGCCGGCGTGGTGCCCTGAAACCCGTCACGAGAAGAGAATCGCGGCGGTCGCACCTCCGTCGGGGCTCGTGCCCCAACCGCTCGACCGCTCATGTCACCGCCGCGGTTCCCCCAGCGCCACGTGCAGCGTCATGGGGTCCCGCTCGCCCGGCGGTCCGTACCCCATCGAGCGCAGCGTCTGGTCGATCCGCGCCGAGCCGAACTCGGCCAGCAGGCGCCGCAGGTCTCTCCGCATGCGCCCCCGGCCGGCGTAGGCCCGCAACCGCAAAGACCCCAGCATGCCGCGCGGTGGAACTTCCTCGCCATCCAGCTCCCACGGGTGAAAGTAGAACATGAACCATGAGTGAGCGCGCAGCCGTCTCGTCACGCCCCACCGAAACCACCGGTACGGGATGACGCGAAAGTAGCCTCCTCCCGACCACGGCACGGCAAACCCGCCGATGCTAACCCGTGACATCGGCAGCTCCAGGAGACCAGGGCGTACCGGGACCACGGAGTGCTCCGGGTCGATCCGCGTAGAGACGCGGCCGTAGCGGTCGTGCCCTTTGAACTGGAAGAAACTCGAATCATACCAGTAGCCTGACTCGGCGAGGCAATCGAGGACGGCGTCGCTGATCGAGAAAGTCGGCGCCCGGAGGCCCCACACGCGAACGCCGGCGAGTTGCTCCAGAGAATCGCGCGCGTGCGCTAGGTCCTGTGTCAGCGCTCTCCGCGACAGGTAGTAGAGTCGCACGTGTACGTCCGAGTGGCTCGCGACCTCATGTCCCTCTGCGACGATCCGGCGAACCACCCCCGGGTGCCGTCGGGCGATCCACCCTAGCACGAAAAACGTGGACTTGACCCCGCTCTCGGCGAGGATATCGAGCAATTCGTGCGTATTGCGCTCGACCCGTGCCTCGAGACATGACCAATCAGCGCTGGGGAGGCTCGACCACAGGTTTTCGGCATGGAACCAGTCTTCCACGTCGAAGGAGGCCAGGAACACGGGGTCGGTCACACCAGCCGCCTCCCCCCCGCCTGCAGGCGCCGTGCGTCATGCCGCGTGGGGAACCGGTAGTAGTGCTCGTTTATCGCCGGGATCGGGCGGCGCTCCGGCCACGCTGGCGTGCCGATCAAGGACAACAATCGCGCTGCCTCGCGCCCGGCGACGGTCTTCGCTCTCGCCGCGACGTCGAACGCGGAATCCGCCGGTCCCACGGCGACGGCGAACTCCGCGATCAGGGCCCCAGCATCCAGGCGCTCGGTCATTTCGTGCAGCGTGACCACGACACGCTGGTCTCCGTTGTGAAGGGCCCAGAACGTGGGCATCATTCCGCGGTACTGCGGCAGTTGTCCGCTGTGCACATTCAGCACATGCGGCGTGGCGCTCAACGCCCGGCGCCCGAAGATCTCAGGTGCGGCGACCGACAGGAGAACGTCGACGCCGCGGGCCGCGAGCGTCCTGAGATAAGCTTCATCGTTGATCGTTGAGAGCCGCAGCACCGGTACGCCGTGCCGCGAGGCGACCGCTTCGACAGTGCGAGGCCGCCCGAGACGGTCGGAGACGGCCGCCTCGGCGTACCGCCCCAGAAGGCGTACCAGATCCACTGGGCCATACAGGTTCAAGAGGCGACGCGCCAACGCCGGCTTCGATTCGTTGAAGTTGCGCAGCAACACGATCTCCACGAGCT
>DASPXE010000090.1:0-2634 GCA_035637455.1 Gemmatimonadales bacterium
GAAGTTCCTGTTCGACGGTCCGCGGCCGGTGGAGCAGGGCCACCTGCATCCGGCCGACATCGACCCCGAGCTGACCGAACGGCTGCTCGCGGACACCGTGCGGGTACTCGACGCGGTGGGCATGGACAGCGGGTTCGTGCACTGCGAGTGGATGGTCGAGGACGGCCTGCCCTACCTGGTGGAATGCGCCGGGCGGATGGCCGGCGACGGGATCATCGAGCTGGTCGAGATCGCCTGGCAGTACGACGTGGTCGGCGAGTTCTACGCGATGATGCGGGGCCAGCCGCTGACCGTGACCCCGCCGTCGACGCCCGACCGGTACGCGGCGGTGTGGCTGTCCCGCGCGCCGGTCGGCGAGGTGGAGAGCGTCGACGGCGTCGAGGAGGCCTCCGCGGCTCCCGGGGTGCACACCTGCGCGGTGAGCGTGGCCGCCGGCGGAACGACCCATGAACTGCACAGCTCCTGGGACCGGATCGCCCTGGTCACCGCCGAAGGCACCGGCCCAGCCGAGGCATTGGCGAACGCCCAGCACGCGATCGACCGCATCACGGTCAAGATCCGCCCGTCCGTCGAGCCCTAGCCTGGGTACCCACGTAGGGGTAGCGGGCTAACGCTACGGTCGATCGAGCCGGGCTTGCTTCGTGTGGGCGGCCCGCTGACGTTAGCTCTCGGTCGAACCGATGAACCATCTCCCACAGTGTTAGCTGGTTGGCCCGGCCGAGTCCGGCTCGCCTTGAATCACATCGGTGTAAGTAAGATTGGCGACACGCCGTGCGAGGTGCTGGCCGTGCCGGTGCGAGCTGAGATAGTGGTGGTGTGTTCAGCGGTGAAGCCAAGGAGCTAACGGAGGTCGAGCGGGCCTTCCTGGAGCCGGCCAACGCCACCCACCGCCAGTACGAGGCGCTGCGCGCCTACTTCATCGATCAGCTGCCGTCCAAGCAGGTGGCCGAGCGATTCGGCTACACGCCAGGCAGCTTCCGGGTGCTGTGCTGCCAGTTCCGCGCCGACCCGCACCGCGTGTTCTTCCTGCCCGAGCGCGCCCCAGCCGCGCCGGCCAGGCCGGTGCCGCCGACGAAGACCGCCCGGCTGCGCGAGCGGGTGATCGCCCTGCGCAAGCAGAACCTCTCGGTCCACGACATCGCAGCGGTGCTCGCCGAGGCCGGCGAGCCGCTGTCAGCGCCGGCGGTCTGGGCCATCCTCAACGAAGCCGGCTTCGCCCGGCTACCCCGCCGCGCCGACGACGAGCGCCCCGGCCGAGCAGCGGCCAGCCAGGCGGCCACCGCCGACGTCCGAGCCTTCACGCTGGCACCCCGCAGCCTGCGCACCGACGTCGGCGGGCTGTTCCTGTTCCTGCCAGCCCTGGCCAGCCTCGACCTGGACACACTGTGCCGGCAGGCCGGGCTGCCCGGCTCGAAGATGATCCCGGCCGCCGCGGCCCTCCGCTCCCTGCTCGCACTCAAACTGTTCGGAGCCGCACGCACCAGCCACGCGATGCCCGCCGTCTTCGACGAAGGGCTGGCATTATTCGCCGGACTCAACGCCATCCCCAAACGCTCCTTCCTCACCGAGTACTCCTGCCGGATCAACCCAGCCGCCTACCCCAACCTCATGAGAGGCTGGTTCGACGCGATCAGCGGACTCGGGCTCGGCCGCGGCCTCGCCTTCCACCTCGACTTTCACACCATCCCGTTCCACGGCGAGAACGCGCTGATCGAAAAGCACTACGTGTCCAAACGCTCCCGGCGCCAGAAGGGCCTGCTGGCGTTCCTGGCCCAAGACACCGAACAGCGGGTGTTCTGCTACGCCAACGCCGAGATCGCCAAGACCGACCAGCACGACGAGATCCTCCGCTTCGCCGAGTTCTGGAAGGCCCGCACCGGCAAACTCCCCGACGAACTCATCTTCGACTCCAAGCTCACCACCTACGCCAACCTGGACCGGCTGAACAAGATGGGCATCGGCTTCATCACCCTGCGCCGACGCAGCCGGCAGCTGCTCGCCGAACTCGACGCCGCACCCCCCTCAGCCTGGCGGCGGATCGAGCTGACCAGCCTGTCCCGGGCCTACCGCACCCCGCGCATCCTCGACCAGCGGACCAAGCTACGCGACTACACCGGACCCATCCGCCAGATCGCCGTACGAGACCTCGGCCACGAACAGCCCACCTTGGTCCTGACCAACCGACTGCGCCGAGGCGCAGCCGGGATCATCGACACCTACGCCCGCCGCATGCTCATCGAGAACTCGATCTCCGACGGAGTCGACTTCTTCCACATGGACGCGCTGTCCTCGACAGTCGCGATGAAGGTCAACTGCGACCTGCAGCTCACCCTCATGGGCTCCAGCCTCTACCGGCTGCTCGGGGCACGCATCGGCGGGCCGTACACCACCGCCGAGTCTCGCCACACCTACCGCGACTTCATCGACGCCTCAGCCCGCATCGAGATCACCCCGCAGACCGTCGAAGTACGCTTCGGCAACCGGGCCCACAACCCCTACCTGCTCGCCGCCGGCTTCGCCGACACCGACATCCCAGTCCCCTGGTGGGGCGGGCGGCGCCTACACCTCTCATTCGGCTGACCACCCCGCGACCGCGGTGTTAACCGACCCTCCCAACGTGGGAATCCAGGCTAG
>DASPXE010000091.1:0-18839 GCA_035637455.1 Gemmatimonadales bacterium
CAGCTATTACATGGACGGCTACGAGCTCACGGGGGAGCCTCTCTTCCGGCCGCTCGTGGACGGCACGAAGCGCGGGAGACCGCCCGTCACAGCGCGCCAGTGAGCGCGGATCTTAGCGGGCGTTGGGCAAGGCGAACGCCAACAAGTTTCGTCCCGCTGCGATTACGACGAACTGCTCTCGGTCCGCCGAGAACGTCACGGGGGCCGCGCAGATTGTGCCGCCGGTCTCTACGGACCAGAGGGGCGTGCCCGTGTGTGAGTCGAGCGCGAAGAAGGTGGTCTGGTCGCCGCCGAACACGATGCCGCCCCTCGTGGAGAGAACCCCGCCCATTCTCACCCCCCCGAGTCTATCGTTGCGCGGTCGCAGCTCGCCCCGATACTCCCAGACCCTTCCTCCAGTGGATGCGTCCAGGGCGCGGACCGCCGTATAAAACGGTCTGCCGCCGATTGCCGCTGGTGGACTCGACGTGAAGAAGAGCATGCCCTGCTCTAAGACCGGGACAAACATCAGGTTCAGCGCTGGATCCAAACTGGGTGACCACCAGCTTGTGGCACCGACGTAGCCCGGGTAGAGGAGAAATCCTTCGCGGTTTCGGGAGGCGCTGGACAGAGGCTGCGGGCGTCCCTTCGCATCGAGTCCCTCGGTCCAGGTCTGACGCACGAAGGGCGCGGCGTTGAGATACTTCCCGGACACGCGATCCAAGACATAGTAGAAGCCGTTACGATTGGCCCACAGTACACGCTTCTCGGTGCCCGCAGGGGTTCGTCGATCCGCCAGCACCGGAATCTCGGTCGCGTCCCAATCGTGATCGTCCCCCGGCGTGAACTGGAAGTACCACACGAGTGCTCCGGTGGAACCACGCAGCGCCACGGCTGAGTTCGTATACAGGTTGTCGCCCCTTCTCGCCGCCGCGTCATAGTCCGGCTTCGGATTCCCGACGGGCCAAACGAGAAGGTCGAGCTCCGGATCGTACGAGCCAGTCAACCAGGTAGGCGCGCCCCCCTCGCGCCAGGAGTCGCCCTGCCACGTCTCGCTACCCGGCTCGCCCGGCTTAGGGATCGCACCGAACCGCCATCGCTCCTTTCCGGTATTGGCGTCGTAGGCCGTGATGAAGCCTTGCCCGCCGGCCGCGCTGCCCCTGATGGCGACGCCGGTCACGACGAGATCGCGATAGGCCAGTGGCGCGGCCGTAATCGCGTACCGGGTCACATCGGTCGCAACCGTCGCCTCCCACTGCAAGGCGCCCGTCGCGGCCGAAACCGCGATGAGGCGGGCATCAGGTGTTCCAAAGAAGACCTTGTCGTTAAGGACGGCGACGCCCCGATTGGCCATTACACTGAAGTCGTTGACGTCGCTCCTCGGGACCGCGCGCGACACCTGGTGATCGTAGGCCCATATCTCTTTCCCCGTGGTCGCGTCCAACGCCAGGACTCGGCTGGGCGGTTGCGTCACGAACATGATTCCCTTGCGCACCACCGGCGAGACCTCGACGCAGTCGGGCGTGCCTTCGAGCTGGTGAATCCATCTCAGGGCGAGGTGACCAACGTTGCCACGATTGATCTGGCTCAGCGCGCTGTGGCGTGACGACCAGTACGATCCGGAGTAGGTAAGCCAGTCCTCACCCGGCTCGCGTATCGCCGCAAGCTCGTCGTACGGCACAGGTACACTGGCTGCGCCACGGGAACCGCGCGCCGTGGCTCCCAAGGTGCTGCCCGAGCTGTCGATCGAGCGGACGAAGGCTTCCAGCTGCCACACCGCTGTGTCCGGCAAGGGGTGCGGGCCCATGGTCGTGTTGGGAATGCCAAAGCGAATCGTGCGGTACACCGCCCAATCGCTCTCACCATGCGTGAATTGGCGACCTATCAAACGGGGACCGCGGCCACCGCTGCCGTCTGGGGCGTGGCATTCAGCGCACTCACTGCGAAACAGCGTGGCACCCGCCTGAATGTCGGCCGGAGTGGTCTTGACGTTGCGGATCACCGCGTAGGGATTGTGGGTCTCGATGAGGGGTCTCAGCCACTGCCCCGAACCCGGCATCATGTAGGCCAGCAATTGCTTTAGCTCGATGTCAGGGATCCGGCCGGCCAGGGACAAGAGGACGACCTCGGCCCGCCACCGCACCGTTGCGGGGATCATGATCGCAACGAATGCCGCCACCAGCACCCCGACCGCGGACAGCCGCTTGCCACGTTTAGTCAGCATGGAGCCGGTGCGTCGCGCGTTCGGGGTCGCCGACGTCGGCGATATCGACATCTGGAGCGCGCGAGTACATCCAAGTCCGCCCCGATCACCTCAAGGAAGCCGCCTCTGTGATGGACCGGGACCGTCCCAACCGTACCCGGACCGTACGAGAGCCGAGGATCCCGTTGGAGCCTGGGCGGGAAGTCGTTACGGCCGGTGGAGCTCCGGAGCTCCCGAGGCAGGACTCGAACCTGCGACCCGCCGGTTAACAGCCGGCTGCTCTACCAGCTGAGCTACTCGGGAAAGACGCGCCAAATATCGCCGAGCGTGGGCGAGCAATCAACCGGTACGGGTGGGCACCACCCGGCTCGTGGGGAGGTCCGCGGCGATCATGCCCAGCACGATCAAGCCTCCGCCGAGCCACTGCAGCGGGGCGAGGCGTTCCCCCAACACGAGCCAGGAAGTGACAGCCGCGAACAACGGCTCGAAGCAGAAGATGAGCGCCGCCCGCGCCGACGACATGTGGCGCTGGGCGCGCATCTGCAGGATGAAGCACAGCGAGCTGGCGAACGCCACCGTGTAGGCGAGCGCCCCGACAAATTCCCCGGTCCACCGGATGTGCGGCTGCTCGAGCAACAGCGTGGCCAGCCCGGCCACGGCGGCCGTACCGGCGACCTGGAACCATACGAGGCGGCGCGCGTCGTAGTGGCGCCCCAGCTCGGTCACGCCCACGATCTGGCCGCCGAAGCAGGCGGCGCAGATAAGTGTTAGCCAGTCGCCCCGATTCAAACCGCCGCCGTCCGGAGCCGTGAGCAAGTAGATCCCGAGCGTCGCCAGCGCCAGCGCCGTCGCCGTCAACCAGCCCGGGCGCTGTCCGAGCAGTGCGAGCGCGATGACGGGCGCGAGCACTGAGGACACGGCGACAATGAACGCCGCGCGCGACGGCGTAGTGATCACGAGGCCGGCCGTCACGGTGATGAAGCCGATGGCGACGAGGGCGCCGAGCAGCAACCCGCCGCGCAGCTCGCGGCCCGTCGGCCGGGGGTCGAACCGAGTGCCGGGCGTGAGCAGCAGCGTTGCGATCCCGAACCGCACGGTGAGAAATGCCAACGGAGTGGCAAACGCCAGCGCGCTCTTCACCGCGACGAAGGTCGTCCCCCACAGGAACGTCGCGAGCAGCAGCGTCAGGTCGGCCTGCCGTCGGGTCACGCGGTCAGCGGGGCGTGTCCAGCACGCGGCGCACCCTATCCGCCAGCCCCCCCGGCGTGAACGGCTTCTGCAGGAAGGCGGTCCCGGGATCGAGCACCCCGTGCTGCGCGACGGCTTCGTCGGCGTACCCGGACATATACAGCACGCGCAGATCCGGGCGCAGCGGCGCGAGGCGGCGCATCAGCTCGCGGCCGTTCATCCCGGGCATCACGACATCGGTGAGGAGTAAGTGGATCGGGCCGGCGTATCGCTCCGCCAGGTCCAGCGCCTCGGCCCCGCCCGCGGCGACCAGGACGCCGTAGCCCGCCCGCTCGAGCACCTTCCGCGCCAGCAGCCGGACCAGGTGCTCGTCCTCGACGAGCAGGATGGTCTCGCTGCCGGCGGCAGGCGCGGTCACCGGCGTCGGGCGGTCGGTGGGGTCGAGCGGCGCCTCGACGCGCGGCAGGTAGATGCGGAACATGGCGC
Source organism: Gemmatimonadales bacterium (assembly GCA_035637455.1). GTDB lineage: Bacteria > Gemmatimonadota > Gemmatimonadetes > Gemmatimonadales > GWC2-71-9 > 20CM-4-69-16. The sequence goes on from DASPXE010000091.1 coordinate 3,857, forward strand.
CACGGCCCGGCGCGCTGTCCACGGCGATGTGCCCGCCGCTTTGACGCACGATGCCGTACACGGTGGCGAGTCCCAGCCCGGTGCCCTTGCCGCGTGGCTTGGTGGTGAAGAACGGCTCGAACAGGTGTGCCTGGATCTCGTCGTCCATGCCGATCCCGCTGTCCGACACCTGGAGTAGCACATGACGTCCGTCCGGGACGCCTGGGGTGAGCCGCCCTCGCGTGCCGTCCGCGTCGACGTTATCCGTCTGGATGGTCAGGCGGCCACCTCGGGGCATCGCGTCACGGGCGTTCACCGCGAGGTTGACGAGTACCTGCTCGATCTGTCCGGCATCGACGCGCACGGCGCCTAGCTCGGGCGCCAGCACCGTTTCGAGCTTGATATCCTCGCCGATCAAGCGGCGCAGCATTTTGGCGACGTCGCGGACCAGGCGATTCAGGTCGATGACCACGGGCTGGAGCACCTGCCGGGCGCTGAACGCGAGGAGATGGCGGATGAGATCCTTGGCGCGTGTCGCCGCGTCGCGGATGATGTCGAGCTCCTCGCGGTGTGGACGCCCCGGTGGCTCGTCGAGCAAGAGCAGCTCGACCGAGCCGAGGACCGCGGTGAGGACGTTGTTGAAATCGTGGGCGATCCCACCGGCGAGCCGGCCCACGGCTTCGATTCTCTGCGAGTGCCCCAGCTGCTCTTCCAGGCGCCGGCGCTCGCGGCGCCCGACCGCCCCCTCGACGGCCCGGGTGATGGCGGAGGCGAGGCGCTGCAACCGGTCCTTCATGATGTAGTCGACGGCACCCGCCTGCATGGCGGCGACGGCTGTGTCCTCCCCGACGCTGCCCGACACCACGATGAACGGCACGTCGGGCGCCGTGTCCCGGAGCAACGCGAGCGCGCCCAGCGCGTCGAAGCCTGGCAGGCTGTAATCGCTGAGCACCACGTCCCACGCCTGCCCGGCGAGCGCCGCGCGCATCGCCTCGGCGGTTTCGACGCGGTCGTGGACGGGTGCGAACCCTGCCTGCCGGATCGCGCGCAGCATCAGCTCCGCGTCGGTGGCGGAGTCTTCCACGATGAGGACGCGGAGCACGCCGCCCATCAGCCCAGGTCCCGCAGATAGCGGCCCGTCGCGGAGCCGGCGACGCGGGCGATACTCTCGGGAGTGCCCTGGGCGACGACGCGACCGCCGGCCTCGCCGGCACCCGGGCCCATGTCGATGATCCAGTCGGCACGCTTCACGACGTCGAGGTGGTGCTCGATCACGAGCACCGTGTGCCCCGCGTCGACCAGCCGGTCGAGCACGCGGCACAAGGTCCGCACGTCGTCCAAGTGCAGGCCGGTGGTGGGCTCGTCCAGGATGTAGAGCTTGCGGCCCCGCCGCTTCGCACTGCCCGCCACTGCCAGCTCGCGCGCAATCTTGAGCCGCTGCGCCTCGCCGCCCGAAAGCGTCGTCGCGGGCTGGCCCAACCGGAGATAGCCGAGCCCTACCTGCTGCAGGTGCCACAGGGCGCGCGCCAGCCGCGGCTGCCGATGGAACCGCTGCAGTGCTTGATCCACGGTCCATTCGAGCACCTCATGGATCGCACTGCCCTGGACCTTGACCTCGAGGACGTCCTTCTTGAAGCGTCTCCCCTCGCAGATCTCGCAGGGCACGAATACGTTCGCGAGGAACACCATCTCGACGAGGACGTGTCCCGCCCCCTCACACGCCTCGCAGCGGCCCCCTGCCACGTTGAAGGAAAATGTGCTCGGTGTGTAGCCGCGCGCCCGCGCCAGCGGCTCGGCGGCGAACAGGGCGCGCAGCTCGTCGAAGGCCTTGATGTAGGTCACCGGGTTCGACCGCGGGGTTCGGCCGATGGGCGCCTGATCGACGAGCACGACGTCCGCGATCGCGTCCCATCCTTCGAGGGCGCGCACCTCGCCGACCGGCTCCCCGAGGTGCTGCTTGGCGGAGTGGGCGCCGGTGAGCCGGGCCTCGAGCTGGCGATACAGCACGTCGTGCACGAGCGTCGACTTCCCCGAGCCCGAGACCCCCGTGACCACCGTCAGCGTGCCGAGCGGGATCCGCACATCCACCCCCGCGAGGTTGTGCAGGCGCGCGCCGCTCAGACCGAGCCACCGGCGGGCGGGACGGCGCGCCGAGGGGACCCCGATGCGCTTCTCGCCCGAGAGGTACTGCCCGGTGAGTGTGCCCGAGTCGCGCACGGCCGCGGCCGGTCCCTGATACACGACCTGCCCGCCCGCCTCGCCGCTCCCGGGGCCGAGCTCGATCATCCAGTCGGCGGCGCGCATCGCCGCCGGGTCGTGCTCGACGACCGCCACGGTGTTACCGGCGTCCGCCAGGCGGCGCAACAACCCCAGCAAGCGGTCGATGTCCGACGGGTGCAGGCCGATGGACGGCTCATCCAGCACGTACAGCGTGTCCACGAGGTGCGAGCCGAGCGCGTTCGAGAGCGCGATGCGCTGCGCTTCGCCGCCCGACAGGGTGCGGGTCAGACGGTCGAGCGTCAAGTACCCGAGGCCGACGTCGTTGACGAAGGAGACGCGTGCCGAGAGCTCGGCCAGGATGTGAACCGCCACCGCCTGTTCGAACGGCGCCAGCGCGAGCCCCGCGATCCAGTCGCCGAGGGCGCCGGCCGTCAGACCCGCGACCGCCGCAATGCTCTTGCCGCCGACCCGCACGGCGAGCGCCTCGGCCTTGAGGCGCGCCCCGCCGCACGCGGGGCACGTCTTGGCAAGCTGATACTGGCGCAGGAAGACGCGGATATACTGCTTGTACCGCTTCGCTTCCAGGCGCTCGAGAAACGGGAACATCCCGAGGAACCGAGCGCTCGCGCCGTGTAGCAGGAAGTGGCGGTCCCGCTCGGCCAGCCCGTGCCACGCCGTATCGAGCGGGATGCCGCGAGCGCGCGCCGCCTCCCGCAGGATGCGGCGCCGACCTTCGTAGCGCGGCTTCGTCCACGGGTCGAGCGCGCCTCGGGCCAAGGTCCGCTTGGGGTCGGGCACGATGAGCGACTCGTCATACTCGAGCACCGCCCCGAAGCCGTTGCAGCCGGGGCACGCGCCGCGCGGGTTGTTGAACGAGAACAGGATCGGCGTGAGCGCCGGGGCCGGCGTGGCGCAATTCGAGCAGGTGGGGTGCTCGGAAAAGCGGCGGCGATCCCCGTTCTCGAGCGCCACGGCCACACCCTCGCCTTCATTGAACGCGGTCGCAACCGCGTCCGCCAGCCGCCCGCGATTTCCCTCCGAGGCGGGGAGCCGGTCGACCACGACGAGGACCTCTCCCGCCTCTCGCACCCGATGCTCGGCGTCCGGCTCATCCAGCCGCATCACCGCGCCGTCGAGCTGGGCGCGTACGAAGCCCGCCGCGCGTAGCTGGGCGGCGAGCTCGACGTCGGGGCGGTGGGCGCTGGGAGGCAAGGGGAAGGTGATGACGAGTGCTGAGTGTGGAGTGCGGAGTGTGGAGTTGGCGGCCACGACGTCGGGCGCGCTCACTCCGCATTCCGCATTCCGCACTCCGCACTGCATGATCAGTTCGTCCACCACCTCCTGCACCGTATCCGCGTTCACCTCGTGCCCGCACTTCACGCAATGCTGCGTTCCCACCCTGGCCCACAGCAGACGAAGAAAATCGTAGATCTCCGTCGCGGTCCCTACAGTCGAGCGGCTGCTCGTGGTGGGGTTCTTCTGCTCGATCGCGACTGCCGGGGAGATCCCTTCGATGGCGTCCACCAGGGGCTTGGGCATCCGATCGAGGAACTGTTTGGCGTACGTGGAGAGGGACTCGATATAGCGGCGCTGCCCCTCGGCGTAGAGCGTGTCGAAGGCCAGACTGCTCTTGCCCGAACCGGACGGGCCGGTGATCACCGAGAGCGCACGCCGGGGCAGCTCGACGGTGATCCCCTTGAGGTTGTGCTGCCGCGCGTTGCGGATGACCACGCGGTCGGGGGACGGGGGCATAACCAACGAAGATAACAGGGACTCGAGGCTAGGGGCTCGGGGCTCGACCGCAAACCCCAAACCCTAGCCCCGAGCCCCGGGCCCCCGTAGTTTCGCCCCCAACATGGCTCTCGCCCTGACGCCGCGCCTCTTGCGCCGCGGCCTCGAGCTTTTCGCCGTCATCTCCCTCATCGGCGTCGTCGTCGTCCTGGTGGTGTTCGGAGAAAACCTGCAGACGTTTCTCTCCGCTCTCGCACATCTCCACTGGAGGTGGTTGCTCGTCGGGCTCGGGCTCGCTTCGATGGACTGGATCGGCGGGGGCAGCCGGCTGTGGGTCGTGGCGCGGCACGTGCACCCGGGCGTGCGCTGGGGCGACATGGTGATCGCCGGCGGCATGAGCGCGTGGGCGGCCTATCTCACGCCGTTTCAAACCGGCGCGGGCCCCACCATGATGTGGGCGATGCGCCGCGCCGGCGTGCGCCTCCCCGAGGCGATGACCTCCACGTTCATGACCTTCGTCGCCACCGTCGCCTTCTTCGCGCTCGCTGGGCCGCTCGCCATCTACCTCGGCGCCGGCAAGTCGCTGGCGGAGCACAACGTCGTGCTGGGCATTACCTACTACGACCTGTTTCGCACCAGCCTCACGATCTTCGGCGTCCTGGGCGTCCTCATGCTCGTCGCCATGGTGTTCCCGGTGTGGCTGCGTGACGCGGTGCACTGGCTGGCGACGCGCCTCGAGCGTAAGAGCCGCCGGGTGGCCGCCCGGATCGAGCAGCTGCGGGAGGGCATCGACCGGGCGCACGACTGCCTGGTCGCCTTCGGCAGCCCGAAAGGCTGGCTGGCCCTGTTCTGGGCCGTCCTCTTGTCCGGCCCTTCGCACGCCAACAAGCTGCTCGCCGGTTATGTCGCCCTCCGCACGCTCGGCCTGCACACCAACTTCGTCGACATCCTCCTACTGCAGACGTTCATTACTTTTCTGCTCTACTTTGCGCCGACCCCTGGGTCGTCGGGGCTGGCCGAGCTGTTGTCAGCGGCGGTGATGCAGATCTATGTTCAGCCCCCCGAGCTGCCGACGTACACCCTCATCTGGCGCTTCATCAACAGCTATGCGACGGTGATCGTCGGGTCGTTGCTGTTCTGGCACTGGCTCAAGCGAGGCATGGTCGGCCGCGAGGAGTCCGTCGCGGCCGAGGGCGTCGATCCGTGATGCCGCCGCTGTGGCATGCCTCGCCATCCGCGGCCGCGCGCGTAACCCGTGTTTCCTTGCGCGGTTACAACGCCGGGCGTAACTTCCGGCGCTGGCTCTTCCGGCTTAGGGGCTCCGCGTCATGCCGCTGTTAGAACTCGGTGACAGGAAGTTCAGCCTCCCGGTCGGCGAGGTGGCGCTGGGCAGCGACGCGGCCTGCGCGATCCCGTTGACCGGGGCAGGCGTGTTGCCGCGCCACGCCATGTTCCAGGGGCAGCCGGACGGGCAGGTGGTCATCCGCAAAGCCACACCGGCAGCCGAAGTGCTCATCAATGGCGTGCGGCTCGGTGCCGAGCCGACCCCACTGCTCCACGGCGATAAGGTGGAAGTCGGGGGCCACGAGCTCACGTTCGTCGATGAGCGCCGCTCCGGCAGCACGCAGTTCGTCCAAAAGGTGCAGATGCCGGAGGCGATGGCGCCGGTTCGGGCCCCCGGCAAGCCGGGCGCCACCGCCAACACGGGGGGCCGGGTGGTGAGCCTTACCGACGGCCGGGAGTACGTGATCACGAGCACGTCGGTGGTGTTCGGGCGCGAGGCGGGGAGCGACATCGTCGTTGCCGGGAAGGACGTCTCGCGCCGTCACGCGGAAATCGTCCAGACCGCCCAAGGCTACCTGCTGGTGGACTCGAGCACCAACGGGATGTTCGTCAACGATGAGCGTGTGCAGGGGCAGCGCATCCTGCAACGTGCCGACGTCATCCGGATCGGTGAGGAGAGCTTCCGCTTCTACGCCGACGTGATGCCCGCCTCCGCCCCCGGCCCTCAACCGGGGCCGGCCGCTGAAGCGCCGCCGGCCGTCCCCCCGCAGACCGGCGCGCCAGTTCGAGCTCCCGCGGCTTCCGGCCCTCCCGGCCCCCCCCCTGGCCCCCCCGGCCCCCCCGCTTCGTCTCGCCCAGCCGCCCGCGTGGGCCCCCTGGCGCCCGCTGCGCCTCCCCCGGGCGCCGGCGAGCGGCTGAAGGACACGCTGCACGGGGTCGAGGATGCACCGCGCCCATCCCCGGGCGCTCCGCTCGCGAGCTTGCTGGTGAAGAGCGGTGCGCTCAAGAATCAGCGCCTCCCGGTGCGAACCCCGGTGTTCAACATCGGGCGGGCCGATTACAACGATATCGTCTTCCCCGACCCGTCCGTGTCGACGACGCACGCGAAACTGCAGCGTCGCGAAGGCGTTTGGGTGGTCGTGGACCTCGACTCGACGAATGGGACGTTCGTGGACGGCGAGCGCGTGAAAGGGGAGAGCCCCCTGGCGCCCGGCGCGCTGTTGCGGTTTGGGGACGTGCAGCTGGTATTCGAGCCGAGCGACGACGCGGTGAGGATTGCCAAGGGAGGGGGCACGCAGGTGATGAAGGATTTCCGTGCCGTCGCGCCCGCCCCTCCGGCGCGGCCGGCGCCGCGTTCCCGTCCGCCCGCGAAAGCCAGGCCTGGCGCGAAACGCCCCGCCGCGCAACAGCCGCCGGAGCAGAAGGGCAAAGGATGCCGCGGTAGCGCTGCGGTCCTCTTGCTCGCCGCGGCCGGGCTCACGGCAATCCTGCACCGCCTGCTGGCCTAGCGACGGACCGTGCACATCACCTGCGCTGGCCGCACCGACGTCGGCATCATCCGTTCGGGCAACGAAGACAGCTATCTCATGGTCCCCGACCGGGGGATCTTCGTGGTCGCGGACGGGATGGGCGGGCACGCCGCCGGCGAAGTGGCGAGTGAGATGGCCGTGCGCTTCGTGGCCCGGGAGCTCGGGTCGCTGCGGGGGCTCTCGGACGACCAGGTCGCCGATCGGATGCGCACGGCGATTCGCGCCGCCAACGGCGCCATCTTCCAGCGCACGCTCACCGAGCACGACAAGCGCGGCATGGGAACCACGGTGACGGCGCTGGTGCTCTATCACACGCGCTTCCTGATCGGACAGGTGGGAGACAGCCGGGCGTACCTGTTCCGGGACAGCAACCTGATCCAGCTCACGAAGGATCACTCGTACGTGCAAGAGCAAGTCGACGCGGGCTACCTGACCCCCGAGCAGGCCCGGTCCCACCCGTACAGCAACGTCATCACCCGCTGCGTGGGCGCGAACAGTGACGTGATGCCCGACATCTACTTGGGCACGGTCAAGCCGAAAGACTTGTTTCTGCTCGCCTCGGACGGCCTCACGGGCATGCTCGAAGACCACCAGCTGGCGGAGCTCTTGACGGCCAGCCGGATGCCGCAGGAGCAGGTGGACGAGCTCGTCACCGAAGCGAATCGCCACGGCGGCCTCGACAACATCACCGCCATTCTCGTGCGGATCGATTCGGCGGAGGCAGCGGTGGCGGACACGACGCAGATCACCCAGCCGGGGGTGCGGGGGTAGAGGGGAGCCGCGGCTTCAGCCGCGCATCAAGGGGCGCTGCTCCTTGATCCTGGCCAACACTTCTTCCTGCGGCAGCATCACCAGCTCGACAATCGCCTTCGCATTCACGGTCGCGCTCCCGAGCACGAATACCCGTAGCCGCCGGGCCGAACGGTAGAGCTCCGCCGCGACGCGGGGAAGGCCCAGGTGGGCCATGGCTTCCGTGCCCGCGAGCTGCGTCACCGTGCCGTCACGCCGCACCAGCGGCAGGTCGAGCGCGAGCATGTCGGGCTTGGCGGGGAAGTCGAGGAACAGCTCACCCGGTCCGAGGCCGATCTCGCGAGCGAGGCGGTCCTCGACGCGCCCTTGCAGGTCGGGGTCGTCCGCAGGCCACGCCGGCGCATCCGCCGGCAGCTCGGTCGCGGGGAGATCGAGCGCGCGTTTCGCGAGCCGCCGCTCGCGCAACCGGCGGGCGAGGCCGGTCGCGTCCCCGTGCATCAGCTCGTAGATCAGCCCGTCGTCCGTGGCCACCGCCACCTGATCGGTCGCCAGGCGCCGCGCGGCGATCGCGTCGCGCACCAGGCGTTTGAACATCGCCGTGGCGCTGCGCACGGCGTGATGCCAGTAGACGTTCCGGTACATCTGATACTTGGCGAATAACAGGGATTCGAGCGCCGCGAGCCCCTTCTCGTGCAGCGCCAGCGTCGGTCGGCCGTCCGGGCCGCCGGCCACGGTCAATGACATGAGCAGGCGGTCGACGTCGATCACACCGTAGGGGACGCCGCACATCCACGCGTCGCGCGACAGGTAGTCGAGTTTGTCGACGTCGAGCGACCCGGCCACCAGCCCCGCGAGCGGCTCAGGGCGCGGGCCGCGGCCCCGGCCCCGAATGAGCGCGAGGAGCTGCTGTGGCGGCGTGCCCAGTCCCGCGAGCCGCTCGGCCAGCTCGCCGCTCACGAGGTGCCGCTCGGCCAGTACCTCATGGTGCGGCAGCCCGGCTTCTTCCAGGGCGTGGGAGAAGGGGTAGTGGCCGATGTCGTGCAGCAGTGCGGCCAGCTTGAGCCCCACGCGATCCGCGGGCGCGAGCCGCGTGTCCCCCGCGTCCTCGAGCTGAGAGAGCACGCGCCGGGCGAGATGGTATGCGCCCAGCGCGTGCTCGAAGCGACTGTGAGTGGCGCCCGGATAGACGAGGAAGGCATGGCCCAGCTGGCGCACGTAGCGGAGGCGCTGCACGGCGGCCGTGTCGACTACCGCGACGGCCTCGGGGTCGAGCCGGATGTTGTTCCAGAGCGGGTCGCGAACGACCTCGAAGGGCGCGTGCCCGACGGGAGACCCTCTGCCTAGAGGCACCCTCCGTCGCTTCACCTCGCGTCGCGCCTTCCTTCCAGCCTCGCCCGCGCCGCCCGCGCCGCCGCCACTCGCGGTTGCAACTCGGGATCGGCGTCGCTCCATAGCTCGATAAAGGTTCGGTAGGCGCGGATCGCTGCGGCCGTATCGCGCTGCAGCTCGGCGATCTGCCCCCGCAGCTCCTCCGCCTGGGCCCCGTAGGGAATTCCGTGATCGGGCACGAGAGCGGCATCGTCGACCAGCCGCAGGGCCGCCTCCGCGGATACCACACGGCTTTCGAGCTGCGCCCAGGCGAGCGAGAGGTATGCATCGAGCGCGATATCGGCGTAGCCGACGCCGGGGAAGATACCCTGCCCGCGGTATCCGTATGGCCGGATGCGATACGCTTCCTCCAATTTCTGACCGGCAGCGGTCGTATCCCCGCGCACGAGGTCCAACAGACCCCACAGGCCGGCTCGATGAGCTTCGCGATAGACACGGGCGAAGTCCGCCGGGCCAGCTGGCTCGCCGACGCCCAGCAGCGTGGCAAGCCTCGCCGTGTCGCCATCCTCAGCGGCTTCCCAGGCGACAAGCGTCCGGGCCGTTGGCGCAGACGAGTCGGCTGCGCCAAGCTGCCCGGCGGCCGCACGCCCTTCGCCGGTGTGCTTACGCGTCACGAGCGCATACACGGCAGTGCTGGCGAGCACGTCGGGGTTGCCGGGCTCGATTGTCGCGGCGCGTTGCAGCATCTTCCACGCCTCCGCGTACCGCCCCCGCGTAAGGTGATACAGGGACCGGCGGAGCAGCGCCTGAATCCGCTCGGTCTGGGGGAGGTCGGGTTCCGTCATCAGCGCGGCGAATGAATCTGCGACTGCGAGCGCGCGCCCCGGCTGTCCGGCCAGGGCGCGTAGAGCCTCAACCTGCGTGCGGTCCAGGATTGTTTCGGCATCCCGGATGCCCGAGAGCCGCAGCGCCCGCGACAAGTTCGCGGGATCCTCTCCGCGAAGACCGGCTCGCATGGCGAGGTTCAGTGCACGACCGATGAAGAACTCCGGGGCGACCTTGACTAGTCGGGTCATTAGACGCCACGCCCTCGCGGTGTCACCGACGAGGCAGCGCAGCTCGATCGCGTGGTTGTACGGCTCCACCAGGCTGGGATCGCGGTCGAGGGCACGCTCGAACGGCTCCAGGGCCTCATCTGGTCGCTCGCCGCTTGCCAGGCCGAAGTGGAAGTAGCTCTCTCCCTGGATGTACGCCGCCTCGGCGTCGTCTGGGTAGCGGCGACCGAGGTCGTCTGCCCGCCGAATCGCTTCCGTCCTAATGCCACTCTGTTGCGCGTGCACGGTGAGCAACAGGTCCCGCTGGCGCTGCGGCAGACGATCGAGGTGCCGGAGCGCCGCGCGGATGATCTCCGGTGACTGCCAGCCGCGCGGAACGGCCCCGAACGTGCCAGCGATGTACAACCGGTAATACGCTAGTCCGAACGTCGAGTCGTAGCCGATCGCCGTGAGGAGGCTGTCGGCGGCGGCCTGCCAGGCGCCCTGGCGCGCCAAGTGTTCTGACGCCAAATAGGCGCGCAGTGCCTGAGGCGACGTCGTCGCGTATTCCTCGACGGAGCGGCGCGTGGTCGGCCGGTGACTGAGCAGGCGCTGGCGGGCCAGGCCGACGGCGAGGCTGTCTACGCCGGGTGCAGGGTCTGCGGTCGGCGCCCGGGCTTCCACTGTGGCGAGACGCCTAGTGGCGACCGCGTCATACAGCTCCGCGTGCAGCCGGAGCTGTGTCCCGCTAGCGAACGCGCTGCCGACGATAAGGGATGCGGCCCCCACCTCCCGGGCAGTTCGGGACGCCGCGGGGATGTCCATGAGCTCGGCCCGGGCTGGCGCACGGAGCAGCAAGGTACGCGGATGCACGACGCGCCAGCCAGCCAGCCCGTCGAGCGCGATGTTGAGCCAGTCGACGATACCCTCGCGCAGCCACTCGACTTCGCCGGGCGGGCCCCTTACGCGGAACGGTAGGATGGCGACCGCGTCGGAGTCGATCGTGACGTGTCCGCGCGCCAGGCCACTCCGGCACGGGGGTGGGGAGCCATCGGGACATTGGGCGCGGGCGTTGTTCCACCCGACGACGCTGAACTGGACGATCAGGAGGGTCGCGAGTCTCATCGCTGCGCGTGGGCTAGCCCCGCGGCCCGGCGTCTCTGACGGCGGCGTGTACGTGGTCCTGGAACTGCTCGAAGTTCTGCCGGAACAGCTGGGCCAGCTTCGCCGCCTGGGCGTCGTACACCGCGGGGTCGTGCCACGTGCCGCGCGGCAATAGCAGATCCTCGGGCACGCCCGGTACTTGCAGCGGCACTTCGAGCCCGAACACCGACTCGGCGGCGGTCGGGATGCGATCCAACCGCCCCGCGAGCGCCGTGCGCACCATGGCGCGGGTGAGCCCGAGGCGCACCCGCTGTCCCACGCCGTACGGTCCGCCGGTCCACCCCGTGTTTACGAGCCAGCATTGCACACCGTGCCGCCCGATCTTCTCCCCGAGCAGGGCGGCGTAGGCGTTGGGATGCAGCGGCAGGAACGGCGCGCCGAAGCACGCGGAAAACGTCGCCTTCGGCTCGGTCACGCCCCGCTCGGTGCCGGCCACCTTGGCGGTGTATCCCGAGAGGAAGTGGTACATCGCCTGCGCCGGCGACAGCCGTGCGATCGGCGGCATGATCCCGTACGCGTCGCACGTCAGGAACACGATGTGCGACGGGTGTCCCGCCATGGCTCCGGAGACGTGGTTCGGGATGAAGTGAATCGGGTAGGAGGCGCGCGTGTTCTCAGTGATGGCGGCGGACTCGAGATCGATCGTCCGGGTCTCCGGGTCCACCACCACGTTCTCGAGGACGGTGCCGAACATCCGCGTGGTGGCGTAGATCTCGGGCTCGCCCTCGCGCGACAGGCGGATCACCTTCGCGTAGCAGCCACCCTCGAAGTTGAACACGCCGTGGTCGCTCCAGCCGTGCTCGTCGTCGCCGATCAACGCGCGCTCCGGATCGGCCGACAGGGTCGTCTTCCCGGTCCCGGAAAGCCCGAAGAACAGCGCGACATCGCCCGCCTCGCCGACGTTGGCGGAGCAGTGCATCGACAGCACCCCGCGCTTGGGGAGCAGGTAGTTGAGGATCGAGAAGATGGACTTCTTCAGCTCGCCTGCGTAGCGCGTCCCGCCGATCAGAATCGTGCGCTGGGCGAAGCCGATGACGATGAACGTCGCGGAGTTGGTGCCGTGGATGGCGGGGTCGGCGTGCATCTCCGGCGCGTGCAGCACCTGCCAGGCCGGTGCGAACGCCGCGAGGTCCGACGCCGTGGGGCGCAGGAACATGTTGTAGACGAACAGTGCTTGCCAGGCATTGGGCGTCACGAACCGGATCGCCGTGCGGGAGTTCGCGTCCGCGCCCGCGAACACGTCCCGGACGAACAGCTCCTGCCCGTTCAGGTGGCGTACCACATCCCCATGGAGGCGCGCGAAGTGCTCGGGGGACATCGGCTGGTTCACGCGGCCCCACCAGATGTCCCCCTCCGACGCGCCGTCCCGGACGATGAACTTGTCGTTTGGACTGCGACCGGTGTGCGGGCTCGTCACCGCGCAAAAGGCGCCGCCCTCCGCGATGACGCCCTCGCCGCGCCGCGCGGCGTGCTCGTAGAGCGCCGCCGGCACGAGGTTCCAGTGAACGGCATGCTCCGGGGCGAGCCCGAGGGCGTCGAGTCCGCTGCTGTGCCGCTGACTCTCCTGAGCGGGCCGGGTGGCGTGTGCCGTCATGCAGTCGGCCGGCGCCCGTGCTCCAGGGCGTCCACAGCGGCGATCACTGCCATGTTCACGATGTCGTTCACCTCGGAGCCGCGCTGCAGCACGTGGACCGGCTGGGCCATGCCGACGAGGATCGGCCCGATCGCCTGCGCGCCCCCGACCCGGTCGAGCAGCTTGTAACTGATGTTCGCGGCGTCCAAGTTCGGAAAAATCAGCACGTTGGCCGGGCCGCGCAGCTTGGAGAACGGATATGTCTTGGTCAAGATTCGTTCCACGACCGCCGTGTCTGCCTGCATTTCTCCGTCCACCTGCAGGCTCGGCTCGCGCGCGTGCAGCAGTGCTACAGCCTGTTGCACTTTTCCGGCAGCCGGGTGGCGCACGGAGCCGAAGTTGGAGAACGACAGCATGGCTACGCGCGGCTCGATGCCCAGCCGCCCCACGAACTCGGCGGTGACCGACGCGATCTCGGCGAGCGTGTCGGCGTCGGGATCGATGTTCACGGTGCAGTCGGCGAAGAACAGGGTCTGCTGGGCGAAGACTAGCATGTAGATCCCGCTCACGTGCCGGCGTCCTTCCCCGGCACCGATCACCTCCAGGGCGGGGCGGATCGCGTCCGAGTAGTACATCTCCACCCCCGCCACCACGGCGTCGGCATGCCCGGCGCGGAGCATGAGCAGCGCGTGGTACATCGGGTCGAGCACCCGGCCGCGCGCTTCGCGCAGCGTGATCCCTTTGCGGCGGCGGCGCTCCCACAACTCCTGGGCGAACGTTTCCACGTGCGCGCTCGCCCGCGGATTGGCGAGCGCGATGTCCTCGAGCGTCACGCCGGCGTCGTCGGCCTGGCGGCGCATCACGTCGGGGTCGCCGAGCAGGATCGGCGCGGCGATCCCGTCGTCCGCGAGGACGCGCGCCGCTTTGAGGATCCGGGGGTCCTCCCCCTCGGGAAAGACGATCCGCTGGGGCTCCTGCTGCTGCACCCGCGTCGAGAGGCCGCGCATCACTTCCCGTGCACGCCCCAGGCGCGCGTCCAGCTGGGCGCGGTACTCGTCCACATCGATGACACGCCCCGCAACGCCCGACCCGACCGCCGCCCACGCCACCGCTGGCGCCACCCATAACAGCACTCGCGGATCGAACGGCTTGGGGATCAGGTAGTCGGGCCCGAACCGCAGCCGCTCGAGCCCGTACGCGCGCATGACGGAGTCGGGGACCTCCTCCTTCGCGAGCGCCGCGAGGGCGCGGGTCGCGGCCATCTCCATCGCACCGTTGATCTTCTTGGCGCGCACGTCGAGCGCGCCGCGGAATATGAACGGAAAGCCGAGCACGTTGTTCACCTGGTTCGGGAAGTCCGACCGGCCGGTCGCGATGATGGCGTCACCCCGGGCGCGCCGCGCCTCATCGGGCATGATCTCGGGCGTGGGGTTCGCGAGCGCGAACACGATCGGCCGTGGCGCCATCCCCTGGAGCATGTCCCCCGAGACGATTCCCGCGACCGACAATCCGACGAACACGTCGGCGCCGTGCAGCGCGTCGGCGAGCGTCCGGGCCTTGGTGCGGCGCGCGAACCGGCGTTTGTACGGGTCGAGGTCGGCTCGCTCGCTCGAGATCACGCCCTTCTGGTCGCACATCATGATGTGCTCGCGCTTGACGCCGAGTTGCACGTAGTGTTCGGCGGTCGCGATCGCCGCGGCCCCGGCGCCGGCGAACACGACCTGCACTTCCCCGATGTCCTTCGCCACGACCTCCAGCGCGTTCAGGAGCGCGGCACCCGAGATGATCGCCGTCCCGTGCTGGTCGTCGTGGAACACCGGGATTGACAGGGTCTCCCGCAACTTCTCCTCGATGTAGAAACAGTCCGGCGAGCGGATGTCCTCGAGGTTGATGCCACCGACGGTCGGCTCGAGCAGCTGGCAGAACCGGATCACGTCGTCCGGGTGCTCCGAGCCGACCTCCAGGTCGAACACGTCGATGTCGGCAAACGCCTTGAACAGGATCCCCTTGCCCTCCATCACGGGCTTTCCCGCGAGCGGCCCGATGTTGCCGAGCCCGAGCACAGCGGTCCCGTTCGTCACCACCGCTACCAGGTTGCCCTTCGCCGTGTACGTGTAGGCCTCCTCCGGCCGCCCAGCGATCTCGCGGCAAGGCTCCGCCACCCCCGGGGTGTAGGCGAGGGACAGGTCGCGCTGGTTCTTGAAGGGCTTGGTCGGCGAGACCTGGATCTTCCCCGGGCGACCCTGCGAATGGTAGTCCAGGGCCTCCTGGCGGCGGGTCGACATCGATGTCACAAGTCCTTTTCTATGAAGGACTTATGCTACTGGCCTAGGGCCGGGCTGTCAAGGCGGCGGCGGAAGTAGTGTGGGCGTCGTGTGATACAGCACCTC
>DASPXE010000092.1:0-6113 GCA_035637455.1 Gemmatimonadales bacterium
GGGTGCGAGCCCCAGCTCCTGGAGAATCGAGACGGAGTCGCGCAGCGCGAAGCAGACGCCCTCCAGCACGGCCCGGGTCAGGTGAGCGCGCGAATGCGCCAGGCTGAGTCCAATGAACGCGCCGCGCATGGCGGCATCTCGGTGCGGCGTCCGCTCCCCCTGCAGGTACGGCAGGAAGGTGACCCCGTCCGCGCCGGCGGGAATGGCCGCGGCCTCTTCGGTGAGCCGCGCGTCGGGCTGGTCCGCGCCCATGAGATCACGGGCGAACTGATCGCGGTACCACGCGAACGCGCCACCGGCCGAGAGCACCACGCCCATTACGTACCAGACGCCCGGCGCCACGTGACAGAAGGTGTGGGCGCGGAGGGCGGGATCCACTCGCGGCTCCGCCGTCGGCGCGAGCACGGTCCCAGACGTTCCCCAGCTGGCCACCGCCTCTCCGGGAGTGATCGCGCCGACCCCCGCCGCGCCGCAAGCGTTGTCCGCGCCGCCGCCTACTACCGGCGTCCCCGGCACGAGCCCCGTGAGCGCTGCGGCCGCCGGCGTGACGTGACCCAACACCTCCGACGATCCCCCCACCTCGGGCAGCAGCGAGACGGGCAGCCCGACGGCGTCCAGCATGTCACGACTCCACCGTAGCCGCGCGGGGTCGAACATCAGCGTGCCGGAGGCGTCGGACGGCTCGGTGCCGAGTGTTCCCGTGAGACGCAAGCGAACGAAATCTTTGGCGAGGAGAACCGTGGCCAACCGGGCAAACGCCGCCGGCTCGTGGTTCCTGAGCCACAGCACCTTGGGCAGCGTGAAGCCTTCCAGCGCCGGGTTGCATACCCACTCGCGCAGCCGCCCCTCGCCGCCCGCGCGCAGCGTGATCTCGGCGCATTCGGCGGTGGTTCGCCCGTCGCACCACAGCAGGGCTGGTCGTATCACCTCCGCGGCCCGGTCGAGAAAGACCGAGGAGTGCATCTGTCCCGAGATGCCCACAGCCCGTACGCGCCGCGCGGACTGGGGGGGGGCGAGCAGTTGTCGGATGGACGCGAGGGACGCGTCCCACCACGTGTGCGGATGCTGCTCCGCCCAGCCGGGGCGGGGGGTGCTCAGGGTGAGCGGCGTCGTCGCCGTGGCCTCGACCTCGCCCGCCTCGGTCACGAGGAGCGCCTTGACCCCGCTGGTGCCGACGTCCAGGCCCAGGAAGAGTGCGTCGGCCACGTTATCTCACGCCCAGCAACAGCTCCATGGTGAGCTGGTCAAGCCGCTCATAGGCGTATCCCTGCCGCCGGATCGCCGGGAGGTCGAACGTCTCGGCCTGGAGCGCGCGGGCCCGCTCGGCACTGAAGATGATGCGTTCCCCGCCCCGGGTCCGCAGCTCGGCCAGGAGCTGCTGAATCTCCGGATCGGCGTTGAAGCGCTCGGCCCGCTCCTTCAGGATCAGGTAGGTGCGCATGCTCCCGGAGGCGAAGTCCCAGACGCCGTCCTCGTCCTCCGTGCGATAGGCGTGGCTGTCGAAGTGCCGCATCCCCGGCCAGCGCGCGTCTTCGAGCAGCTTCACGAGGAAGAAAGCTCCCTTGGGGTCGTCGCTCCCGAACCGCAGGTCCTGATCGAAGCGTCCCTGTTTCTGCCCGTTCAGGTCGATGTGAAACAGTTTGCCCGCGTCCAGCGCCTGCGCCACGGCATGCGAGCAGTCGAGCCCGGCCATCTGCTCGTGTGCCACCTCGGGGTTGAGCCCGACCATTTCGGGGTGATCGAGCGTGTAGATGAACGCCAGCATGTGGCCAGTCGTGGGGAGGAAGATGTCGCCGCGCGGCTCGTTGGGCTTCGCCTCCAGGGCGAATCTCAAGTCGTAGCGCTGCGCGCGGACGTAATCGCACAGGAAGTTGATGGCATCGCGGTACCATCCCAGCGCGCTACGCGCGTCCTTGGCGGCATTCGTCTCGACCCCCTCGCGGCCGCCCCAGAAGACGTACATGGAGGCGCCGAGCTCGACCCCCAGGTCGATGGCCGCCAAGGTCTTCTGCAGGGCGTACGCGCGCACCCGCGCGTCGTGGCTGGTGAACGCACCGTCTCGGAAGGCGGGGTCGGAGAACAGGTTCGTCGTCGCCATCGGAACCCGGAGGCCGGTGGCCTGGAGCGCCGACTTGAACTCCCGCACGATCCGGTCGCGCTCGCGGGCGGCGGCGTCCACCGGCACGAGGTCGTTGTCGTGCAGGTTCACGCCGTAGGCACCCAGCTCGGCGAGCTTGTGAACGATTCGGGCGGGCGGGATCGGCGCGCGGACCGGCTCGCCGAACGGATCGCGGCCCGGGTTCCCCACCGTCCAGAGACCGAACGTGAAATGATGCTCCGGCTGCGGCGTGTACGCGTCCTGCATGGCTCTCCGGTCAGGGATGATGGTCCAGCGATACTTCGTTTCCATTCGTACATTGTCAAGCCGTCGAATCGTCCTTTACCCTGCTGGCGCCCATGCATCCGTTGCTGATCCTGTTGGTGGGAATGGCCACGATCCTCGCGGGGATCGTCCTGCTCCGCTTGAACGCGTTCCTGGCGCTGATCAGCGCCGCGATCGTGGTCAGCTTGCTGGCTCCCGGTGAGCCCGCGGTGAAGATCGCTCGCGTGGCGGAGGGCTTCGGCCGCACGGCAGGCACCGTCGGGGTCGTCATCGCTCTGGCGGCGATCATCGGTAAAGCGATGATGGACAGCGGGGCGGCGGACCGGATCGTCCAGGCATTCCTGTCGTTGCTGGGCGAGAAGCGAGGCGCGACGGCCCTGTGCACCACTGGCTACGTATTGTCGATCCCGGTGTTCTTCGACACGGTCTTCTATCTGCTGGTCCCCCTGGCCCGCTCGATGTACGGGCGCACCAACCGCAACTATCTCAAGTACCTCCTGGCCATTGCGGCGGGCGCGGGGGCGACGCACACCCTGGTCCCGCCCACTCCCGGGCCGCTGGCGATCGCCGGCACGTTGGGAGTCGACCTCGGTACCATGGTCCTGGTCGGTATCGTCGTGGCGCTGCCGGCGGCCGGGGTCGGGCTGCTGTTCGCGGGTTGGGTGGACCGTCGCATGCCCGTGGTGCCGCGAGCCCCCGCCGCCCCCGCCCTTGGCACGAGTGCCGTAGAGGCGGCGGCTACGCAGCCGCTTCCCGGTCTCGTTCCCTCACTCCTGCCCATCATCCTGCCCGTGCTCCTCATTTCGGCGCACACGGTGGTGGTGTCCATGACGGCACGACCGGGAGTGCACCTCGCGCTGTGGTCGGCTCTGGCGCCCTACACCGCGATCATAGGGAACCCCAACCTGGCACTGCTCGTGGCCGCGGCGGTCGCGATGTGGGTGTACGCGCGGCAGCGCGGGGTGAGCCGGGCCAACCTCGCGGAGATGGTGGACATGTCCCTGATGAGCGCCGGGGTGATGATCCTGATCATTGCGGCGAGCGGCGCGTTCGGGGTCGCGCTGCAGGCCACAGGGATCGGGCCCGTGATCGAGCGGGCCTTCGTGGGGCAGTCGGGGGGGGCCGCGTCGGGGACGGGCTCCGGCATGATCTTTCTGTTCCTCGGGTTCGGGGTCGCGAGCCTGATCAAAATCGCCCAAGGCTCGAGCACCGTAGCGATGATCACGACCGCTGCGATGCTGGCGGCCATGCTGCCAGCGAACGGTCGCGCTCTTCCCTTTCACTCCGTGTATGTCGCGACCGCGATTGCCAGCGGGTCGCTGGTCGGGACGTGGATGAACGACAGCGGGTTCTGGCTGTTTTCGAAGATGGGAGGAGTGACGGAGATGGAGACCCTCAAGTCGTGGACTCCCGTGCTCGCCCTCGTCGGCGTCACAGCCATGGTGACGACCGTCGTGCTCGCGCTCCTGCTGCCGCTGCGGTAGCGTTGTGAACATGTACCGCAAGCTCGATGCGCCGCCGCTCGACGCGGTGCTCGGCTCGGCCAGCGCCGTCGCCGCGGGGCGGCTCGCCGGTGCAGGACCGGCGGGCCGACTGCCCCTCACGCCCGACATGCTGCGCGAAGAGCCGAGTGGCAACCTGTTCGGTCTGACGCAGAACGTGGGCATGGGCTGGAGCCCCGCCGCCCTCGAAGGCCCGCAATACGTCATCGTCAGCACCCACGGCGGTCTGCGGAGCGAGGACGGGAGCCCGGTGGCGCTTGGCTACCATACCGGGCACTGGGAGATCGGGCTCCTCGTCCGGGCGGCGGCCGAGACGTTGCGCGCCGCGGGGGCGATCCCCTTTGCCGCGTACTGCAGCGACCCGTGCGACGGCCGCACCCAGGGGACCAGGGGAATGTTCGACAGCCTGCCGTATCGCAACGACGCGGCCGTCGTGATGCGCCGGCTGATCCGCTCCCTCCCCACGGCATCGGGGGTGATGGGCGTCGCCACGTGCGACAAGGGTCTGCCCGCGACGATGCTCGCGCTCGCTGGATGTGGCGCGCTGCCCGGCGTGGTCGTTCCGGGCGGGGTGACGCTGCCGGCGGTCGGGAGCGAGGACGCGGGCCAGGTGCAGAGCCTGGGCGCGCGCTTCGCCCAAGACCTTGTGAGCCTCGACTACGCGGCCACCATGGGGTGCCGCGCCTGCGGCTCGGCCGGCGGCGGCTGCCAATTCCTGGGGACCGCGGCGACCTCGCAGGTCGTGGCGGAAGCGCTCGGCTTAGCGCTACCGCACAGCGCGCTGGCGCCGTCCGGTGAGCCGGTGTGGCTCGAGCTGGGCCGCCGCTCGGCCCTCGCCCTACTGCGCCTTCATTCGCTGGCGATTCCGATCAAGCGAATCCTCACCCCGCACGCGATCGAGAACGCGATGCTGGTGCACGCGGCGTTCGGCGGGTCGACGAACCTGGTGCTGCACATTCCGGCGATTGCGCATGCAGCGGGGCTCCCGCCGCCCACGGTGGACGACTGGAGCCGCGTGAATCGGGCCACGCCGCGCCTGGTCGATGCCCTGCCGAACGGCCCGCGCGGCCATCCGACCGTGCAGGTCTTCATGGCCGGGGGTGTGCCCGAGGTGATGCTGCACCTGCGCCGCATGGGCCTGCTGCACGGCGACGTGGTTACGGCCACGGGCGACACGCTCGATGCGACGCTCGACTGGTGGGAGACGAGCGACCGGCGCCGCGAGGCGCGGGCGCGGCTTGCCGCGGCGGCGGCGGTCGCTCCCGACGACGTCATCATGGGTCCAGACGCCGCGCGCCGCGCC
This sequence comes from Gemmatimonadales bacterium, assembly GCA_035637455.1. Classification (GTDB taxonomy): domain Bacteria; phylum Gemmatimonadota; class Gemmatimonadetes; order Gemmatimonadales; family GWC2-71-9; genus 20CM-4-69-16. Next base: position 5,189 of record DASPXE010000092.1, read on the forward strand.
GGCCTGACCAGCACCGTCGTGTTCCCGGTCGGGAACCTGGCGCCCGAGGGGGCGGTGATCAAAGCCACCGCGCTCGACCCCTCCGTTGTGGGAGACGATCAGGTCTACCGCCACCGCGGGCCCGCGCGCGTGTTCGTCGACGAGCGCGACGCGATTCGGGCCGTGAAAGGAGCGAGCGAGCGGCCGATCCGACCGGGAGACGTGATCGTGCTGATCGGGACGGGGCCGTCGGGCACTGGGATGCAGGAGACTGCGCAGATCACCACCGCGCTCAGATATCTCCCCTGGGGGAAGCAGGTCGCGCTCCTCACCGACGGCCGTTTCTCCGGGTTCTCGAGCGGTGCGTGCGTGGGCCACATCGGGCCGGAGGCGCTGTGCGGCGGCCCGATCGGCCGGGTGCGCGACGACGACCTGATCGAGATTGTGATCGACCGCGGCACGCTCACCGGCTCGGTCGACCTCGTGGGAGCGGCGGGGCAGCCGCTCGACGCGGCCGCGTGCGCCGCGCTGCTCGGGCAGCGGAGCCCGCACCCCGACCTCGCGCCCCACGCCGCCCTGCCGGCGGACACGCGTCTTTGGGCAGCCCTGCAGCGGGCGAGCGGCGGCACCTGGGCCGGCTGCGTGTATGACGTCGATCGGATCGTGGCGGCGCTCGACGCTGGTCTCAACCTCACGAAGGAGGTGAAGTGATCTCGCTGCTACTGGTGCTCGCACAGGCAGCCGGCGCGGTCCAAGGCGCGGGCAAAAGTCTGTACCGGATTCGGGTGGAGCGCGTCGGGTACCACCCGGGCTTCTAACGCCTCAGGCGGCGCCAAATCCACAGCCCGAGGGTCACCACCGCGGCGAGCGCGACGACGGCCAGCACGGTGTTCACCCGCGCGACCGCCCGCAGGACCACATCGAGGTTCGTGCCCAGCACGGCAAC
>DASPXE010000093.1:0-68488 GCA_035637455.1 Gemmatimonadales bacterium
GGGCCGTGGCGGCCCCGGGACGGCGTGCAGCGCGGCAGCGTGATGGACATGCCGGTGTATCCGGGCGACCCCCTCACGCCCGGCGTGGGCGCGACCAAGGACGCAAAGCGCCTGGCGATCGGCGACGCTCAGACGATCACCAAGATCCCCGTCCTACCGATCTCCTATGGCGACGCCCAGCCGCTGCTCGCGGCGCTCGCCGGCCCGATGGCGCCCGACGAGTGGCGCGGCGGGCTCGGGATCACCTACCACGTCGGGCCTGGGCCGGCGAAGGTGCATCTGCGGGTCAAGTCCGATTGGAGCCTCAAGCCCCTGTACGACGTGATCGCCCGCATTCCGGGCGCGGGCGCCCCAGACGAGTGGATCATCCGCGGCAACCACCACGACGCCTGGGTGAACGGCGCCGAGGACCCGATCTCGGGCCAAGTGCCGCTGCTCGAGGAGGCGCGCGCCTACGGCGAGCTCCTGAAGCAGGGCTGGAAGCCGCGCCGCACAATCGTCTACGCCGCCTGGGACGGTGAGGAGCCCGCGCTGCTGGGCTCGACCGAGTGGGTCGAGGCACACGCCGACGAGCTGGCGCACAAGGCGGTCGCCTACCTGAACAGCGACACCAACGGCCGGGGCTACCTCGCCCTCGCGGGCTCCCACACCCTCGAGAAGTTCATCAACGACGTGGCGCGGGACATCGAGGACCCCGAGACGAAGCTCACCGTCTGGAAGCGGAACCAGCTCCGCGCCATCGCGACGGCCCGCACCTCGGAAGCGAGGGATGAAGCGCGCCGCCGCGCCGATCTCCGCATCGGGGCGCTCGGCTCGGGCTCGGACTACACGCCGTTCCTGCAGCACGTCGGGATCGCATCGCTCAACTTGGGCTACGGCGGCGAGGACGGCGGCGGCATCTACCACTCGATCTACGACGACTTCAAATGGTACACGACCTTCGACGACACGTCGTTCGTGTACGGCCGCGCCCTCGCTCAGACGGTGGGGACGGCAGTGATGCGTCTGGCCGACGCCGATCTGCTACCGTACGACTTCACCGCACTCGCCGAGACCGTCGGACGCTACGCGCGCGAGGTCGAGAAGCTGCTGAAGGACACGCAAGACTCGGTCCGCGAGCAGAACCGTCAGATCGACGAAGGCGTGTTCGGCGCCACGAACGACCCGCGTGAGCCCCTGGTGCCGCCGGCGAAGGAAGCGATCCCGCCGTACTTGAATTTCGCCGAGCTCGACAACGCGGTCGACGCCCTGACCCACGCCGCGGACCGCTACGACAAGGCGCTCGGCAGAGCCGACGCGAACGGCGGCGCGGCACTTGCCAAGCCCGAGGTGAAAGCGTTGAACGCAACGCTGCTGCAGAGCGAGCGCGCGCTCACGATCGCCGACGGGCTGCCGCGCCGGCCGTGGTACCGCCATCAGGTGTACGCGCCCGGCTTCTACACAGGGTACGGCGTCAAGACGCTGCCCGGCGTGCGCGAGGCGATCGAGCAGAAGAGCTGGAAGGAGGCGGACGCGCAGATCCCGCGCGTTGCCCGGGCGCTCGGCGCCGAGACGGACCTGATCAACCGGGCGGCGGAGCAGCTCGAGAAACTGGCGCCGTAGCGCCGGCGCACCATTGACGCGCCGGCCCCAGCCCGCCTACTATGCGGCGGGTATCAAACCCGGGAGCCTCGCGTGAGATATGTCACCCGTTCGGTTGCGCTGGCCGCCGTCTTGCTCACTCCTGCCGCGGCGCTGTCCGCGCAGCGGGAGCTGCCGTACACCTACCAGGGCACGGTGCACACCGTGAAGAACGGCACCGTGGATATCATCATCGGCGTCGGGGAGGCCATGCGACTGGTGCACATGCGCACGCAGCCCGCGACCGCCGTGCTCGGAGAAGGTGCCGCCATCGCCTTGGGCGATCTGCAGCCCGGCGACGTGGTGCGCGCCGATTGCCGCCTCACCGCCACCGGCCTCGTCGCCGACAAGATCGAGCTGAAGAGGCGCGCGCCGTGACGCCGGCGCGCGCTTGCGCAGCCGCCGCGGTGCTGTTGCTCGCGGGCGGCTGCCAGAGGCCGCTCAAACCGGGCGACCCGGTGGGCGGCCTCAGCCGCGCGGAGCAGGATCGCTTCGCGCACGGCAAGGTGGTCTTCGACAGCATCTTCACGCCGGAGAAGGGGCTCGGCCCACTCTTTAACTCGACCAGCTGCGGCGAGTGCCACGAAGATCCGGCGAAGGGCGGCCGGGGCGACGAAGTCGAGCTGCACGCAACGGCGTTCAAGGGCGGCGTATGCGACCCGCTCGTCGAGGAAGGGGGGTTCGTCATCCAGCGCCACACGACCCCCGCGCTCAAGCAAGCGCTCGGGATCGATTCCGAGCCGTTCCCACCGTCCGCCACCGCACGCGCGCTGCGCACCACACCGGTCGTCTTCGGCCGCGGTCTGCTCGACGCCGTGCCCGAGTCGGTCATCCTTGCCTACGCCGACCCCGATGACAAGAACCACGACGGCATCTCCGGTCGCCCCAACCGGTTCACCGACGGTCGGCTGGGCCGCTTCGGCCGCAAGGGCTTCGTGCCGGCGCTCGACGAGTTCAACGCCGGCGCATTCAGCGCCGAGATGGGGGTGACGAATCCGGCGGTGCGGACCGAGGAGACGGTCGGTGGGAAGCCGATCCCCGCGGGGGTGGATCCCGTCCCCGAGCCCGAGATCGCCCAGGAACAGCTCGATCTCACAGATGCCTTCGTGCGCTTCCTCGCCCCTCCCACCCCTCTCAAGCTGGCCCGGGAGGGGCGGCGAGGCCGGGAGCTGTTCTCCCAGATCGGGTGCGCCGCTTGCCACGTGCCGACCCTGCAGACAGGTGACAGCCCGGTCCCCGCCCTGCGGAACAAGGAGTTCCCCGCCTACACCGACCTGCTGCTCCACGACATGGGCCCCGATCTCGCCGACGTCTGCATGGGCCTGGCGACCCCGTCCGAGTTCCGCACCGAGCCGCTGCTCGACCTCCGGGACGCCAAGGCGTTCCTGCACGATGGGCGGGACACGACACTCGGTCAGGCGATCGAGGCGCACGGCGGCGAGGCGTCCGGCGCCCGCGACCGGTTCAAGGCCCTGCCCCCAGCCGACCGAAACGCCCTGATCGCGTTTTTGAAATCCCTGTAAGGATCTGCAACGCCCGACGCGGGGGGAGGCGGGGGCTTGAACAACCCGGCCGTTGTTGATTAGCATCTTCCCCCGAGTACTCCACACACTCGCCCCATGTCTTTGCTTTCATTAGAACGTGTCTCCAAGCGCTTCGACGACGTGACCGCCGTCGACGGCGTGTCGTTCGCGGTCGATCCGGGACAAGTGGTCGGGTTCCTCGGCCCCAACGGTGCCGGCAAATCCACCACGATGCGGATGATCACGCAGTTCTACGAGCCGGACTCGGGCGAGATCCGGCTCGACGGCGTGCCCCTCGCCGACGCGGCGCGCGAGGCCAAGCGCCGCATCGGCTACCTGCCCGAGAACAACCCCCAGTACGACGACATGCTGGTGGTCGACTACCTCGCGTTCATCGCCGACCTGCGTGAGCTCGCGGGGCTCACGCGCCGTCAGGCGCTCGACGCCGCGATCACCGGCACCGGGATCGAGAGCGTCTACTACCGCCCGATCGGAGAGCTCTCGAAGGGATTCCGTCAGCGCGTCGGGCTGGCGCAAGCGATGCTGCACCGCCCCGACCTGCTCGTGCTGGACGAGCCGACGGAAGGCCTCGACCCGAACCAACGCGTCGAGATCCGCCGCCTCATCGGGACGCTCGGCAGGGACCGCACGGTGATCCTGTCGACGCACGTCCTGTCCGAGGTGCAGCACACCTGCTCGCGGCTGCTGGTCATCAGTCGCGGTAAGATCGTCGCGGATGGCCCGGTGGATCGCCTCATCCAGCAGGCGGAGGGTGCCGTCGCGATCGCCGTCGAAGCCGCCGGGACAGGCGTCGCCGAGGCGCTCCGCGAGCTGCCGGGCGTTCGCCACGTCGAGCCGGGGCGCGCGGCGGACGGTCGGGTCGCGGTCACGCTCACCGCGGACGGCGGCACGGACCTCCGGCCCGAGATCTTCGGGCTCGCCAAGTCCCGCGGCTGGACGCTGTACGAGCTGCACGAGGAGCGCGCCAGTCTCGAGCAGCTGTTCCGCCAGCTCACCCGCGGCGACGCGACCGACGCATGAACGCCATCGTGACGATCGCCCGGCGCGAGCTCCGGGCGCTGTTCGATCACCCCACCGCGTACATCCTGCTGGTCGTGTTCACCGGCGTGAACGGCTTCCTGTTCTTTCGCGAGGTCGACATGTACGGCGTCGCGTCGCTGCGGCCGATGCTCGATCTGCTGCCGTGGCTGCTCCTGTTCCTCGCGCCCGCCGTGACGATGCGCGCCCTGGCCGAGGACCGTCGCAGCGGCACGCTCGAGGTCGTGCTGGCGCAGCCGATCACGGAGCTCGAGCTGCTGCTCGGCAAGTACGCCGGTCAGGTGTTGTTCCTCCTCAGCGCGCTCGCCCTCACCCTGACACTCCCGATCGGCCTCGCCGTGGGAGCCCGTCTCGCGCTCGGGATCCTGGTGGCACAGTACGTCGGGGCTGCGCTGCTGATCGCCGGGCTCGCCGCCGTGGGCATCTGGGCCTCGAGCGTCACGCCGAACCAGATCACCGCCTTCATCCTCGCGGTCGCGGTGATGTTCGTGCTGGTCCTGGTCGGGCTCGATCCCTTGATCGTAGGGCTTCCCCCCCGACTCGGGGCCATCGCCGCGTCGCTCGGCGTGCTGTCGCATTTCACGGGCATCGACCGCGGCGTGATCGACCTGCGCGACGCGGTGTACTTCCTGACGCTCGCCGCCATCTTCCTACTGCTCGCTTACTTCGCGCTGATGCGCCGCAAGCTCACGGCGCGCGGGGCGGCGTTGCAGCGCCTGCGCCTCGGGACGGCGCTGCTCGCGGCGGCGATGATCGTCGTGAACCTGCTGGGGCGCCACATCGGCGGCCGGCTCGACCTGACGCCGGGACGGTCGTACACGCTCGCGCCCGCGACGAAGCGGATCCTCGGCGCGCTGCCCGACATCGTGACCATCAAGCTGTTCGCGTCGAGCGCGCTGCCGCCCGAAGTGGCGTTCCTGAAACGCGACCTGGACGATCTGCTCCGCGACTACCGCACCGCCGGCCGCGGCCGGGTGAAGCTCGTGGTGCAGGACCCCTCGGCCGACAGCGCCGCGCTGCGCGAGGCGCGCACCGTGGGCATTCCAGCGGTACAGTTCAACGTGCTCGGCAAGAGCGAGCTCCAGGTGAAGGAAGGCTACCTCGGCGTCGCGGTGCGATACGCCGACGGCGTCAAGACGATCCCCTTCGTGCAGCAAACGAACGACCTCGAGTACCGCCTCACGTCCGACATCCGCTCCCTCACCACGACCGCCAAGCCGGCGATCGGGTTCGGCGAGATCACGGAGCAGCAAACACCGCCGCAGGCGCGGCGGTCCTTCGACGCGCTGCGGCAGCAGCTCGAGCGAACCTATACCGTCCGCTCGGTCTCGCTCTCGGACAGCACGATCGCGCCCGACGTGAAGGTGCTGATCTTCGCCGGGACTCCCGACTCGCTGCGCGGCGCGCAGGCCGGGACGTTCAGGGCGTTCCTCGACCGCGGCGGGAGCCTGCTTCTCATGGCCAGCGGCATGGAGCGCTCGCCGCAGGGGCCGTTCTCGTTCTCGCGGCTCGTGGGCTGGAACGAGCTGCTCAAGCCATACGGCGTATCCGTCCGGTCTGACATGGTCTACGACCTCGCCTCGAACGCGCGCGTCGCGATTCAGACGCAGTTCGGGCAAGTGCTCCTGCCCTACCCCCTCTGGGTGCAAGCGGCGAGCACCAAAGCCACGCCCATGAACGCCGAAATCGACGGCGTGCTACTGCCCTGGTCGAGCAGCATCGACACGACCCAGGCGCTGAAGGGCGCGGTCACCCCGCTGTTGGTAACGAGTCGGGCGGGCGGCGTGCAGGAGACGACCGCGTTCCTCGATCCGTCGCGGGAGTTCCGGCGCGACAGCCTGCGCCCCCGGGTCCTGGCCGCGCTCGTCAATCCTGTGACCCGCGACAGCTCCGGCGCCGTGCGCGGCCGGGTGGTGGTCGTGGGCAGCGCGGACTTCGCGAGCGACCGCTACGCGCAGAACTCGCCGGACAACATCGTCTTCGTCCAGAACGCGGTGGACTGGCTCGCGCAGGACGAGGCGCTGATCGCCATTCGCTCGAAGAACCGTGCTCCCCCGCCCCTGGTCTTCACCAGCGTCACCATGCGCCAGGCGGTGAAGTACGGCAACATCATCGGAGTACCCGTACTGCTGATCGTGTTCGGCGCCGTGCGATTGTGGCGGCGGCGGCAGCTCACGCGACAGACGTACCGGCCGCTGACGCTGGCGGGTGCCGGATGAGCGCAAAGCACCTGAAGTTGATCGCCCTCGCCCTCGTCGTCGTGCTGCTGCTCTGGGGGGGCTCCGAGCTCTTCTCCCACGGCTCGGACACGGTCACCGGCGGTCTCAGCTTTCCCGCGCTCGCGCAGAGCGACGTGGACACGATCAGCGTCGTCAAGGGAACCGATTCGATCGTCGTCGCCAAGTCTGCGGCCGGCTGGACGGTGAATGGCCGCCGCGCCGCGCCCGACGCCGTGAACGATTTCTTCCTGGCCCTGCGCGACAGCGTGGCGCCGGAGCTCGTGGCCCAGGATTCTTCGTCGTTCGGCCGGCTCAACGTCGACAGCGCGACCGGGCGGTGGGTCCGCGTCCGACGCGGCGGCCGACCGCTCCTCGGGCTGATCGTCGGAGCCCGGGGCTCGGAGTACGCGAGCGCCTACGTGCGCCGGCCCAGCGACAGCCACGTATACCTGTGGCGCGGCCGGCTGGCGTCGCTGGCGGATCGCGCGGTGGACGACTGGCGTGACAAGCGCATCGCCGCGGTCGAGCCGGACAGCGTCGCGCTGATCGCGGTCGAGCGCGGCAAGGACCGTTACACGGTCCAGCGCACCCGAAAGACCTGGAAGCTGAACGGCGCCCCGGCGGACTCGGGCGCGGTCGCCCGGCTGCTCGAGAAGTACCGCGCCGTGACGGCTGCGGGCTTCGCCTCGCCCGCGCAGGCCGACTCCGCCCGGGCGTTGCGGCCGGCGCGCCGCCTGAGCGTGCGCGGCGCTCGCGGCACGACGCTGGTGACGCTCGTCTTCGACTCCATCCCCGGGGCCTTCTGGATCCGGCGCACCAGTGGCGTGGCGGCAGGCGGCGACGCGGGCGCGCTGTACCGCATGAACGCGTGGGACGTGGACGGCCTCACGCCGGCGAGCCGCTCGCTCGCGCCTCCGGCCGCGGCCAAGCAATAGCGCCCCAACCCCTTGGCTTCCAGCAGTTTGCCGTCTATTTTGCGGGGCTCACATGGCGGATCTCACGCTGTCGCGGAGCCAGCTGTTGCTCCTCGCCGGGACGGCCAACCGGCCGCTCGCCGAGGAGATGGCTCAGACCTTGGGGCAGCCGTTGTGCGCGGTGACGATCCGCCGCTTTGCCGACGGAGAGATCTTCGTCAAGATCGATGAGAACGTCCGCGGCCGGGACGTCTTCATCATCCAGCCGACCAACCCACCGGCGGAGAACTGGATCGAGCTGCTGTTCCTGATCGACGCGGCCCGCCGGGCGAGCGCGGCGCGCACCACCGCGGTGCTGCCGTACTTCGGCTACGCGCGCCAGGACCGGAAGGACCAGCCCCGCGTCGCGATCAGCGCCAAGCTGATGGCGAACATGATCACGCACGCGGGCGCGGACCGGGTGCTGGGAATGGACTTTCATTCCCACCAGCTGCAGGGGTTTTTCGACATCCCGGTGGATCACCTGTACGCCGCACCGGCATTCGTGAGCTATTTCCGCCAGAAGAACCTGTACGATCCGGTGGTCGTCGCGCCCGACGTCGGCTCTGCGAAGATGGCGCGGGGGTTCGCCAAGCGACTCAACGCGTCGCTCGCCATCATCGACAAGCGGCGCCCCTCGGCGAACGTGGCCGAGGTCGTCAACGTCGTGGGGGACGTCGAGAACAAAGACTGCCTCATCCCCGACGACATGATCGACACGGCGGGGACGATCACCGAGGCGGCGGTGGCGCTGCAGCGCCTGGGCGCTCGCAAGATCTACGCGTTCGCGACGCACGCACTGCTGTCCGGCCCGGCGGTCGAGCGGCTGCGGGCCTCGTGCATCGACGAAGTGACGGTGACGAACACTATCCGGATCCCCGAGGAGCGAAGCTTCGAGAAGCTGAAGGTGCTGTCGATCGCGGGACTGATCGCCAAGGCGATCGGTTACGAGCACTCGAACCAGTCGGTGAGCTCGCTCTTCGACTGACGTCTGACACCTGAGGACTGGCAATGGCACAGATCGTTTCCCTCGCGGCGAGTCCGCGCACCACCACCGGCAAGGGCGCTGCCCGGCAGGCGCGCTTTCAGGGCAAGGTCCCCGCCGTCATCTACGGGCACGGGCGTGAGGCCCAGCCGCTCGAGGTGGAAGCGAAGGCGCTCGAGAAGGCGCTCACGGGAGTCGAGCCCGCGAGCACGATCATCGAGCTCGCGGTGGACGGCAAGAAGACCAAAACGCTGATTCGCGAGATCCAGCGCCACCCCATCCGGCCCGACATCATCCATGTGGATTTCTACGAGATCCACGCCGAGGAGAAGGTCAAGCTCAAGGTGCCCGTGCACCTGGTCGGCAACCCCGACGGGGTGCGCAACGCCGGCGGCGTGCTCGACCAGGTGACGCGCGAGGTCGAGATCGAGGTGATGCCGGAGAACATCCCGGACCGCGTGGAGCTCGACGTCACAGCCCTCAAGATCGGCGACTCCCTGCACGTGCGGGAGCTGAACATCCCAAACGCGACGATCCTCACCCTGGCGGACCTCACGATCGCCACGGTGGTGCCGCCGCGGGCCGAAGAGGTGACGGCCCCCGCGCCTGAGGCCGCCGCCGAAGTCGCCGAGCCCGAGCTGATCCGCAAGGTGCGCGAGGGCGAGGAGGAGGAGGGCGAGGGCGCGGCCGAAGGTGCCGCGAAACCGGAGGCGAAGGGCGCCCCGGCTGCCCCAGCCAAGGGCGAGAAGCCGGAGAAACCCGAGAAGGCCGAGAAGCCCAAGGGCGGCAAAGAGAGCTGATCCCTGCGCGCCGTCGTCGGCCTCGGCAACCCCGGTCCGGAGTACGCCGCGACGCGCCACAATGCCGGCTTCTGGCTTGCCGATGCGCTCGTCGCCCACTGGGAGTTGCCCTCATTCCGGCGTGGCGAGCGCGCGCGGGTCAGCGCAGGATCAGTGGACGGCGTGCCCGTCCGGGTGCTCAAGCCCACCACGTCCATGAACCGGAGCGGCGCCGCGCTGGCGTCGCTCCGCGCCGACCCTGCCTTCAACCCGACCACCGATTTGCTGGTCCTCGTGGACGATTTTCAGATTCCGTGCGGCACCTTCCGGCTCCGCGCTGACGGCTCGTCGGGCGGTCACAACGGCTTGAAGAGCATCGAGGCCGCACTACAGTCGCAAGCGTACGCCCGCCTCCGCATCGGCGTGGGGCCGCTCCCCGAGGGCGCCGGCGACTGGTCGGAATACGTGCTCGCGCCGTTCACGCCCGAGCAAGTCGAGCAGGTCGAGACGCTCATGCCTCAGATGGTGGGTGCGGTGACCAGCTGGGTACGGGAAGGGATCAAGTGAGTGCTGCGCCTCGGCATCGTCGGTCTCCCCAATGTCGGCAAGTCGACCCTGTTCAACGCCCTCACCTCCTCCAAGGCCGCGGCAGCGGAGAACTACCCCTTCTGCACAGTCGAGCCCAACGTGGGCGTCGTGGAGGTGCCCGACCATCGCCTCGATCGACTGTTCGAGCTCGTTCGACCGAAGAAGAAGGTCCCCGCGGTCGTTGAGTTCGTGGACATTGCGGGGCTGGTGCGGGGCGCTTCGCAGGGCGAAGGACTCGGAAACCAGTTCCTGTCCCACATTCGCGAAGTCGACGCGATCGTGCATGTGATCCGCTGTTTCGAGGACCCCGACGTCGTGCATGTGATGGGACCCGTGGACCCGGTGCGCGACCACGACGTGATCACGAGCGAGCTCGCGCTCGCCGACCTGGGCGTCGTCGAACGACGGCTCGAGAAGACGCGCAAGACCGCGCGCGCGGGCGACAAGGAGGCGCAGCTCGAAGTCGTGGTGCTGGAGCGCGTGCTGGCGGAGCTCAACGCCGGCCGCGGGGCCCGCGAGGCGGGCGAGACCGAGGACGCCATTCGGTTCCTGCGTCAGCTCGGGTTGCTCACCGCGAAGCCGATTCTCTACGCCGCCAACGTCGACGAGGACGATCTCGCGGCGGGCGGCGGAAAGTGGATCGACCGGCTGCGCGCCGCAGTGCAGTCGCACCACGAAGAGGCGGAGATCGTTCCGTTCTCCGCCAAGTTCGAGGCCGAGCTCGCGGAGCTAGCGGGTGAGGAGCGCGGCGAGTACCTCGCCAGTGCCGGCGTCCGGGAGCCGGGGCTCGACCGCCTGATCCATGCCGGGTATCACCTGCTCGGGCTGCAGACCTTTTTCACCGTGGGCGAGAACGAGGTGCGCGCCTGGACAATGCACCGGGGTGGGACCGCCTTCGCCGCCGCGGGGGAGATCCACTCGGACTTTCAACGCGGCTTCATCCGCGCCGAGACCGTGGCATACGAGGAGTTCGTACGGGTGGGATCCTACAAGGCGGCGCGCGAGCAGGGCCTCGTGCGCTCCGAGGGGCGGGACTACGTCGTACAAGACGGAGACATCTTGCTGTTCCGCTTCAACGTCTAGGACCGGCGCCACATCAGGACGGCACCGCAATTCTCCCCGAAGCCATACCGGAACTCCATAGGGACATCGAACCCACGCTTGTACAGCTCCACGCCGGCCAGGTCGTCGACTTGGATGACGTCCATGTCGTCGGAGGCCAGCCGCATGCCGTTGATGAACAGCGACATCACGCAGTAGCGGGTCCCACTCCAACTGACTGGCAGGCAGTACCCCCGTCCGCAGCGTATCTGCACGCCAGCCTCGCCGAGCAGCGATCGCAGCGTCCAGCTTCTACGGCGCTGCAAGTCGCGGAACGTGTAAAAGCGGCCGAACCCCCACTTCTTGCGGTCGTAAAACCCCGCCAGGCTCCGCTCGGCGCGGAGGCTCCGCGCCTCGACGACGATCGGCGCCAGCTCGACCGCGTCCATATCGAGTAGCACCGAGAGTGTCAGCGTCTTCCCGCGTTTGAGATCGATCTTCTGCTCGTACGACACGCTGTCACGGTACAGGATGCGAACGATCTGGTGACCGGAGGGGAGGCCCGTGAGCGCGAATGCTCCAGCGGAATCGCTCACGTCGAAGAGCTGAGTCCCCCGCACCGCGATCATCACGGCGGCGATCGGTAGGCCATTGATGGATGACCGCACCGTACCCGCGAGACGGGCGGAGTCTTCTTGCGCCTGCATGAGGAGGGGAGTCCAGCCGATCAGAACGAGGGACAGCGGGTACAGCGGACGCTGCAGCAGAGGCCGGCGTTTCACAATGGTATCGTACACGCGGGCCATCGGGGAGTGCCAGCCCTACTCGTCCACCCCCGTGCGGCTGGCCGAGCCCGCATGCACCCGGTTGCCGCGCGGCTGCTCGCGTGTCACGTTCGCCCGCTTGCTCTGATCAGTCAGCGGCACCTGTTGTTGCACCATGTTGCGTGCGATCCACACCACGTCGTCGCCGCACATGATCGCGTCGACGGGGTAGGGCTGCCGCAGGAACGACTGCCCGTCGGAGCTGGCGACCTGGGTGCCCGGGAAGAAATACCAGCAGCGCTCGCCGCTCGGGTGGCTGTGGATCATTCCCACCGTGCCCGTCCACCCGGCCTGCTCGCAGGTCTGCTTGGGCACGACGTGCGTCGCGGTCGACTGCGGGGGATCGACGTCTGCCGGCGCGACGCGCTGCACAATCACGGTCGACCCGCGCACCTCACCGATCATGCACCCCATGAACTCGGTCGGGAACGAACGGTACTGGAGCGCGAGGTAGCGACGTGCCTGCTCGGAGATAATGAGGGTGCGGACGGCCCTCGCGCTCGGCGCCAGGCCCGCCGCCGCCGGCTCCACCAGGCGTACCGATTCGGGCTGCAGCGCGAGCAGCACCATCAGGCCTGCCGTCGCCACGACGACACGCCCTCCTCGCGTGAGAACCGAACGCCCGACTGCCTGCATGGTGCCTTCCCTCGGTCATTGATGCTCCCGGACATCTGGTGCCGGGTGAACTGCCGCTGCACTCCTACAGCTGAGCAAGACCGATGCCATGATCCGCCGCCCTGTGACGCCGGGGGGGACAAGTCGTTACTCAACGAATGCTTGGCCGCAGCTGCCCGGCCTGTGATCGTAGTCACCACGCATCAATTTCGCATCAAACGGGCGGCAGGCCCTGGCGGCGTGCGTCTGTGAGGAGGGTCACTAGGGGCCCTTGAGGCCCGAGCCATTACGGTTCGCACCGCTGCCCCACGACCAGAGCCCCTACCGCCGGCTCCCACCCCGGCCTATGTTTCCGCCCCACAAATCCCCTACCCGGCGCCGCACCAGTGTCGGGTCGCTCCAGACCAAAGGGAGGTGGCATGACTCGTCGGTACGAGACGGTATACATCTTCGACAGCGCCCTAGAAGAGCCCGCGATCACGGAACGGCTCGACAAGTTCCACGCCCTCTTGACCAAGGACGGCAAGGGGAGCGTCACGAACGTGGCGCACTGGGGCAAGCGCACCCTGGCGTTTCCGATCAAGAAGCGCGACTCAGGCCACTACGTCGTGGCGCAGTTCGAGACGGCGGCGGACCTGCTGCCGGAGTACGAGCGTGCGGTGAAGCTCGACGAGGGCGTGCTGCGCTACCTGGTGGTCGTCTCCGAAGGCCTCCCGGCCAGGCCAGAGGCAGCGCCGACCGCCGCCGCAGTGATCGCGCCCGAGGTGGAGGAGCTGGAGGAGGATGAAGCATGAGACGGCCCGCCAAGACCTGTCCCGTGTGCGAGTCCGGGGTGCGCGTGCTGGACTACAAGGACGACCGTACCTTGGGCCGATTCCTGACCGAGCGCGGCAAGATCCTGCCGAGCCGCTTGTCGGGGATGTGCGCGCGGCACCAGCGTCAGCTCGCGACCGCGATCAAGCGCGCGCGCCAGCTCGCGTTGCTCCCGTACATCAAGGGCTACATCGGCTGACATGGCGCAGCGTGGGGAGGGAGGGCGCTGGCGGCTGCTGCTCGGCACCGCCGTATTCGCAGCGTGGGCACCGCCCAGCCTGGTCGGGCTGCCGCTCGCCGGGTTGCTGCTCGTCACCCGACCCCGCTCCACCGTGGAGTGGGGTGCGGCGGCCGGCGTCGGCGCGTTGAGCGTCGGGCTCTTGCTCCTCCCCGCGAGCGATCTCCTGACGGGGTTCGTGCGAGCCTACACGGTGCTCGTCGCCGCCGCGTTCGTGGCCGTCGCGCTGCTCGCCCCGGCCCACGAGCCAGTGCTGCGGCGGGCGATCCGGGCAGGGCTGATCGCGGGTGTCGCGGCCGTCGCGCTCGCGAGCGTGCACCTGGGCGGCTCCGTCTGGGACGCGCTGCACTGGGAAGCGCGCCGCCAGGCGAGCGCCGCGATGCGCGTCTGGGTGGAGATCGAGCCCCGCACGTTCGCGCTCTACGAGCCCGTGGTGCGGTTCGTGAGCGACACGGTGCCCGCGACGCTCGCGCTCCAAACGCTCGCCGGGCTCGCCCTCGCCTGGCAGTGGCACCGCCGGGTCGCGCGCAATCCGCTCGGCCCGCCGCTCGCGCCGTTCCGCGAGTTCCACTTCGGGGACCACTGGGTGTGGGCCGTGGTGGTCTCGCTCACCCTGTGGGTCACGCCGGTGATGGCGACGCTCAAGCTGGCGGCGTTGAACGTGCTCGTGGCGCTCGGCGGGCTGTATCTGGTGCGGGGCATCGCGATCGTGGTCGCGTGCTCGGCCGCGTTCGGCATCGCGCCGGTGGCGCTCGTCATCGGGGCCGTGGTGTCGGCGGTGCTGCTCGCGCCGTTGCTGTTTCTGGTGCCCGGACTCGCCACCCTGGGCGTCACCGACACCTGGCTCGAGTTCCGGCGCCGTCTCAAAGCGCCGGCCTGAACCGTCACCGAGAGGAAGCGATGGAGATCATCTTGCGGGAAGACGTGCAGCACCTCGGGGCCGCGGGCGACGTCGTCAAGGTGAAGGACGGCTACGCGCGCAACTATCTCCTCCCGAAGGGGCTCGCCTACCCCGCCACGGAGGCGAACAAGAAGAAGATCGCCTACGAGGCGGAGCGCATCGCTCGGCAGCGCGCCGCCGAGAAGAGCGCCGCCGAAACCGAGGCTACCCGCCTCGCCGACGTCCATCTCACGTTCGCGGTCAAGGTTGGCGAAGAGGACAAGCTGTACGGCTCGGTCACGGCGGGCGACGTCCAACGCAAGCTCGAAGAGCTCGGGATTCACGTGGACAAGCGCAAGGTGGACCTCCCCGAGCCGATTCGCGAGCTGGGCGATTTCCCGGTGGGCATCAAGATCCACCCCGACGTCCGGCCCGAGATTCGGGTGAGTGTGGTGAAGGAGTAACGACTCCGGCGTGACGCGCGGCACCGGCATCACCTACGTCGACGGCCCCCGGCTGCGCCGCGCCCTGCTCGCGGCCGCCGACTGGGTGGCGGCGGGCCGGGACGAGCTGAACCGGATCAACGTCTTCCCCGTTCCGGACGGGGACACCGGGACCAACCTCTGCCTCACGCTGCGCGCGGTGGCGCAGGCCCTGCGCGAGCTGGGTGACGCCCCCCTTCCTCAGGTGACGGCGACGATGGCGGGCGCCAGCGTGCGCGGCGCCCGCGGCAACTCCGGGATGCTGCTCTCCCAGTTCCTGCTCGGCCTCGAGGAGGGGCTCGGCGACCGCCGCAGCGCGAGCGCCCGTGACATCGCCCGCGCCATCGGCCGGGCCTGCGACCGCCTGGAGGGGTCACTCGACGATCCCGTGGAGGGCACCATCCTCACCGTCGCCCGCGAGACCGCCGACGAAGCCGCCCGCGCTGGCGAGGAGCCCGACCTCACGGTGTTCATGCGCCGCCTCGTAACGCGCGCCCAGCAGGCGCTCGAGCGCACGCCGCAGTTGCTCGCCGTGCTCAAGGCGGCCGGCGTGGTGGACGCGGGCGCGCTCGGCTTCGTGCGCTTCCTCGATGGGGTGAAGCGGCTGATCGAAGAGGGACAGGTCGCGCAAGGCGCGGTGGACCGCCTCGTGCCGCACGCCGCGGCCCAGACGGAGGTGGAGGCCCCGCGGGATTTCCAGTTCTGCACCGAGGTGATGGTCCGCAGCACCTCGCTGCCGGCGACGACCGCTGCCCGGCACGCACTGCGGCGCCTCGGCGGCTCCATCGTCGTACTCCAGACGGGCGATCTCCTCAAGGCACACATCCACACCGATGCACCGGACGCGGTGTTCGCCCTCGGCGCCAGCTGGGGGTCGGTGGAGTCCACCAAGGCCGAGGACATGCGGGCGCAGCACCGCGAGTTGCTGACGAAGCGGCCGGTCGCGTTCGTCGCGGATACGGCGTGCGACCTCCCCGATGCCGTGGTCTTCGAGCAGGGCATTGGGCTGGTGCCGACGCAGCTGATCCTCGACGACCGCGTGTACCGCGATCGACTGGAGCTGACACCGCCTGAGTTCTTCGAGCGGCTGCGCGCCGGTCAGGACGCCACCACCTCCCAGCCCACCCCGCAGGCGTTCGAAGAGGCGTTCCGCGACGCCGCGCGGGCAGGCGAGCACGTGATCGCCGTGGTGGTTGCGCGGGCGCTGTCCGGCACGTACGCCAGCGCCGAGGTGGCAGCCCGCCGGCTCGACCCTGAGGCCCGCTGCATCACAGTCGTGGACAGCCGGTCCGCGAGCCTGGGCGAGGGTCTGTTGGTTCTCCGAGGGCTCGAGCTCGCCGCCGCCGGCGAGCCGCCGGCGGCGATCGCGCGTGAGCTCGCTCGCGTGCGCGATCAGTCCGGCGGGTTCTTCACGGTCGACAATTTCGAGCGCTTGGTCCGCTCGGGACGCGTAAGCCGCGTGCAGGCGTGGCTGGGCACGAGGCTCAACATGAAGCCCATCATGGCGTTATCCCTGGATGGCTCGATCGACCCCATCGCCCGGGCGCGCGGTAGGCGGGCGCTCGAGCGCCGCGTGCTGGAGCGGTTGGATCGAGTGCTCGCGCGCGGCCCACAGTCGCTCCGGCTCGGCGTGGCGCACGCCGACATCCCCGAGTTCGCCGAGCAGCTGCGCGCGCAGCTCGTGACGCGATACCGGCCCAAGCAGTGCTTGGTGAGCCCCATCACCCCGGTCATCGCCGCGCATGCGGGGATCGGGGCGTGGGGCGTGTTCTACCAAGTCGAGGACGGAACAAACGGATGAGCGCGGCGCTATGACTAGCAGGAGCCGGGGTGGTCGCCCGGCGAAGCGGCCCGTCGTGCACGTGCGGGCGGCGCTGCAACTCGTGACCGAGGCGCTGCTCGATCGCAAGGCGGTTGATCCGCTGGTACTGGACCTGCGGGGACTCAGCGCCGCCACCGACTACTTCGTAATCGTTTCCGGGACGTCCGACGCCCACGTGCGGGGGATGGCGGAGCATTTGGTGACAGCGCTGGCGCCGCACGGCCTCGCACCGCATCATGTGGAAGGGCTGGCGCAGGGGCGGTGGGTGTTGCTCGACTACGTAGATTTCGTGGTGCATGTGTTCCACCCTGAGCTGCGGGAATTCTACCAGCTCGAGCGGCTGTGGGGCGATGCTCCGGTGCTCGCCGGGGGCACGCGGGACGACGGGTTGAAAGGATGATCCCCATGCGACGGATCGCAGCAGCAGTGGCGGCGCTGGCGCTCGCGGGCGCGGCGCCGCTGGCGGCGCAGTACTTCGGGCAGAACAAGGTCCAATACCGGTCCTTCGACTTCCAGGTCATCCAGACCGATCACTTCGAGGTCTATTACTATGCGGCCGAGCGCGCGGCGGCGCTCGACGCAGCACGCATGGCGGAGCGGTGGTACGCGCGCCTCTCCCGCGTCCTGCACCACGAGTTTCAGGGCCGCAAGCCGATCATCTTGTACGCCTCGCAGTCGGACTTCCAGCAAACCAACGCGATCAGCGGCGACATCGGTGAGGGTACGGGCGGCGTCACCGAGTTTTTCAAGCACCGCATGGTCCTGCCCTTCACCGGCTCCTACGCCGAGCTCGAGCACGTGATCGGCCACGAGATGGTGCACCAGTTCCAGTACGACGTGTTCAGCAGGGGCCGCATCGGTGCCGGGGTCCAGACGCTCATCAACGTGAATCCACCGCTGTGGTTCATGGAGGGGATGGCGGAATACCTCTCGATCGGCCCGATCGATCCCCACACCTCGATGTGGCTGCGCGACGCCTCGCTGGAAGGCCACTTGCCGACCATCGAGCAGCTCACCTACGATCCGCGGATTTTCCCCTACCGCTTCGGGCACGCGCTCTGGGCCTACATCGGCGAGAAGTGGGGCGACGAGGTGATCGGCGAGATCCTCCAGGCCTCCACCGCGGGCGGGGTCGAAGCCGCGTTCAAGCGCGGCCTGGGGCTCTCGCTCGACGACCTGTCGAGCGAATGGCGCGACGCGGTGCAGACGACTTATCTACCGCAGCTCTCCGAGCACTACCGCGCCCGCCGCATCGCCCAGCCGGTGCTGAACCAGAAGCGCTCGGATGGGACGCTCCATCTGGCGCCAGCACTCACGCCGGACGGCCGCGACATCGCGTATTTCAGCGAGCGGAATTCGTTCTTCGTGGATCTGTACCTCGCCGATGCGGAAACCGGTCGCGTGAAGCGTCGGCTCGTCCGGTCCACCCTCAGCAACAACTACGAAAGCCTGCGCTTCATCAACTCGGCGGGATCGTTCTCGCCGGACGGGCGCTATTTCGCGATTGCGGCGAAGCACAAAGACAAGGACGACCTGGTCATCCTCGACGTCAAGAAGGGCGGTGAGTTGCACCGCATCCCGATCCCGCTGAACGGGCTGACGACGCCCGCCTGGTCCCCCGATGGGCGGCAGATCGTGTTCACGGGCTATGACGGCGGGCTGTCCGACCTGTTCGTCGTCAACGCCGACGGCAGCGACCTGCGCCGCCTCACCAACGACAAGGACGCCGATCTCCAGCCCGCGTGGTCCCCGGACGGCAAGACCATCGCGTTCGCCACCGACCGCGGCCCGGGAAGCGACTTCAGCCAGCTGCGGTTCGGCAACATGCGGATCGGCCTGTACCACTTCGACAACGGGGCGATCGAAGTGCTCCCGCACATGGAGCACGGCAAGAACATCAACCCGGTGTGGGCGCCCGACGGGCGGTCGATCGCCTTCGTCTCGGACCGAACCGGGATCAGCGACATCTACCTGTACGACTTCGGCGACCACAACCTGTATCAGCTGACCGACGTCTTCACGGGTGTCACCGGGATCACGCCGCTGTCGCCCGCCCTCTCGTGGGCGCGCCAGGCCGACAGGCTGGCTTTCGCCTATTACGAAGACGGGGACTACAACGTGTACGGCGTGGACAACCCCCGCTCGCTCCGGCGCCAGCCCTACCAGGAGCCGAGGACCCCGCCGGTGACGTCACTGCTCGCCGCCACACGGCGCGATACCACCCGGTCCGGCACGCCGGCGGGGGCGGCCACGCCGGCCGACCAGCCGCGCGCGGCGGCGTCAGTGTACCGCTCGCCCATCGGCTTCCGCGCCTCGGACGCCAGCCCGCCGAAGACCGACTCCACGACCGGCGCGACCGCAGTGTCGGTGCGCACGCTGCTCGACTCGGCGACCGCCCTGCCCGATACGAGCGAGTTCACCTTCAAGGCGTACCACACGCGGTTCACTCCCGACTACGTGGCGCGCCCCACGGTGGGCTACGAGCGCGACAACTTTGGCAGAGGCTTCTTCGGCGGCACCGCCATTTCGCTGTCGGACCTCCTGGGCAACCACACCCTGGTGTTCGCTGGCGCGGTGAACGGGCGTCTATCGGAGGCGCAAGTGCTGACCGCCTACATCAACCAGGCGCACCGGTTGAATTGGGCCACCGGCTTCACGCAAGAGCCGTACTACTTCTACCAGCCCACGACGGTGCAGCCAGTCGGCCAGACCGGTGACACGACGCTGCTCACCGTGGGCATCCGGCGCTTCGTGATCCGGGACGGCTTTGTCCAAGCGTACTACCCCTTCAGCCGGTTCAGCCGCGTGGAGCTCGGCATGCACGCCGTGAACATCTCCGACGCCGTGCTCCAGCAGCAGTATCTGGTCGACCCGGGCGGCTTCATCTTCGCGCAGTCGGACCTGCAGACCATCAGCAACCCGTCGATCACCTACGTGTCGCCGTCACTCGCGCTGGTGCACGACAACGCGCTGTTCGGCTACGTCGGCCCGTTTGCAGGCTCGCGCTACCGCTTTCAATTCTCCCCGAACTTCGGTGACTGGCAGTTTATGGGCGGCCTCGCTGACTGGCGACGCTACTTTTTCGCCCGGCCGTTCACGCTCGCGGTCCGCGGGCTGTTCTTCGGCCGCTTCGGGCGGGACGGCGACCAGTTCCCCGTATTCCTCGGGAGCACCGAGCTGATCCGGGGCTACACCGCGGGCTCGCTCATCAACAACGAGTGCGCGACCTCGACCACGACCACGACCGGCCGAACCGGCTGTTCCGAGCTGGACGAGCTCATCGGGTCGAGAATCGGTGTGGCGAACGTCGAGTTGCGGTTCCCGCTCACCCGCAGCGTGGTCCTGGGATTCCTCCCGGTGGGGCTCCCCCCAATCGAGGGAGCGCTCTTCTACGACATGGGGCTTGCGTGGGAGTCGGGCTCGGTCGTCAAGTGGCAGCGCGACGCCGCGGACGACCCGGAGCAGGTCCGCAGCCCGCTGCGGAGCTGGGGTGGATCGATTCGTGTGAATTTCCTGGGGTTCGTGGTATTGCGGTTCGATTACACCAAGCCGCTCGACCGGCTCCGCAACAAGGCTTACTGGACGGTGAGCCTCGGCCCAACGTTCTAACTCCGTATCGCTAAAACACTTGCGCTGGCCTCGCCGGTTGTCTATCTTGTCCGGCGAGGCCATTTGCTTACCCGTGGGTGGTTCTGCGTCCTCGCCAGCTTGGCGCTCGGGGGGTGCCGGTCCCGAGCGCCCGCGGATCCGTCGTCCCAACTAAAGACGCCACAATCAGTTACGCACTCGGCCAGCAGCGGCGCGCGCACCGCCGGGGTAGCGATCCGGGTCGCGGCGCGCGGCGGCACGCCGCGGGCCTACCGCCTCCCGGATCTGGTCGAGATCCCCAACGCGATCCACGGAAAGCTGCCGGCCGTGGCGGACGTCATCGGCCTCGACCCGGAGTCGGAATTCCTGTTCGTGATGACCGACAAGAAAGACGTGCTGTCGCTCGATCTCGGGAGCGGCCGCGTCGACACCGTGGTGACGGCGATCGTGCAGGCGGCCCTCGGCCCCGACGGCACGCTGTACACGGTGGACGCGAAGCGGCGCGTCGTCTCGCTCGCCCGGCGGGTGCGGTTCGTCTGGCCCCAGCCCCTCGGTGGCGTGCCGCGCGAGCTGTTCGGCGGCAGCGACCAGCGCCTCGTCGCGGTCGATCCGCCGAAGCTCATCACAGCCGCCGCCGATCAACCGCCCACGAGCCGGACGATCCCGGTGGGGGGCGACGTCGCGGCGACCCGCTGGGGCGACCTCATCGCCGTCGCGAGCGATTCCGGCGTCCTGCTGATGGACGCGCTCGGGCGACGCGACGCCGCCTTCGTGCCGCTCGACGACCACCCGCGCGCACTTGTCTTCTCCCCTTCCGGGCACCGCATCTATGTGGCCCGGCGCACCGAGCCGGGGCTCGCCGTGATCGACCGCTACGAGCGTGCCGAGATCGACGGCGTGGCGCTGCCGACGCCCGCCGCGACGATGCGTCTCGATCCGCTCGGGCGTTGGCTGTTGGCACGCCCGACCGTCGGCGATTCGGCGTGGGTCGTGGACCTGCCCGTGAAGCGGCTGGTGGGCTCGGTCGCGACCGCGTGGCGCGTGGACCTGCCGGCGATCGCTCCGGATGGCTCGCTGCTCGTGCGGCAGCGCGACGACGTCGCCGCGTACCGGCCGGATTCCCTGGTCGTCACCGGCCGCGTCAAAGGCGGGGGCGCCGACCAATGGACGCTGACCGCCTGGCGGCCGCGCGGCAGCTACCGCTCGGCATTCGCCGACGCGTCGGGCCAGCCCGGACAGCCGGCGGTTGGGGGTGGAGCTGGGGGGGCCGCCGACTCGGTGGCGGGCGAGGGCCTGCTGTACGTCCAGGTGTCGACGTCGCAAAACGAGGCCTGGTCCGGCGAGATGGCCCAGCAGCTCACGCGAGCCGGTTTGGCCGCCCGCGTGCTGCCGCCGCGGGGGCCGGACGACGGCTACCGCGTCGTGCTCGGCCCGTACCCCACGCGCGCGCAGGCGGAGGCGATCGGGCGAAAGCTCGGTCGGCCGTACTGGATCTACCAACCCACGCCATGAGCGCCCGACCACTCCCGCGCTCGCGTCTCGACAATCTGATCCCTCCGCTCGTCGACGGGCAGGCGCTGGTCGCCCTCGTGCCCGCCACCGGCGACCTGAGGTGGGCCGCGGCGGCCGCCTGGGACGTGGCGCGCGCGGCGGCGCTGCACGGGCGCCGCGTCGCGCTCGTCGATCTCTGGATCGAAGACCCCACGCTGCACGAGGTGGCGGGGCTCACGCCCACCGAAGGCATCGTCGACGCGTTCGAATACGGCGTGTCGCTGACGAAGACCGCTCACGAGGTCGACCACGTCTTTTTCATCGCGGCGGGCGCGTACACGGCGCATCCGGGCGAGCTGTTCGGACACGAGCGGTGGAAGAAGCTGCACGGCGGGTTCCGCGTGGAGGGCGCGCTGCTGCTGCTTTATCTCTCGGCGGGCGGGCTCGCCCGCCTGTCGGCCGTGCCGGACGGTCTGATCGTGCTCTCACCGGACGGCTTTGAGCCGGAGTCTTCCATCGGCCAAGGGATCACCGCCGCGCTCGAGCGCGGCATCCCGCTGGTCGGCGTGGTACGCGAGCACTGGACGCCGGCACCGGGCCCGGCGCGGGATCTCCGCGCACTGGCCGCCCCCTCGAGGGCGTCGCGTCCCCTGCCGCTGCCGCATCCGGCCAGGCGGGCCGCGAACCGCCGCACCCGACCCGTCCTGGTTGCGGCGACGCTGGTCGCGGGGGCGGCAGGAGGCTGGGCGCTGTTCACCACGGGCGGGGAGTCCATCCGGGCCAGCGGCGCCGAGCATCGCGCCGCCTCCCCGACGCCCGTCCCGCCGCGCGTGCGCCCGACCGCCGCCCCGGCGCCCCGGCTGGACTCGCTCCCCTGGGCCGTGCAGCTCGCAGCCTACGCCAGCGTCGATAAGGCACTCGCCCTGGCTGATCGTCTCGCGACGCACGACCACTTGCCGGCCTTCGTGACGCCGGTCGCGCTGGAGGGGCGGCGGGGAGGGGGCGCGGCCGTCTGGTATCGCGTGCTCGCGGGCGCCTTCGCGACGCGCGACTCCGCTGCCGCGACGCGCGCCGCGTTGTGGGCGAGCGGCCTGGCCCCGAAGGGCCAGGGCGACGTGCTGCGGGCGCCGTACTCCTTCGCGCTCGCCCAAACGGGGCGGCCCGATCGCCTGCGCGCCCGCGGCATTCCGGCGGTCCCGTGGGGCGCGGAGGGCGCCCTCCTGGTAGGCGCGTTCGAAACCCCCGACCAGGCGAGCCTCGCCGAGGCGCAGCTCAAGCGCGCCCACGTTCCGGCCACCCTCGTGACACGAACGAGGACCAGACCATGAGACTTACCCGACTCGAGCTGTCGGGCTTCAAGTCGTTTGCGGCCACGGTGGAGCTACCGTTCGACGCGGGCGTCACCGCGATCGTCGGCCCCAACGGGTGCGGTAAGTCGAACATCTCCGACGCGGTGCGCTGGGTGCTGGGCGAGCAGTCGCCCCGCCTGCTGCGCGGCGGCAAGATGGAGGACGTGATCTTCCAGGGATCGACCGGCCGGCGGCCCGTGAACGTCGCGGAAGTGTCTCTCGTGTTCGACAACTCCGACGGCACGCTCCCCCTGGCCTATCAAGAAGTCGTCGTCACGCGCCGGCTGTCCCGCGCCGGCCAGAGCGAATACCTCCTCAACCGCTCGTCCGTCCGCCTCCGCGACATCCAGGACCTGCTGCGCGGCACGGGCCTCGGCGCGGACGCCGCTGTAGTGATGGAAGCGAAGATGATTGAGGCGCTGCTCTCCGAGAAGGCAGAGGAGCGCCGGGCGTTGTTCGAGGAGGCGGCGGGGATCGGCCTGTATCGCAACCGGAGGGAAAGCACCGAGCGGCGGCTCGAGGAGACGGCGGCGGATCTGGCGCGCCTCGAAGACCTGGTCGGCGAGGTGCAGACGCAGGTCCGTTCGCTCGCGCGCCAGCGGGGGAAGGCGGAGCGGTACGGGAAGATGATCGAAGAGCGTTTCGGCATCGCGCTGACGCTGGTGCGGCGCGAGCTCGAGGACTTCGATCTCGCACTAGGCGACCTGGGCAAGCGGGCCGAACGCCTGGCGGCCACGCTCCCCGAAGGCCGGGGACGGCTCGGTGCAGCGGAGCACGAGCGCGAGGCACGAGTGCAGGCGCGGCATACGACCGAGGCGCAGCGCACGGAGGTGGAGCGGCGCCTAGCCGACGCGAAGCTGGAGGTGGGGCGGCTGGAAGGCGACCTGGCGCTCGCCGCTGAGCGCCTGCGCAACGCCGGGCAACGCCGCGCGACGGCCGGGCAGCGGCGCGGGCAGGAGGAGGCCCGCGTCGTCCAGGCGGAACGGGAGCGGAGCGCGGCCGCGACCGAGTGCGACGCAGCCGAGCGCGACCTCGCATCGGTCGGGCAGGAGCTGGCCGGCCGCGCCGCGCTGGAGCAAGAGGTCCGCGACCGGCTGCTCGCTCAGCGCACGACGGTGCGCGAGCTGGAGGAGGACCTGCAGCGCCGAGCGGAGGGGTTCCGGGCATTGGAGGGAGAACGCGCGGCGCTCGAGCGGGAGCGGCTGGAGCTGGGGCAGCAGCTGGCCCAGGCGTCGGGGGAGCGCGCCGCGCGCGCGGAGGTTGAGTGGGCGGCGACCGCCCAGGCGAGTGGGCGGGCACAGGAGGCGCAGGCGCGGGCGCGGGCGGCGGCGCAGGCGGCGGAGGAGCTCGAGCACGCGCGGCGGCGCGCGGCCGAGCTCAAGGAGCAGGAGACGCGCGACCGCGCTGCGCAGCGTCAGGCGGAGGAAGCGGTCGCGCAGGTGACGGCCCGGCGCGACGCGCTCGCCGAGCTCGAGCGCCAGCGGGTCGGCCTCGCCCCGGCTGCCCAAGCGCTGCTCAAGGACAAAGCGCAGTTCGGCGACGCGGTGCTGGGCCCGCTCTCGGACTTCGTGCGCACCAGCCGACGTGACGCGCAGCTCGCCGAGCAGTTGCTCGGCGAGTGGCTGCACGCCGTGCTGGTGCGCGACGAGGACGCCGTGGCAGCGATCCGCCGCTGGCACGAGCAAGCACAGCCGGGGCCGCTCGTGCTGTTGCCGTGTACGCCCGGTCCCCGCCGCGCCGCCGACGGGCATCCTCTCACGGACGAGTTGCGGGTCGACGGGCCGGCGGCAGCATGGGTGCGTACCCTGCTCGCGGGTCACGAAGTGCTCGACGGCGGGCGCGCGCTGCGTCGCGCGAACGGCGCGGTGTTTCTCGCCGGCGCCGGGGCCGCCGGCGGGGGGCCGCTCGAGCGGCGCGCCGAGCTCGACGCGCTGACGCAGGAGTTGGGGGAGACGGAGGCGCGTCGAGGAGCGGCTGCGGGGGCGTTGGGTAAGACGCTCGGGGAGTTGACCGCGGCCGAAGCCGGGTTCGCGGCGGCGGGAGCAGCGGCGGAGCGGGCCCGCGCGCACGAGCTCGAGGCGGGCGCTCTGAAAGGCGACGCCGAGCGCGCCGCCGCTCACGCACAGCGGGAGGCCGCGGACGCGACGGCGCAGGTCGATCGACTCTCGACCCGACTGGCAGAGGTGGAGGCCCGACTTACCGCGCTGCACGGTGAGCTCGAGCGGCACGAGGTCGAACGGGTGCGGCTCGACGAGCGGCTGGGGGCCGAGCGCGCGCGCCTGATGGAGCTCGAAACACAGCAGGAGGCCGCGCGCGAGCAGCGGGTGCGCTGGCAGGTCGAGGCCGCCCAGGTGGAGGCGCGTCTCGCCACTGCACGCGAGCGGGCCGCGCGTGCCGGTGGCGACGCGGATGCGGCGCGCCACCAGGGGGCGACCCTCGCGGAAGAGATCGCGACCATCGACCGCGATACCGCGGCCCTGACCGCCCAGCAGGGCGAGTGGGCGGACGCGCTCAAAGAGCGCCGCCTCGCCCTCGGGACGCTCGACACCGCCGCACAGGAGGCCGGGGCCGCGGTGCAACAGGCGGAAGGGCAGGTCGCCCGAGCGGAGGCGGCGCTCGATGAGGCCCGCAGCGGCCTGGACAGCCTCGGCGCCGAGGAGCACAGGCTCGAGCTCGAGCGCACCGAGATCCTAGGGCGCAAGCGCGGGCTCGTCGAGCGCGTGCAGGCCGAATGGCGCAAGCCGCTCGACCAATTGCTCGCCGCCGCGCCGGAGGTGCCGGGCGACTTCGAATGGCTGCGCCAGGAAAACGACCGGCTCAAAGCCGCGATCGAGGCCGTGGGTCCGGTCAACGCACTGGCCGTCGAAGAACACGGCGAGGAGATGAAGCGCCTCGAATTCCTCATGACGCAGCGTGACGATTTGGTGGCTGCGCGTCAGTCCCTGCAACAAGCGGCGCGCGAGATCGATCAGACCGCGAAGGGAATGTTCCTCGAGTCGTTCGGCAAGGTGCGCGAGAACTTTCGCTCGGTGTTCCAGACGCTGTTCGGCGGCGGCGAGTGCGATGTGCGGCTCGCCAACGAGGACGAGCCGCTCGAGAGCGAGATCGAGATCCACGCGGCGCCGCGCGGCAAGCGCACCCAGCGCATCCACCTGCTCTCCTCGGGCGAGCGCACGCTGGTCGCCGTGTCGCTGCTGTTCGCCATCTTCCTCAGCAAACCGAGCCCGTTCTGCCTGCTCGATGAAGTCGACGCCCCGCTCGACGACGCCAACGTGGGCCGCTACGTGCAGCTGCTCGCCGAGTTCAAGGATCAAACCCAGTTCATCGTCATCACTCACAACCCGCGCACCATGCAGGCGGCCGACGCCGTCTACGGCGTCACGATGCAGGAGCCGGGGGTGTCCACGATCGTGGGCGTGCGCCTGGGCCAGATGGAACCGGTCTAGCCCCGCGTGCCACGGTCCATCCGGGCCGCCGCGCTCCTCGCCCTCGCCGCTCCGGCAGGCCTCGCAGCGCAGCGGCCCGCCGTGTCTCCGGTCCTGCCGCGCGTCTGGCAGCGGGACACGACGCTCACCGTGTGGCTGTTCGTGCAGCCTGCCGTCCCGCTCGAGCGAGCCGCGGCCCGCGCGGCCGCCGCCGGCGCGCGGGTGCGCGTCCGCAGCCGCTGGCTGCACGCGCTCGGGGTCGACGTGCCTACGGCGGGCCTGCGCGAGCTGGCGCGCGAGGCGCTGCTCCGCCGCATCCAGCCCGCCGGCCGCTGGCGCCCGGCGCCCGGCCCGGATCCAGCGGCGCAGGCCGCGACCGCCATCGATACTTGCCCCGCGGGCGGGGACCCCACCTACGGCCCCTCCGAGATGCCCTACCGCCAGCTCGACCTGCGCCCGCTCGCCGACGCCGGGTACGACGCGAGGGGGGTGCGAATCGCCATTCTTGACGGCGGCTTCAACACCGCGGCTGCGGCGTTCGCGGGCGTCACGGTCACGGCGCAGTACGATTTCGTGTTCGGCGATTCCGTGGTGCGCGATCAGCCCAACGACCAGCCCGGAGCGCAGTTCCACGGCACCGCGGTGTGGTCGCTCCTCGCGGGACGCGTCCCCGGCCGGCTGCGCGGGGTCGCGCCCGGCGCCGCGTACCTGCTCGCCAAGACCGAGGACGTACGGTCCGAAACACGGATCGAGGAGCTGAACTACGTGCGCGCGCTGGAGTGGGCCGATTCGATCGGCGTCGACATCGTCTCGTCCAGCCTCGGCTATCTCGCCTTTGACGATGGCTTCACCTACTCGCCGGCCGATCTGAACGGCCGGGTGGCGGTCACGACCGTGGCGGCCGAGAGCGCCGCGGCCCACGGCATCCTCGTCGTGACGGCGGCCGGGAACGGGGGCCCACGCTTTCGGACCCTGGTCACGCCCGGGGACGCGGATTCCGTGATCACCGCCGGCGCGGAGGACTCGCTCGGCGCGCTCGCGAGCTTCTCATCGCGCGGCCCGACTGCGGACGGCCGGGTGAAGCCGGACCTCACCGCGCCCGGCGTGCTCGTCTGCGTGCTCAGCGCCCCCAATGCCCTCGGCCGGTTCAACGGCACCTCCTTTGCGACGCCGCTGCTCGCCGCTGCCGCGGCGCTCCTCAAGCAGCTCCATCCCGGTCTTGGGCCCGGCGGGCTCCGTCAAGCGCTGCAAGCCTACGCGGCGAACCACGCCGCGCCCGACAGCCTGCGAGGGTGGGGCCGCCCCGACGTGGCCGCCAGCGCGGTGTTCCCGACCGCGATCACCCCGCTCACGCCCACCGGGGCGGTGCTGGCGTCGATCACGCCGTCGTTCTCGTGGTCGGTGAGCACCCCCCCTCCGTACGCCGCCCCGATCACTTACCGCCTCCGCATCGCCCGAGACGCCGCCTTCCTGTACCTCGTCGTCGATACGCTGACGACAGCCACGAGCTACGCGCTGCGGCGCGCGCTCAAGCCCGGACGGCCGCTGTTCTGGCGGGTCGACGCCACGGCCGCGACGGGCGTCACCGCCACGAGCGGCGCCCTCGGGCCGATCGTCGTACCGCCCTGGGCCACGCTCACCGCGTTCTCGACGCCGGCCGGCGTGAACACGGCGGAGGTCCAGCCCGTCTTCACCTGGCAGTCGCCCGCAGTGAGCGCGCCGCCCGGGCCGCTCCGCTACGATTTCACGGTGCGCCGCGCCGGAGCCCAATTCGCGAACAGTCCCGAATTCACCGTCGCGGGCTTGAGCGATACGGTATTTCAGCTGCCACGCCCGCTCGAGCGCGACGCGGCGTACGTGTGGTCGCTGATCGTGCACGCCGGAGCCGATACGACCCTCGTGCGAAGCCAGGGCGTATTCATGGTGGTCGACGGGTCGACTCCGCCGACGACGCTGCTCTATCAGAATTTCCCGAACCCCTTTCCCGCCGACGGACGGGAGGCGACGTGCCTCTGGTTCGATCTCGCGGTCCCTGCGATCGTGGAGCTCGCCGTGCTCGATCTACGCGGCAACCCGGTGCGGCGCTTCGTGCCAGGGCCCAATTTCCCGGGAATTCTTCCCGCCGGCCGTTACGGCCGGAGCGGGCCCGGCGGCCCCACTTGCGATGTGCGTCTCATGTGGGACGGCCGCGCCGACGACGGGCGCGAACTGCCGCCCGGCGTCTATCTGTACAAGTTGCGGGCGGGGGGGGTAATTCAGTTCAGACGAATCGTGTTTCGGGGGAGGGACCGCTAGCGTCATGGAACTGGTCACCGTAGGAACGGGGACGGTCGCCCCGTCGGCAAGCCGCACGTCGGCGTGTCACTGGGTGAGCCGCGGCCGGCTCAAGATCCTGCTCGACTGCGGCGCGGGGGCCCTGCACCGGCTCGCCGAGTTCGGGCTGCCGTGGCACCAGGTCACGCACGTGGTGCTGTCGCACTTTCATCCCGACCACTGGGGCGAGTTGCCGATGCTCGTGTACGCCCTCAAGTACACCACGGTACCGGCCCGCGAGGAGCCCCTCGTGATCCTCGGGCCGCCGGGCGTGGTGCGGCTGATCAAGGCGCTCGCCGAGGGATACGGCCCCTGGCTGCTCGACCCAGGGTTCCCGATCGGCATCCTCGATGTGCGGGGCGGCGAGCCGTTCCCGCTCGACGCCGATGTGAATCTCGAGACCTTCCCGGTGCCGCACACGCCGGAGAGCGTGGCGCTGGCGGTGGCGGCGCCGGAGGGACGGCTCGTCTACACGGGGGACACCGGCCCCTCGAGCCCGCTCGCCCGCTGGGCGGCGGGCGCCGACCTGCTGCTCGCGGAGTGCTCGCTCCCCGAGGCGATGGCCATGGACATTCATCTCACTCCGGAACGCGCTGGCGATCTGGCGCGAGAAGCCGGGGCTCGGCGCCTCGTCTTGACGCACTTCTATCCGCCGGTAGAAACTTCGGACCCGGCACGGGCCGCCGCGGTGCGGTTCAGCGGGCCGATCGCGGCCGCGCGCGACGGCGACCGGTTTGTCATCGGAGGAGCCTGAGCGGTGCTGATCGTGATGCGACACGGGGCCACCGACGCAGAGATCCAGCGCGTCGTCGCCGTCATCGAAGAACTGGGCTACAAGGCCAGCCCGATGCCCGGGGCGCAGCGCACGGCCGTCGGCCTCGTCGGCAACGACGGGCGGGTCGACGCGTCGCGGCTCGAGGCGCTCCCGGGCGTGCAGGAGATCATCCACGTCTCGAAGCCGTACAAGCAGGTGAGCCGCGAATGGAAGGGCGAAAACACGGTCGTCCGACTCCCTGGCGGCGTGGCGGTCGGAGGGACGGAGGTGGTGGCGATCGCCGGCCCGTGCTCGGTGGAGTCCGAACGGCAGATCCTCGAGGCGGCGCGCCTGGTGCGCGAAGCGGGAGCAGTGATCCTGCGCGGCGGGGCCTGGAAGCCTCGCACCTCGCCCTACGCATTCCAGGGGCTCGGCCGGCCCGGTCTCCAGCTGCTCGCCAAGGCGCGCGACGA
Source organism: Gemmatimonadales bacterium (assembly GCA_035637455.1). Classification (GTDB taxonomy): domain Bacteria; phylum Gemmatimonadota; class Gemmatimonadetes; order Gemmatimonadales; family GWC2-71-9; genus 20CM-4-69-16. Next base: position 29,835 of record DASPXE010000093.1, read on the forward strand.
GACGGGACTGCTGATCTGCACCGAAGCCATGGACCCCGAAGGGGTGGGATACGTCGCCGACGTCGCCGACATCATCCAAATCGGTGCCCGCAACATGCAGAACTCCTCGCTCCTCAAGGCCGCGGGGCGGGCGAAAAAGCCTGTGCTCCTGAAGCGCGGGCTGTCCGCCACGATCGAGGAGCTGCTGCTCTCCGCCGAGTACCTGCTGGCCGAGGGGAACCACGCGGTGATCCTGTGCGAGCGGGGCATCCGCGGCTTCGACACCACGACCCGCAATGTCTTCGACCTCACGGCCATTCCCGTGGTGCACAAGCTGTCGCACTTGCCGATCGTCGCCGACCCATCGCACGGCACCGGGCTGCGGGACAAGGTGATCCCGATGGCGCGAGCGGCAGTAGCCGCGGGCGCGGACGGCATCATCGTCGAGGTACATCCCCACCCCGATCAGGCCCTGTCCGACGGCGCGCAATCGCTCTTCCCTGACCAGTTCGCGCAGCTGATGCGCGAGGTCCGCGTGATCGCGGAAGTGATCGGGCGGCGCGTCGCCGAGCCGGCGTCGGTGGGCGCGTGAGAAAAACTGCGGATTGCGGATTGCGGATTGCGGATTGGATGGACAACGTCGCGAGTCGCGAGACTGAGCGTCCGACACGGCGAACTGCTTTTGAATCCGCAATCCGCAATCCGCAATCCGCAATCGCCGCAATCGGAATTTTCCTCGGCCTCCAAACCCCCGACCCCTGGCCCGTCCTCGACCGCGCCAGCCAGACCTACCAGACGATCAGCACCCTCAGCGCCGACTTCGTCCAGGTCATCGTCAATCCGCTGATCGGCAGCCCCGACACGACGCGGGGCAAGCTGTATCAGATGCGGCCGAGCCGCTTCGCGATGCGGTTCACGGCGCCCAAAGGCGACCGCATCGTGGCGGACGGCCGGTACCTGTGGCTGTATACACCGAGCACCACGCCTGGGCAGGTGATCCGCTCGCGCATTCCCGCGGTGGGCACCACGGGACCGAATCTGATCGGCCAGTTCGTGGAGCGACCGCGCGAGCGCTACAGCGCGCGCTACGTGCGGGCGGACTCACTCGGCGGCACGGTGGTGGACATGGTCGCGCTCACCCCGAAGCAGCAAGACCAGCCCTACAGCGGTGCAGTGATCTGGGTGGACCGGAACGACGGGCTAGTGCGGCGCATCGACATCACAGAGGCCTCCGGCCAGCAGCGGACGGTGATCCTCGGGAATCTCAAGGTGAACCACGGAGCGCCGGGTCGCGAATTTACTTTCTCGCCTCCGGCCGGAGTACGAGTGGTAGATCAGTAGCGAGCGCGTCGGCGACCCGTGCCGCCGTCGCTTCGTCCATTCCCCGTTTCTCGGCGAGCTCGAGCGCCGCGCGCCCCAGCGCCCGGTACAAGAGCGCGTCATCTTGGGTGAGCGACTCGAGATGGCGGCGGATGGTGCTGGCGTCGCCACGCACGACTGGGCCCGTGAGCGCGTCCTTCGGCTGCTCGTGTGACAGATTCTCCAGCGTGCCCTCCACGAGCGGGCGTAGGGCCTGCCACGCCGCGGCGTCCGTGAGGCCCGCGTGCCGCAGCAGGCGCTGGGCGACCGCCTGCACCACGACGAAATAGTTGGACGCGAACACGGCGCCCGCGTGGTAGATCGCCTTCGCCTTGCCGGTAATGCGGAACGGGTGCATCCCCAAGTCCCGGGCGATCGCCTCCGCCGCCTCGAGCGCCCGCGGCATCCCCTCCACAGCAGCCCAGGCGCCCTTCAGGCGCTCGGGCGCGCGCTCAGGATCCACGATGGTCTGAAGCGGGTGGAGCGAGCCGAGCGCGGCGCGTGACGGGACGAGGCGGCCCAGCGCTTCCTGGCCCTGGACACCTGAGAGGTGGAGCACCACGTGCTCCGGCCGGATCGCGCCGCCGCGCGCGAGCGCCTCCGCCAGTGGGCGGATGGCGTCGTCTCGCACGGCGAGAATGACGACGCCCGCCTGGGCGACCCAGGCGGGCGGCGGGGAAGCGTCAGGGGGCCCGACGGCGAGCTGCAGCGGCTTCGGAACGGCCTTCTTGCGGCGGCCGTGCAGCCGGACGGTGTAGCCGGCACGCGTCAGCGCCAGCGCGAAGCCCAGGCCCGCGCGCCCCGGCCCGATGATCCCGACCGCGGGCCTGCGCGAAGCCTCCGGGCGTCGGAACGGCACTAGTTCCGCTGGTTCGCGGGGGGCTTGGCCGGGGCGAGGGAGAGCAGGTCCTGCGGCGACCGAGCGCGGCGCGCCAGGCCGAGCGCCGCCTGCACCTGGTGATCCTCCGCCATCCGCCGGCGCACCTCGGTCGGCCGACCGAACACGTAGCGCGTGGTCTCGTAGCCGAGCTCTTGGGCGATGAGGGTGTGCGCACCGGCCATGAGGCTGTCGGGAACGACCGCGCCCCTGGTCCGGAGGCGGCGCAGCACCTCGCTCACCATCTCGGCGCTCACGGTGAAGGAGGGGTCACTGACGCGACCCGTCCCCTTGAGCTCGAGCGAGTAGGTGGAGAGCACGTCCCGGAACACCGGGATCTTGTCGCCGAGCGTTCTCATGAAGTTCCGCTCCGCCGTCGTGAAGGTGTCCGGGCTGACGAACAGATCCGGCCGGATCCCGCCGCCACCCACCACCGTGCGGCCTCGGTCGGTGTGGAACACCGGCGCGGAATCACTCTTCGTCGTATCGCGACCCTGCTCCGCCGCGACGGCCTGCGCCTCCTGATCGGCCTCGTTCTTGCTCTTGCGCTGAATGGTGCGGCCGCTCGGCGTGTACCAACGCGCCGTGGTCAGCTTGAGCGCCGTCTCCGGTGTGAGCTGCCAGAGCGACTGCACGAGCCCCTTCCCGAATGTAGGCGTCCCGACGACCAGGGCGCGATCGTGATCCTGGAGCGCGCCAGTGATGATCTCGGCGGCGCTGGCAGTGCCGCCGTTCACGAGCACCACGATCGGCAGGCCGGGCCACGGCTGGGGTTTGGTGTCCCGGAACGAGCGCGTGATGTTGGGTGCCCGGCCGCGCGTCGCCACGACCTCTTGACCCGGGTCGAGGAACAGCTCGCTCACGGCCACGCCCTGATCGAGCAGGCCGCCCGGGTTGCTGCGCAGGTCGAGCACCAGCGATTTCATCCCCTTCTGCACCAGATTCCCCACCGCCTCGGTCAGCTCCGCCGCTGACGTCTCGCTCACCGGACTCAACTGGACGTATCCGACCTTGTCGTCGAGCATCATCGCGACCTGCACCGAGCGAATGTGGATCGTGGCGCGGTTCAGCTTGAACGTGAGCGGCTGCTCCACGCCCACGCGGTGCACCCGAAGCTCGACTTTCGTGCCCGGCTGACCGCGCAGCTCCTTCACCGCCTGGTCGTTCTTCCAGCCTTCGGTCGAGCGGCCGTCCAGGGTGACGATCTGATCGCCCGACTGGATGCCGGCCCGCTCGGCCGGCGTGTCGGGCAGCGGCGCCACGACCGTGATCCACCCGTCGCGCACGTCGATCTGGATGCCCAGCCCGCCGTAGTTGCCGGTGGTCGCCTCGGACAGAGCGCGGAAGTCGTCGCGCTTGAGGAAGACCGAATACGGGTCGTGCAGCTGGTCGAGCATGCCGTCGATCGCCATCTGGTAGAGTTGCCGCTCGTCGAGCGAGTCGACGTAGTAGTCGGCGACGTGCGCCAGCACGTCCTCGAACAGGCGCGCCTGCTGGTACACGGATCCCTCCGGCACGGCCTCGCGCTGCAACAGCCAGCCACCCGTCGCGAGCGCGACACACGAGATGACGGCGACGACCAGGATCTTTCGGAGCTTCATGACACGCCTCGCGTTGAGAGTACGGTCACCGCCATGACCTCGCGCCACGCGGCATCTTGCACGGCCCTCTTGGACTGTGTGGCATCGATGTGGACTACCCCGGGCCCCGCGGCGCCACGGTACGCCTCGAGCACGCGCCGGTGGAACCCATCGTCCTGCCGCTCCAACCGGTCCTGCACCTTGCGTGCCGCGCGTTGCCGCTCGCGGCCGATCGCCACTGGCACGTCGAGCACGAGCGTCAAGTCCGGTACGAGACCCCCCGTGGCCAGCCGGTTGGCCCGAGCCACCTCCTCGTACGCTAACCCGCCGCCGGCCACTTGGTAGGCCATGGTCGAAAGCTCGAACCGGTCGGCCAGGACCACCTGTCCCGCAGCGAGCGCGGGACGGATGACCTTATGCACCAGGTCGGCCCGCGCCGCGAGGAACAGGAACAACTCGGCGGCGGGGGCCATCTCGTGCGGGAATCCCAGGACCACCTTGCGCGCCGCTTCCGCGACGGGCGTCCCGCCGGGCTCGCGCACCGTCACGACGGCACGGCCGTCGGCGCGGAACCGGGCCGCCAGCCAGCGCAGCAGCGTCGACTTCCCCGCCCCTTCCGGGCCCTCCACGACGATGAACGTCATCCCAGCGTGATGATGGGGCTCGCGGCCCCCTGCTTCATACCCTCGTAGATCCGCGCGTTTACCTTGGCCATCAGTTTTTCGAAGTTCGCCTGCGCGGCCACAACTTGCTGATACACCGTATTCGACTGGACGCTCTGAAGCGCGCGATCGTACTGCTCGACCTGCTCGCGGGGCGGCTCGCGATTCTCCTGGGCCGCGCGCTCGATGTCGCGGGCGATCCGCTCGACCTCGGCCAGGAGCTGCTTGCAGGTCGTGTCCTCGCGCATCCGGTCGCTCGCCCGGACCAGGGCTTTGTACTCCTCGCTCTGCCCCAGCAGCCGGCCGAGCTCCCCCGCCTTCTGATCGATCACGCACCCTCCTTGGCAAAGGCCAACAAGAACCGCGGCCGCCCGAACAGGTCTTCGTGGATCCCGACGCGCGCCCAGCCGTAGTCGCGCGCCAGCGCCCGGACCCGCACCGCGCGCCGCTCGTCGATCTCGAGCGCCAGCAGGCCGCCGGGGGCGAGCAGTGCGGCGGCGCCCCCGACCAGCGCGCGTGTCGCGTCGAGCCCGTCCGGTCCGCTGACCAGCGCCCCGCGGGGCTCGAAGTCACGCACTGTCGGGTCCAGCTCGAGATACTCGGCCTGCGTCAGATACGGCGGGTTCGAGACGATCGCCCGGCAGCGCTCCCCCGCGAGCGGCGCCAGGAGGTCTCCCTCCCGCACTTCCACGGGCACGGCGGGCTGCACCAGCGCCACGTTTTCCCGCGCCAGCGCCGCCGCTCCGGGAGACCGCTCGATGGCGATCACACGCTCGAAGTCGCCTTCGATGGCCAGCGCCAGGGCGATGCAACCACACCCGGCACCGATGTCGGCCACGACCCCGCGCTTCCCCCTTCCCCCTTCCCCAGCCGTTCCCCGGGTCCATCGCAACACCAGATCGACGAGTCCTTCGGTCTCGGGCCGCGGGATCAATGCCCGCGCGTCGAGCTTCAGATCGAGCGTGCGGAAGCCCACCCGACCGACCGCGTAGGCGGACGGGACCCCTCTGGAGCGACGCTCGACGGCCTGCGAAAACCGCTCTGCCAGCTCAGGCGGGGGCTGCTGGTCGCGTCGCAGCCAGACGTCGCCGGGCGTGGTCTCTGAGCCGGCCACCGCAGCCCAGAGCGTCGTCGCTTCGCGGCGCGGGCTGTGAAGCCCCGAGCGCGCCAGCCGCCCGACGGCCTCCTCGAGCGCGCCCGCGATCGCTGAATGAGGTGCAGCGCGCTCAGGCACTGAGCCGTTCCTTCTCCCCGGCGAGCCTGAGGGCCGCGATCAGCTCGTCGAGCTTCCCGTCCATCACCTCAGCGAGGTCGTGGGTAGTGAAGCCGATGCGGTGGTCGGTGATGCGGTTCTGGGGAAAATTGTAGGTACGGATCTTCTGCGATCGGTCGCCCGTGCCCACTTGAGCCCGCCGCTCCCTTGCGCGCGCCGCTTCCTGTTCGGCGAGCATGCGGTCGAGCAGCCGCGCGCGCAGGATCTCCAGCGCCTTGATCTTGTTCTGGAGCTGCGACTTCTGGTCTTGGCACTTCACCTCGAGCCCCGTCGGGAGGTGCGTCACCCGCACCGCGCTGTCCGTCGTGTTGACGCTCTGGCCACCCGGTCCGCCCGAGCGAAATACGTCGATGCGCAGGTCTTTGTCTTCGATCTTGACGTCCACCTCTTCCGCGTCCGGGAGGACCGCCACCGTCGCGGCGGACGTATGGCGTCGACCCTGTGTCTCGGTTTCGGGGATGCGTTGCACGCGGTGCACGCCCGACTCGTAGCGGAGCGTGCCGTACACCTTGGGCCCCCGCACCGCAAAGATCGCCTCCTTCAGACCTCCGAGGTTCCCTTCCGAGAGCGCCAGTACCTCGACCTTCCACCCGCGGCGCTCGCAGTAGCGCGTGTACATGCGGAACAGGTCCGCCGCGAATAGCGCCGCCTCGTCGCCACCCGTTCCGGCGCGGATCTCCACGATGGCGTCACGGTCGTCGAGGGGATCGGTCGGTGTGAGCAGGTCCGCCAGCAGGGCTTCCGCCCGCTCGATCTCGGGGCGGAGCCGCTCCACGTCCGCACGTGCCAACTGGGAGAGCTCGGGGTCCTTGTCCTGGAGCACCTCCCGCGCCTGGGCCAGCTCGCCCTGGAACCGCTCGAGGCGGCTGTGGGCTTGGCGAATGGCGTCGAGCCGCGCGTGCTCGCGGCCCAGCTGCTTCAGCTTGGCCGGATGCCGCGCGGTCTCAGGGTCGGCCAGGGCTCGGGCGACCTCCTCCGCCCGTGCGAGCGCCTGGCGGAGTCGGGCCTCCATGCGTCAGCCGGTCGTCTTGTCCGTCGCGTATTTCTGGCGGAACCGCTCCACGCGCCCGGCCGTGTCCAGGAGCTTCTGCTTCCCGGTGTAGTAGGGGTGGCACTTGGCGCAGATTTCGACGTGGATCACGGGCACTGTGGACCGCGTCACGAAGCTGTTGCCGCAGGCGCACTGGACTTGGGCGCGCTGGTAGGCGGGGTGAATTCCGGGTTTCACTGCACTGTATCCTGGCGTAGATGTCAATGGCACGAAAGACCCGGAAATATAACTGGCGTCATGAGTTGGCGGCAAGGCACCACATTGACACCGGGCACGCCAATACGTAAGCTTGCGCCACCATTTGCCCCCAAACCCGAGGGGAACCTCCGCGTGTCGGTGACGGCCATCCTCCAAAAAGTCCCGCTCTTCGGCCAACTCTCTCCTGCTGAGCTCGATCGGGTGGCCGAGATCACCCGCGAGCGCAGCTACCCCCGCAACTCCGTGATTCTCTTCGAGGACGACCCCGGCGATGCGCTGTACGTCGTGGCCAAGGGGCAGGTCAAGGTGGTCCTCATCGGGGAAGACGGGCGGGAAGTCATTCTCTCCGTGCTGGGCGAGGGGGACTTCTTCGGCGAGATGTCACTCATCGACGAGGAACCCCGCTCGGCGCACGTGATCGCGATGGAAGACTCGAATCTCCTCGTGATCCGACGCGAGGACTTCCAAAGCATTCTGCAGCAATCGCCGGGGATCGCGATGGGGTTGCTGCGGGAGCTCTCCCGCCGCCTGCGGCGCGTGGACGAGAAGGTGGGGAGCCTCGTCCTCCTCGACGTCAACGGCCGCGTGGCCCAGCTGCTCCTCGACCTCGCCGACGAAGCGGGGTCGAGTCGTATCACCCGCCGCCTCACACACCACACCATCGCCCAGATGATCGGCTCGAGCCGCGAGACGGTGAGCCGGACGATGCGCGAGCTGGTCGAGAAAGGCTACATCGAGATCAGCCGCCGGGAGATCCTGATTCGCGACCGCGCCGCGCTGGAGGCGTCGGCGGGGCGGTCGTGAGTCGCGCCCCCCGGCGTGAGGTGGGTCACGGGGGGCGGGTGAGCCGGCAGCTTGTCCTACATGCCCGATTTTCCGTAACTTAGCCCTAGCTACGGCGTGCCGGGACCGATGGCCTACACGGTGACCTTTTGGGGAACGCGGGGCTCAATCCCCACCCCCGGGGCCCACACCGCGCGCTACGGCGGCAACACGCCGTGCGTGGCCGTGGAGGGCGCCGGGGGTCAGCTCGTTATCCTCGACGCCGGCACCGGGATTCGCGCGCTGGGGCTCCAGCTCGTGGAGCGTCAGAACGGCGCCGTGAACGCGGAGATCCTGCTCTCGCACGCCCACTGGGACCACATTCAGGGGCTGCCCCACTTCAAGCCGTTCTTCTCGCCGGGGAATGCAGTGCGAATCTGGGGCTCCAGGCAGGGCACCACGTCGCTCGAGGCGATCCTCCGGCAACAGATGGATCCGGCCGTGTTTCCCATCCCGCTCGATGCACTGTCGGCCAAGTTGACGGTGCAGCAGGTGGACCCGGGCGAGTTCACCGTGGGTGCGTTCCGGGTGCGCGCCATGCGGCTACGGCACCCCGGCACGACGCTGGGGTATCGGCTCACGCCGGCGGCCGCCGCGGGGGGCGCGAGCATGGCCTATGTGACGGACAACGAACTGGGACCGGGGGGCCATTACGACACGCCGGCGACGTGGCGCAAGGATCTCGTGGCGTTCCTGGCAAACGTGGAGCTCCTGATCCACGACGCGATGTATACGCCGCAGGAGCTCGAGCAGCACCGTGGATGGGGCCATTCCACCTTCGAGGAAGCGGTGACGCTCGCGGCGGAGGCCGGCGTGCGGCGGCTCGTGCTATTCCATCACGAGCCGGAGCACGGCGACGCGGAGGTCGATGGGTTGCTCAGCGCGGCCCGCCGCGCGGCCAAGGCGCGGGGTACGCCGGCGGAGGTGTTGGCGGCGCGGGAAGGGATGACCCTGACTCTCTGATCCGAGGAGCATGCTATGGGTTCGCGTTCGATCGTTTCGCTCTTCACTCTGACCCTGCTGTGGCCTGCCGTGGGCGGGGTGGGTGCTCAGGCACGCGGGCAGGACACCCGTCCCGGGATTGCCGTATTTCCATTCGACAACGGCGGCTCTTACGGGCAGGACAAGGACAACTTCGACGCCCTGCAGAAGGGGATCGCGGGCCTGATGATCTCCGATCTGGCCGCCAATGCGGCAGCCCGGGTGGTCGAGCGGGAGGAATTGCAGAAGCTGATCGACGAGCAAAACCTGAGTGCGGCAGGGCGGGTGGATCCACAGACCGCGGCGAAGATCGGCAAGCTGGTCGGGGCACGCTACGTAGTCACGGGCGTCTTCATCGACTTCTACGGCGACTTCCGGCTGGACGCGCGGCTCATCAACGTCGAGACGAGCGAGATCGTCAAGGTCGAGTCGGACCGGATGCAGCGTGACCACTTGTTCGACCTGATCCGCACCGTGGCCATGAAGCTCATGCGCGACGCGAACCTGCCCGCGTTGCAAAAGCAGGCCTCGGAGCAGCGGATGAACCGACAAGTGCCGACCGAGGCGCTCACCTATTACTCGCGCGCCCTGCTCTACCACGACCGCGGGCAAAAGGACAAGGCGGTCGAGATGTACGAGAAGGCGCTGCGGGTGTTCCCCGACTTCGCCGAGGCCTCGGCCGGCCTGAAGCGCGAGAAGACCTCGTGACTTCGGCGTAGCCGCCGGGGTGACGCGATCACCCAGCCGTGAGATACGTCCTGCTCCATACCCCGACGTGGCGGCCTGCGAGCGCCGCGCCCGCGCTCGAGGGGGCGCAAATCGACGTGCGCGAGGTTCGCCTGCTGCGCGACTTCGCGGTGGACGAGCGACCGACGGTGCTGGTGCTCGATGCCGAGAGCCGCTCCATCCTCCCGCTCGATGTGCTGCGCGCCTTCGTGGACGCGGGCGGCGCGATTGTGGCCCTGGGGCGCGACGGCGAGCCGGACGTCCCGACGGAGATGCCGTCCGAGCTGCTCTCCGGGTTCGTCCGGCATCCGGCCGGCGTGCGCCAGCTCCTCGTCGCCGTGCGGGCGGGGTTTCGCGAGGCGGCGGCGCGGGCGGAGACGGCGCGGGCGCGGGCCGAAGCGGCGAGCCGCGGCCGCGAGATCGGCGAGCTGACGCGCATCGGCGTGGCCCTCGGCACCGAGCGCGACCTCGACACCCTGCTCGACCTGATCCTCACCCAATCGCGGCGCATCACCTCGTCCGACGCGGGCAGCTTGTATCTGATCGAAGGCGAGCCGGGCGAAAAGCGGCTGCGGTTCCGCCTCGCGCAGACGTACTCGAAGCCCGAAGCGCCGTTCGTCGAGTTCACGATGCCGATGGACCGGACGAGCCTCGCGGGCTACGCCGCCGTGACGGGCGAGCCGCTCGTCATCGACGACGCGTATTTCCTGCCCCCGGACGTCGAGTACACGATCAACCGCTCGTTCGACGAGCGGTACGGCTACCGCACGAAGTCGATGCTCGTGATCCCGATGAAGGATCACAAGGAGCAAGTGATCGGCGTGCTGCAGCTCATCAACCGGAAGCGCAGCCTCGACGCCGTGCTGGCGACGCCGGCCGCCGTGGAGCAACAGGTGGTCCCGTTCTCGAAACGCACGGTCGAGCTCGTCACCGCGCTCGCGGGTCAAGCGGCGGTCGCGATCGAGAACAGCCAGCTGTACCGCGAGATCGAGCGGCTGTTCGAGGGGTTCGTGCAGGCGGCCGTGCGCGCCATCGAGCAGCGGGATCCGACGACGTTCGGCCACTCGGGGCGGGTCGCGAACATGACGGTGAACCTGGCGGCGGTGGTGGACAAAGCCGGGGACGGGCCCTATAGCGGCCTCACCTTCACGCGCGAGCAGCTCCGCGAGATCCGCTACGCCGGCTTGCTGCACGATTTCGGCAAGGTCGGGGTGCGGGAGCAGGTCCTCGTCAAAGCCAAGAAGCTCTATCCTCTGCAGCTGGAGCTGATCCACCAGCGGCACGACTTCGTGCGGCGCAGCGCGGAGCGGGAGTACTGGCGCAAACGCGCGGAATTCCTCGAAACGCACGGGCGCCAGGGGTACGAGCAGTTCCTGCGCACCCTCGAAGCGGAGCACGCCGGGGAGCTCGCCGAGCTCGAGCGCTTCATGAAGGCGGTGCTCCGCGCCAACGAGCCGACGGTGCTCCCGGCCACGCGCTTCGAGGAGCTGCTCGACCTCGCGCGCCGCACGTACCAAGACCTCGCCGGGGCGCCGCGCCCATACCTCAGCGACGACGAAGTGCGCTTTCTGACGATTCCGAAGGGCAGCCTGGACGAGGCGGAACGGCTCGAGATCGAGAGCCACGTGAACCACACCTACAACTTCCTGAAGGAGATCCCCTGGACGCGGGAGCTGCAGCACATCCCTCTCATCGCGTACGGGCATCACGAAAAGCTGGACGGCCGGGGCTACCCGCGTGGGGTGACGGGCGACGCCATCCCGATCCAGACGCGCATGATGACCATCAGCGACATCTACGACGCGCTGACGGCCGCGGATCGGCCCTACAAGCCAGCGGTGGCGCGCGCGCGGGCGCTCGACATCATGGACGAAGAAGTCCGGGCGGGACAGCTCGACCGCGAGCTGTTCCGGCTGTTCGTCGACGCCAAGGTGTTCGAGACGAACGCTTAGCTGAAGATGAAGCGCGCCGACACGAGCAGCAGGAACACCCCGAACGCGCGCCGCAGCGCCACGTCCCCCACCTGACCCGCCAGCTTGGCGCCCACGAACGCTCCCAGAAACAATCCGACCGCGATGATCGCCGCGTACTGGATGTTGACCTGGCCCCGCTTGTAGTACTCGAGCGTGCCCAGGATCCCGACCGGGAGCAGCAGCGCCGCGAGCGAGGTACCGTTCGCCGTGTGCTGGGACAGCCCCACGACGAGGACCAGGCCCGGAATGATGACCACGGCGCCCCCGATGCCGAACAGCCCCGACACCACGCCGGCCGCGAGGCCGAGCAAACTGACCAGCACCCAGTTCATCGCGCGTCTCCTTATTCGGGTGTGCCCCACCCGCCACCGCCGGGCGTCTCAATCCGCAGCACGTCGCCCGGTTCGAGCAGGGTGCTCGCCTTGGGCGCGAGCGGCGTGCCGTTCAAGATAGTCCGCCCCGCGGCACCATGCCCACCGCCCGCCGCGCCCGCGGGGCAGTGACGGCGCCGCTCGGCGAGCACGCTCAGCTTCATCGGCGCCAGCGCTGCGAACTCGCGAATCACGCCCTCCCCACCTGCCCACCGTCCCACTCCGCCGCTCCCGCGCCGCAGGGCGTACGTCTTCAGCCGCAAGGGATACTCCATTTCCAGCACCTCGACCGGCGTGTTCCGCGTGTTCGACATCCCCACGTGCACCCCCGACGGACCGAGCGCTCCCTGGCTCGCTCCCTGTCCCCCACCGATCGTCTCGTAATAAGTCCAGCCACCCGTCGCCCCACCACTGCGTTGCCCGTTGCCCGGTGCTAGTTGCCCGCCGAACGTGACGTTGTTCATGGTGCCCTGGCCCTGGGCCGGCACCTCGATGCCGCCGCGCGCCAGGGCGAGGAACAGTGTGTCCACGATCCGCTGCGACGTTTCGACGTTGCCAGCGGCGACCGCGCTCGGATGACGCGCGTTCACGAGACATCCTTCCGGCGCCGTGACGCGGACGGCCCGCTGCACGCCGGCGTTCGTCGGAACGTCCTCCGGCAGGAGCGTGCGCACCACGAACAACGCGGCCGAGCGCGTGACCGCCAGCGGGCAATTGAGGTTCCCCCGCACGGCCGGTGCGGTGCCCGTGAAATCGGCGTGGAACGCACCCTCCCGGATATCGATCCGCACCGTGATGGGGACATCGGCGTCGTCCACGCCGTCTCCTTCGAGCCAGTCGCTGGCCGTGAGGCCGGCCGCGCCGATCCGCCCGAGCGCGTCGCGCGTGCGGCGTTCGGCGTAGTCCATGAGATCGCGGGCGGCGTCTTGCACGGCGGCCCACCCATAGCGGGTGGCGAGGGTGCGCAGACCGTCGGCGCCGCGCTCCACCGCGGCACGCTGCGCCGCGAGGTCGCCGCGGCGCGTCTCCGGCGAGCGCACGTTCGCCAGCAGCACCCGCTCCACCTCCGGCGTGAACAGCAGCGGCGGCAGGATCATGCCCTCGGCGAAGATCTCCCGCGCCCCGGCCGGCATGCTCCCCGCCTGCATCCCCCCCACATCCGAATGGTGCGCCCGCACGACGCTGTACCCGCCCACGGCGCCGGCGATGTCGATCGCGCCGATCAGCGTGATGTCGGGGAGGTGCGACCCGCCGGTGAAGGGATCATTCAGGATGAAGGTCTCGCCGGGCCGGGGGGCAGGCTCGAGCGCCCGCACCGCAGTGACCGACTCGGCCAGAGCGCCGAGATGGACTGGAATATGGGCCGCCTGCGCGATCATCGCGCCGTCCGCCTCGAACAGCGCCGCCGAGCAATCGCGGCGCTCCCGGATGTTCGGTGACAGCGCGGAATGGATCAGGACGAGCCCCATCTCCTCGGCGACCGCCGCGAAGGCGTGCCCCATCACCTCGAGCGCGACCGCGTCGAGCGTCATACCCGCTCCACCACCACGGCTCCGGACGCGTGGACCGCGCCCCGCCACCCCGGTTCGATGAGCGCGGTGGCGTCGCGGCCGGCGAGAATCGCCGGGCCGTCCAGCGTGACCCCGACCGCGAGGTCATCGAGGGCCCACAGGGACGCCGTCACCCGCTTGCCTCCCCTTCCCCTCCCCCTTCCCAACGCCACGGGGCGCTCGCCGCGGCACTCCCTGGTTGCGCCCCCCCTTTCCCCAAAGCGCGGCAGTGGCGCTTCGCGAACCGCCACCACGCGCAGGTTGACCAGTTCGACCGGCTGGCCGCTCCCGGAATGGCCGAACCGCTCCCGGTGCGCGGCCAGGAACGCATCCCGGATCTGTCGTGGATTGTTCGTGGTCACGGGGATCGTCACCTCGTAGCCTTGCCCGACAAAGCGGCAGTCGGCATACCTCCACAGGGCTCCGCCGGGCAGCTGCTCGCTCGCTTCGCGCAGCAGCGCGCTGAACGCGCGCCCGATGTCGGTCGGCTGGAGACGGTCGAGCTCGCGGTGATGGGACGCGAGCAGGTCCACGCGCTCCCCGGCCGCGGCGAGGCCCAGGGCGGAGAGCACGCCCGGATGAGGTGGAATGACGACCGTCCGCATGCCCAGCGCGTCGGCGAGGGCGCAGCCAAACAGAGGACCGGCGCCGCCGAACGGCACGAGCGCCACGCGCCGCGGGTCGAGGCCGCGCGCCACGCTCACGCGTCGCAACGCTCGAGCCATCACGGCTGTCGCGACCGCGACGATCCCGGCAGCGATCGCGGCAGGATCGCTGCCGGCGGTCTCGCCGAGCGCCGCCACAGCGCGCCGCGCCGCAGCGGGGTCGAGCCGCACTTCGTCCGCCAGAGGGCTGGCGGCGTCGAGCCAGCCCAGGACGAGGCAGGCGTCGGTGACCGTGGGGCGCGTGCCGCCGCGGCCGTAGCACGCGGGTCCGGGGACCGCGCCGGCCGAGTCGGGCCCCACCTTGAGCGCGCCGCCTTGATCGACCCGGGCGATGCTCCCACCGCCCGCGCTGACCGTCTCGATCAGGATCGAGGGGAGCGCCAGCGGCACCCCCGCGACTGCGCCGGCTCCGTCCTGTACGGCCGCGCCGCCGGTCACGAGACTCGCGTCGGCGCTGGTGCCGCCCATGTCGAGGGTGAGGAGCTCCGACAACCCGACTACCGCCCCGACGAGCCGCGCCCCCACCACACCGCCCGCTGGTCCCGACAGCGCGAGGGTAGCGGCGCGACAGGCCGCCGGCGCCGGTGCGAGCGTGCCACCGGCAGACGTCATGATGCGGAGCGTCCCGACGCCGCGCGAGCGCGCATCCTGGTCGAGCCGTGCCAGGTACGCGGAGACTTTCGGCCGCAGGTACGCCTCGACGGTCGTGGTGCTGATGCGCTCGAACTCGCGGAAGACAGGAAGCACTTCGTGGCTGGCCGCGACCGGGACGCCCGCGAGCGCGCTCCGCAGCGCCGTCGCGACGCGCCGCTCGTGCTCCGGGTGTCGGAACGCGAACAGGAAGGCGACCGCCACTGACTCGGGGGCAAGCGCGCGAGCCGCGGCGACGACCCGGTCGATCTCCGCATCGGTGAGCGGCTCCTGAGCACCCGCCGGCCCCATGCGCTCGGCCACGCCGATCACGTCGCCACGGGCGACAAGCGGGGGCGCGTGGTCGCGCGCCAGGTCATACAGCGCCGCGCGGTCCTGTCGCCGGAGCCACAGCAGGTCCTCGAAGCCGCGCGTCGTCACGAGCACCACCCTCGCGCCGCGCCGCTCGAGCAGCGCGTTGGTGGCGATCGTGGTGCCGTGCACCAGCAGCTCAATCGGCTTTCCCTTTCCCCCTTCTCCCTTCCCCGCGGTCTCAATCGCCCGAAACATACCAACCGAGGGATCCTGCGGCGTCGTGACCACTTTGCGCACGTCGATCTCCCCGTCTTCGGCGACTACGACGAGGTCGGTGAACGTACCGCCGATGTCGACCCCCACCCGTGTCACTGCCCCTCCCAATTGCGGATTGCGGATTGCGGATTGCGGATTGTGAGGGTCGGCTCCGTGACGAGCGACCTCTCACTGCAAATCCGCAATCCGCAATCCGCAATCCGCAATTTCACGCCCCGCGCCTCGACCTCCAGCTGTCAACCACCAGTGCGCCGGCGAACCCCAAGGTGGCCATCACCGCCAGCGTCCCCACCCAGTCCCCCAGCCGCACGTACCAGGTCATCACATCGCTCGTGACTAGCGTGCTCGCGTCGGCCGTTCGGACCTCGAGGGGGGTCGCCGCGTGCACGTGGCCCAGCGGGTCCACGGTCGCCGAAATGCCCGAGTTCGCCGCGCGCGCGATCCCCATCCGCGTTTCGATGGCCCGCATCACCAAGTGGGTCAAGTGCTGGTAGGGGCCGGCCGTGCGGCCGTACCAGGCGTCGTTCGTGATATTGACGAGGAAGTCCGCCCGCCGGCGGCGGTAGTCACGCGCCAAGTCGGCAAAGATCGATTCGTAACAGATCAGCACGCCGAACCGGCCCACCGCGGTGGGGTAGAGGGGCAGCCCGCGCCCCTTACCGAAGCCCCCGAACCAGTGCAGATGGAACCAGCGCGGCGGGACGAAGGGTACCCGCTCGACGATGGGCACCAGGTAATGCTTGTGGTAGACCGGATAGGCCGTCCGGTCACCCGTCGCATCGTAAAAGAACGCTGCGTTGTAGTAGTCGTCCAGGGAGGTGGCATCGAGGCCACCGGTGAGGAGTGGCGTGCGCGTCTCGCGCCCGCGCTGCGCGAGCATGGCATCCCAATCAGGGCGGGTCACGAAGTAGTTGGGCACCGCGGCCTCGGGCCAGAGCAGCAGGTCGAGCCGGGTGCTGTCCTCCAGCCGTCGCGAAAGGGCGAAGAGATCGGCCATGATGGTGTCCTGGTAGGTCTTGTTCCACTTCTCCCGGAACCCTACGTTCGGCTGCACCAGCCCCACGACGGCTGCGGTGCGCAGCGGCAGTGTGCGCTCGCGCCAAGCCCCGTAGCCCCCCGCGAGGGCGATGCTCAAAAGCACCGCCGCGGCAGACTGCCACCGCATCGTACGTCTCCCTTCTCCCTTCTCCTCCGGCAGCAGCACCTCGACGAGCATCACGTTGCACCAGGCCAGCCACAGCGTCGCACCGCGCGCGCCCGCGAGGTCGGCCCACTGCACCAGGATCGGCGCATCCGCGAGGGACGTCCCGAGACCGAGCCACGGGAAGCGGATGTCGCCCTGGTGGCCGATGCCCCAATCCATGGCCGTCCATACGACGGGGAAGAGCGCCCAGAGCGGGACGGCGGGGAAGCAGGTCCGGGTCCGGACGACGAGCCAAAACAGCCCCGCCGTCCACAGTCCGTAGACCGCGATCGTGGCGAGATACCCGAGGGCCGAGAGGGGCGTGAAGTGCCACAGGGCGACGACCAGCCAGTAGAGCACCACCGCCTGTGACACGAGGCCGTACCAGAAGCCGAGGCGCAGCGCCCGGCGGAGGTCCGCCGCGCGCTCGAGCTCCCGCAGCAGCACCACTGCGGGCGTGACGGCGACGAAGCTCAGGGCGGGGATCTGGAACGGGGGATAGCTCAGCGCGAGCAGGACCGCGCCGAGCGCGATCAGGACGGCCGTCCGCCGGGACGGCCCGGTCACAGCAACACGTCGCGCCCTTCGTCGGCCGAGCGGTAGACCGCGTCGAGCACCCGGTGGAGGGCCAACTGGTCGCGGGGCGGGGGCGCGTTGACGTCGCCCTTGATGACGGCGAGGAAGTATGTCCACTCGGCGCGGTAGGACTGGGCGAACGGCGTCTCGCGTCCGCTCGCGCCCGTGGGTGTGGCGTCGATGACGGTCCCGTGTGCGTCCTTGAAGACCCGCAGCGGCTGGACGGTGGCTGAGCCCTTGGTCCCGACGAGATCGAACCAGAACCGTTCGGCGGCGCCCAGGTGACGCCAGCTCACGTCCATCGAGATCGACACGCCGTTGTCGCACACCACGAGCGCGGTCGCCATGTCCTCCACGCTGTCCTTCGCCTGGCCCACCATGTGCGCGGCGACGCGCTTCGGGGCCGGCCAGCCCGCGAGCCAGAGGCCGAGGTCCAAGAGCTGCAGCCCGAGGTCGAGGAACGCGCCGCCGCCCGCCTCCGGGCGTCGCAGCCGCCAGCCGAGCAGCTGGCGGCTGGGCTGAAACGTGTACCACCCGCTCCGGATCGCCTGCAGCACGCCCAGGTCACCGCCCGCGAGGAATCCGCGCACCGCCTGGACGTCCGAGCGGAAGCGGTGGTTCATTCCCACCATCACGCGCTTGCCGTACTTCTCGCTTGCCTGGAGCACGCGCTCGACACCTGCCACGGTGAGCGCCAGCGGCCGCTCGCACAGCACGTGGCACCCCGCGGCCAGCGCGGCGACGACGTGGATCTCGTGCAGGTGATTAGGGGTGCAGATCGCGATCGCGTCCGCGTGGCCGTAACGGAGCACCTCCTCGATGTCATCGAAGGCGTCCCTGACCTCGAACCGCGCGGCGAGGGCCTGAGCCTTGCTGACATCGTTGTCGCAGATCGCCGCGACCTCGACGCCCGGCAGCTTGCGCAGCACGGGGAGGTGCGCCACCTGCGCGATCGCCCCCGCCCCTACCACCGCCACCCGGACGGGCGTGCTCACCGGCTGGTCGCTCTCCGGCCGCCGACCCCCGCCCAGCGATACATCACCCCGGTGCGCAGACTCACCGTCGAGAGCCCGCTCGACAGCACGCCGCGCGCGTCCACGGTGACACGCCAGTGCTTCGCGCCGATCTCCGCCCCGATCGTGCCGTTCCCGCCGGCAGTGATCTGGTCCAGCGCGTCCTCTACGAACGTGCCGTCGATCGCTTTGCCGCTGCCGTTGCGGAGGTGAATGCCGACCCCGAGCCCCAGATACAGCGTCACGGCACGGCCCTGCGGCATGACGTACTGGAGGTCAAGGTCGCCCGTCAGGTCGCTCCAGCTGATATCGCCCAGCTGGATGGTGTAGTTCGAGTCCGGATCGTTCACGACGCGACGCAGTCCGTCCGCGTAGCGCCGCAGGGCTTCCGAGCTCAGGTCGGCGTGGAAGTAGGAGAGACCGAGCAGCACGCGGACCTTGGGGGCGATGAAGCCGTAGTCGAGCCGCACGCCGCCGGTGAACGTGCCCCGGATGTTGTTGCCGCCGAGCGGGCCGAGATCGAACTGCACGGCGCTGGGTCTCAAATTCTCGGAAGAGAACTGGTTGAACACGCCCTGGGCAGACAGACGGTCGGACGGATGGATGGATACCAGCCCGACGAGCACCAGCATTCGCCCGATGGCCATCCTCCGGGCCACCGCCCTAGTAGAGCCGCTCAATGGTCGTCCCTGGAAAATAGGTCGTCAGGATCTTCCGGTACTCCTGGCCCGCGCGCGCTCGGCCTACCGCGCCCCATTGGCACAGGCCGAGGCCGTGTCCCGACCCCGCGCCTGCCGCGACGAGCCGAGTGACCGCTCCGTCCTGGCGCGTCACCGACAGCTGGAACGCCGTGCTCTGCAGCAGCCGACCCGACTCCGGCCGCAGCACGGCGCGCACCTCCGGGCCAGGCACGCGGATGTCGCCGTGCTCGAACACGATGCGGAGCTCGCCGACGCGCCCCGAAGGACCGGTGCGGCTCACCGCAACGTCGGTGATGCGCTGCAGGCCATCGCCGCCGACATGCATCACGGTCGGGAGCGTCCGCGACAATATAGCGCGCAGCTTCGCGCTGTCCCATTCCTCGCGCCAACGAAACCGCGGCGAGAGGTCGCAGTAGGAGTGCCCGCGACCGCTCGCGTCGGAGACCGGACGCAGGTAGGGGCGGCTCTGCGCCGTGTTGAACGCCTCCTCGACCGCCGCCGTGCTGCCGCCACAGGTGGAATGAAAGTAGGCCTCGATGATCTCCCCATCGTACTCGAGCACCTCGCCCGCGGTGCGGCGTACGGCGCTCCACACCTCTGGCGTCTCGCCCGCGACGCCGTTGTAGACCTGGTCGCGGACGTCCGCCCACGCGTCGAACCCGAGCGCCTCCCAGCGGTGGCGGTTCTTGAGGGCAAAGCTGCGCGAAACGACCGCCTGGGCGAGCAGCGCCTGCTCCTCGTCGTTGCGCCGGATGCCGATCTCACCTGCCAGCACGCCCGCGAGGTAGCTCTCCACCGGCACCCGGTTCAGCAGGGTCAGCCCGGAGGCGTCCCGCACCACGTTGACGCGGCCACGGTAGCGGCGGCCGCCCGCCATTGCGAAGCGGTTCTCGGTGACGTTCACGGCGGAGACACCGCCGTGACGCTCGCTCCGGGAGCCGTCGGGCTGGACGACGCGCAGGCCGCCCGTATCCGGGACAACGGTCCAGGACACGCCGGCCGGGATGGAGCCGATCGGCGCCCCGTTCCCGTCGTCCGTGACGAACAGCTCTCCGTCGCCTCCTAGTGAGACGCTCGACGCGCCGACCGCGAGTCCGACCCGGAGCTCCGGCTCGGCGCCGGGAGTGACCGTGGTGGGTTGCGGCGGCCCCGGGCAGGCCGCGGCGGCGCAGGCGAGGAGGCTAGCGAGCCCGTGCCTCGCCCAGCGCTGCGTCGAGTTGTGCGATGGTGAAGTCGATGTCCGCATCCGTGTGTGCGCTGGAGACGAAGCCCGCCTCGAAGGCCGACGGCGCGAGGAACACACCGCGCGCCAGGGCGGCGCGGTGCCACCGGGCGAACAGGTCGGTGTCCGAGGCCTTTGCCTGCGCGAAGTTCCGCACGGGCCCGGCGGTCAAATAGACGCCCCACAGCGAGCCGGCGTGGCCCCCGCTCGCCGGCACGCCGTGCCGCCGCGCGGCGTCCCCTATACCCGCCACCAGCCGCGCGGTTCGCTGCTCCAGCGCGTCGTAGAAACCCGGGCGCTCGGTCTCACGCAGCGTCGCGAGCCCGGCCGCCATCGCCACGGGGTTCCCCGAGAGCGTCCCTGCCTGGTACACGGGCCCCTCGGGCGCGACCATCCCCATCAAGTCGGCGCGTCCGCCGTACGCGCCGACCGGCATGCCGCCGCCGATGATCTTCCCGAGTGTGGTGAGGTCGGGACGCACGCCGAGCCGCTCCTGCGCGCCGCCCGGCGCCACCCGGAAGCCCGTCATCACCTCGTCGAAGATCAGCAGCGACCCGTGGCGGTCGCACAGCGCGCGCAACGCCGGGTGGAATCCGGGCTCGGGAGGGATGAAGCCCGCGTTGCCGACGTACGGCTCCACGATGACGGCGGCGATCTGCTTCCCGCGGCGCGCGAACAGGGCCTCGACGGCCGATAGGTCGTTGAACGGCACGGTGACCGTGAGCTGCGCGAGCGAGCCGGGAACGCCGGGACTGTCGGGGAGCCCGAGCGTCGCGACGCCGCTCCCCGCCTTCACCAGAAAGCTGTCGGCGTGGCCGTGGTAGCAGCCCTCGAACTTGAGGATGACGTCGCGCTGGGTCGCGGCGCGCGCGAGCCGCACCGCCGCCATCGTCGCCTCGGTGCCCGAGTTCACGAATCGCACCATCTCGACCGCCGGCATCCGCTGCCGCACCAGCTCGGCGAGCTCGACCTCGGCCGGGCAGGGTGCGCCGTAGCTCCAGCCGCGTTCCGCCGCGTGCCGAATCGCGTCGAGCACCGCGGGGTGGGCGTGCCCCAGAATCAACGGGCCCCACGAGCACACGTAGTCGAGGTAGGTCGCGCCGTCCACGTCTGTGAGGCACGCGCCGTGGGCCTGCGCGACGAAAAAGGGCGTCCCGCCCACCGCACGGAACGCCCGGACCGGCGAGTTGACCCCGCCGGGCAGCACCGCCTTCGCCCGGTCGAACAGCTCCGCCGACCGGGTCACGTCAGCGCGACCGCCCGAAAGTCGTAGTCCTCGCTCGCACTGAGGCACACCCGCACGAAGCTCCCCGCGTCGGCCCAGCCGCCCCGCTCCACGTAGGTGACCCCGTCCACGTCGTCGGCTTGCCACGCCACGCGCCCGACATGAGTGGCGCCGGCCTCGTCGGGATCGGCGACCCGGTCCACCAGCACGTCCGCCTCCCGTCCCACGAACCGCGCGAGCCGCTCCGCCGAAATGGCTCGCTGGACCTCGAGCAGCTCTTCGAGACGGTCGCGCTTGACCTCGTCGGGCACGTCGTCCTCGTACTGCATGGCACGCGTGCCGTCCTGTGGCGAGTATGCAAACGCGCCGAGCCGATCGAACTGCGCCTCCTCGAGGAAGGCGAGCAGCTCGCGAAAGTCGCCGTCGGTCTCGCCCGGAAAGCCCACCAGGCAGGTGGTGCGGACCGCGAGATCCGGGATCGCTCCTCGCAGCCAGCCGAGCTTGGCGCGCAACGACTGCTGCCGCTCGGGGCGTCGCATGCGCTCGAGCATGCGATCGCTCGCGTGTTGGATCGGCATGTCGAGGTACGGCACGATGCGCTGCTCGCGCGCGATCAGCTCCACCAGGCGGTCGCTCAGGCCGGCCGAGTACACGTAGAGGAGCCGGTACCACGGCACCGCGGTCTCGCGCAGCAACGCTTCCAGCAGATCGGGAAGCTTGGCGCCGTCGCGCCCGAGATCACGCCCGTAATGTCCCAGGTCCTGGGCCACCAGGTTGATCTCCTGGGCCCCCTGTGCTTCGAGTGCTTGGGCCTCGCGCACCAGACGCTCGAGCGGCTCCGAGCGATGCTTCCCCCGCATCAACGGGATCGCGCAGAAGGCGCAAGTGTGATCGCAGCCTTCGGAGATCTTGAGATAGCGGACGTGGGGTGCGTCGCCGAGGAACTGCCGGACGCCGGGGTGGCTCGCGACCGGGTCGGCGATCAACCCCCGCTCCGCGAGCGCCGGCACCAGGTGGTGGAGGTCGGAGAACCCGAGGAACAGATCGACCTCGGGGATCTCGCGCTCGAGCTCCGGCTTGTAGCGCTGCACCAGGCAACCGACCGCCACGACCGCCTTGACCGCCGCCGTGTGCTTTAGTTTCGCGGCTGACAAGATCGCGTCGATCGATTCCTGCTTCGCGGCGTCGATGAACCCGCAGGTGTTGACGAGGATGACGTCGGCGCGGGGGAGATCGGGCGTGACGACGGCGCCGTGTCCCACGAGCTCGCCCACGAGCCGCTCGGAATCGACGGTCGCCTTGTCGCAGCCGAGGGAGATGACGCCGAGCTTCATCCGCGGTAGTTCCCAAACCTGAGCTCGATGCCCCAATCCTGACCGCGGAGGAACGCGATCACCTCCTGCAGCTCGTCTTTGGAGGGTGCCTGCACGCGGATCTCTGCGCCCTGGATGGACGCCTGTGCCTTCTTGAACTTCCTGTCCTTGATGGCTTTGACGATGGCTTTAGCCTTTTCCTGCGGGATTCCTTGGGTGAGCGTGATCTCGCGGCGCACGGTGTCGTTCGCCGCCGGGGTGACCGCGCCGAGCTCCAGGTTCTTCACGGGCACGCCGCGCTTGACGAGCTTCGACTGCAGCACGTCCAGCAGCGCTTTCATTTTGAAGTCGTTGTCGGCAACGAGAGTGAGCGTCGCCTTGGCGCGGTCGAAGGCGATGGAGGCTTTCGACCCCTTGAAGTCGTAGCGCTGCGCGACCTCTTTGGCCGTCTGGTTGACGGCGTTATCGACTTCCTGGAGGTCGGCGCCGGTGGAGATGTCGAACGAAGCCAAGCCGGCCATAGGGCGGTAAATCTACCCGCCCCGGGCCTAGAACAGGAAGCTTTCCAGCGCGCGGGCGCGCGACACGTGCCGCAGCCGCGCCAGCGCCTTCTCCTTGATCTGTCGGACGCGCTCCCGCGTAATGCCGAGCAGCGAGCCGATTTCCTCGAGGGTCATCGGCTCCTGACCCTCGAGGCCGAAATAGAGACGCAGGATCTTCGCCTCGCGGTCTTTGAGGGTCGCGAGCACTTCCTCGATCGACTCGGTGAGGGCGTGCTCGAAGATCTCGTCGTCGGGACCGGGGTTCTGGGTGTCGGGGAGATAGTCGAGCAGCTTGTTGTCCTCGCCCGGCGTGAGCGGCGCATCGAGCGAGAGGTGCGCTTGGGAGATCGAGAGGGTCTTCGCGACCTCTTCCTCGGAGATGTCCATCCCTTCGGCGATCTCCTCCACGGTCGGCTCGCGGCCCAGCTCCTGGAGCAACGCCGAGGAGCGCTTCCCGATGCGGTGCAGCGTCCCGGCGCGGTTGAGCGGGACACGCACGATGCGTGACTGCTCGGCGAGTGCCTGGAGAATCGCCTGGCGGATCCACCACACCGCGTACGAGATGAACTTGATGCCTTTCGTCTCGTCGAACTTGTGAGCGGCGCGGATCAAGCCGAGGTTGCCTTCGTTGATCAAATCGGAGAGCGAGACGCCCTGATTCTGGTACTTCTTCGCGACCGACACCACGAACCGCAGGTTGGAGCGCACCAGCTTGTCCAGCGCCTCGGGATCGCTCTGCTTGATCCGCTGGGCGAGCGCCACTTCCTCCTCCCGGGTGATCAACGGGTACTGGCTGATCTCGCGGAGGTACTGGTCGAGCGATCCCTCGTCGAACGAGGCACGTTTCGCCGTGTTCAGTTGCATGGCCGCATCAC
The DNA here is from genome assembly GCA_035637455.1 of Gemmatimonadales bacterium. Classification (GTDB taxonomy): domain Bacteria; phylum Gemmatimonadota; class Gemmatimonadetes; order Gemmatimonadales; family GWC2-71-9; genus 20CM-4-69-16. Next base: position 53,773 of record DASPXE010000093.1, read on the forward strand.
CCTCCCGGGCCTGCACGACGCCGCACCGTATCGGACGGCCCGCCGCACCGACGGCGCGGAGCGTGGCGGGGTTCCCACTTCACCGGCCGCTCAGTGGATGACCGAGCCGAGCCGGCGCCAGCGAATATCGGTCAGCCAGGGAAGCGCGTCGTGCGCTTCCCGATCGTAGCTGAAGTAAACCACGAGCGGCCGGCCTTTCACCGCGTGCGCGTCCACGAAGCCCCAGTAGCGCGAGTCGGCGGAGTTGTCGCGGTTGTCGCCCAGCACGAAGAACTTGCCCGGCGGCACCAGCAGCGGTCCCCAGGTGTCGCGCGTCGGGCGGTAGGCCCGCAGCGCGGCCGCGCCGCCGATGAGGTAGTCCTTCTGCCAGTTGAATTCCGGGTCGTACACGTCGTGCCCGGGATCGACCCGCTGGACGTAGGGCTCCGCCAGCGGCGTGCCGTTCACGCGCACCTCGCCCGCGCGCATCTCGACCCGGTCGCCGGGGACGCCGATGACGCGCTTCACGTAGTTCAGCTCCGGGTTTTTCGGATAGGCGAAGACGATGATGTCGCCGCGGCGCGGCGACTCGAACCCAGGGAGCCGGGCGTTCGTGCCGGGGATCTGCGCCCCGTAGACCGCCTTGTTCACGAAGAGGAAGTCGCCCGCGAGCAGCGTACGCTCCATACTGCCCGACGGAATCTGAAACGCTTCGATGAGAAAGGTGCGGATGATCAGGAAAAGCACCAGCGCCATGCCCAGCGACCGCATCCAGTTGTCGAACCACCGCGCCAACGTGGACCGGCGCTTCTCGGGGGGGGCGAAGGGCACCGGCGCGGGTTGCGCGCTTGAACCTGCCCTGAGGGCCCCCAACTCATGCATGGCTTTTACTTTAGCCAAGGCGGCAGCGAGAAGCAACAGTCACCGCCCACCCCCGGGCTGCCCCCCAGCGCCGGACGCGGTCCCGGAACGCGTCCGGCGGGTCGCCGTGCCGCACGCGGGCGGCGAGACACGCGGCGTTCCCCTCGCGCTCCACCCGCACCCACACCACGGACGCGTCCGCGAGCGCGCCGAGCGACTCGCCGTCGAGCGGCGAGCCCCCGGCTGAGAGGACGATCACCAAAGATTCGTGACCCACCGGGTGCGGAGCCTAACACTGCCCCGCGTGATGAGCGTCACCAGTTTATTGCCGGCAGGTGCGATTGGATGCGGAGCAGCCCCGCTGGGGGCGTCGCTGGAGCGACCCTCAGCCTTCCGTGTCGATCTGCGCGCGCTGCAGCTTTCCGGAGAAATCGACGTAGACGACCTTCGTCTCCGAGTAGAAGTCGTACACCTCCCACCCCCCTTCGCGGTGCCCGTTGCCGGTCTGCTTCACCCCGCCGAACGGGAGATGGGCCTCGGCGCCGATGGTGGGCGCGTTGATGTAGGTGATCCCGGTGTCGAGGTCGGTCATCGCTCGGAACGCGGCGTTGACATCCCGGGTGTAGAGCGAGCTCGAGAGGCCGTAGGGCACATCGTTGTTGACGCGGATCGCCTCGGCGAGGGAGCCGACCTTGATCACCGAGAGCACTGGGCCGAAGATTTCCTCCTGCTCGACGCGCATGCCGGGCGTCACCCCCACCAGCACCGTCGGCCGATAGAACCAGCCGCGCTCGAGGCCTTTGTCCGAGGGCCGCTCGCCGCCGATGAGGCGCTGTGCTCCCTCCTCCTCCCCAACCCCCACGTAGTACTCGACCTTCTTGCGAGCGTCCTCGTTGATGAGGGGCCCGACGTCCGTGTCATCGCGCAGCCCGGGCCCGAGCCGCAACTGGGCGGCGCGGTCGCAAACCATCCGCACGAACCGATCGTGCACCTGCTCGTGCACGATCAGACGGCTCGTGGCTGTGCAGCGCTGGCCGGTCGTGCCGAACGCGCCCCACAGCACGCCGTCGAGCGCCAAGTCCAGGTCGGCGTCGTCCATCACGATCATGGCATTCTTGCCCCCCATCTCGAGGGACAGTCGCTTGTGCATCTTGCCGCAGGTCGCGCCGATGATCGACCCGGTCTCGGTCGACCCCGTGAAGGAGATGACCGGGACCTCGGCGTGCTCGACCATCGCTTTGCCGACCACGGAGCCCTCCCCGTGGATCAGCTGCACCACCTCAGGCGGCAGCCCCGACTCGAGCAAGATCTCCACGAGGAGGTGCGCGGTGTGCGGGACGTCTTCCGCCGGCTTGAAGATCACCGCGTTCCCGCACAGCAAGGCCGGAAACATCTTCCACGTGGGAATCGCGAGCGGGAAGTTGAACGGGGTGATGAGTCCCGCGACACCGATCGGCCGCCGATAGCTCATCGCCCACTTGCTGCGCAGCTCGGAGGGCACGGTGCGGCCGAACAGCCGCCGGCCCTCCGTATGCGCGTAGAAGGCGGTGTCGATCCCCTCCTGCACGTCCCCTCGCGTCTCGGCCGTGATCTTGCCCATCTCCCGGGTCATGGCGCGCGCGATTTCGTCCTTGCGCTGAACCAGCAGATCTCCGACTCGGTGCAGCACGTCGCCGCGCAGCGGCGCCGGGGTCTTCGACCACTGCGCGAAGCCGCGCTGCGCCGCCGCGACGGCGCGCTTCACGTCCTCCGGACCGGATCGGGGGAAGCAGCCGATCACGTCGTCCCGGTCCGCGGGGTTGCGATTCTCGAAATACGCCCCGGTCGCGGGGGCGACCCACTCGCCGGCGATGAAATTCTGAAAATTCTGGGTCATGGGCTTACTTGGGCGCCACGTCCGGACACAGCCATAGCGCTGCCGCGTTGGCACCGACGCGCGGCACTACTTCACGGGTCATGAGCAAGACTCCCCAGATGATCAGGATCTGCGACACGGTGTGCGCGAACCCCATGCGCCGCCTCCACGACGCAACGCTCGCCCACACGCCGGTGGCGATGACCGTGGACACGCCCAACAGGTAGAAGATCAGCCGCAGACCGCAGCCATGGGTGTACGGCCACACCCCGGGAGCGATGCCGATGCCGATCAGCACGCCGAGACCAACTTTTACCCACGCCCCGAGCCGTCCACCGCCGGCCGCCGCCACGGCCCGGCTGGTCGGCGTCCCCCCTCCCGCGGAGACCGCGGACCGCTTCGCAGTCGGCTCCCCCCCCCCGCTGCGGCCGAGCGTGGGATCGGCGAGCGGCAGCTTCTTGAGCAGCCGGTCGACCTCGGCCATCTCCTTGTCCCAATCCCGGTCCTTCTCGATCCCTGCCACTACACCTCCCGGGTAAGCCCGTAGCGCTCGATCTTCTTGTACAGGTTGCTGCGCGGCATCTCCAATGTGCGCGCGGTCTCGGAGACATTCCAGTCGTTCTGCTTGAGCTTCGCCAGCAGAAAGGACCGCTCGGCCGCCCGCTTGAACTCCTCGAACGTGGCGGCGCGCACCCACGGCGCCGCCGCGAGATCCGCGGTTCCAGTCCCCCGTCCCCCCTCCGCCGTCGCCATGCCAGCCAGGCGGTCGACCTCCTCCGCCGTCAGCACGGGTCCGGACGCGAGGATGAGGAGTCGCTCGACCGCGTTGCGTAACTCGCGGATGTTGCCCGGCCAGTCGTGGGCCGCGAGCCGCTGCACGGCCTCCTTGTCGAGCTGCTTGGGCGGGAGCCCCCCCCGCTGCGTGAGCTGCTCCACGAAGTGCTGCACCAGCTGCGGAATGTCGCCGCGCCGGGCGCGGAGCGGCGGCACCTCGATCGGCACCACGTCCAGACGATAGAGCAGGTCGTCGCGAAACCGCCCCGCCGTGATTTCGGCCTTCAGGTCCTTATTCGTGGCCGCGATGACCCGCACGTCGACCTCGAGCGTCTTACCCGACCCGACCCGCGATATGACGCCCTCCTCCAGCGCGCGCAGCACCTTCGCCTGCGCCGACAGGCTCATGTCGCCCACTTCGTCCAGGAACAGCGTGCCGCGGTCCGCCAGCTCGAACTTCCCTGCCCGGTCGGCGAACGCGCCGGTGAAGCTTCCCTTCATGTGACCGAACAACTCGCTCTCGATCAGCTCGGACGGGATCGCTGCGCAGTTCACCTCGACGAACGGCCCTCCGCCGCGCGGGCTCAGGGCATGGATCGCCCGGGCCACGAGCTCCTTACCGGTGCCGTTCTCTCCGGTGATCAGCACGCGGGCCTGAGTGGGCGCGACCTTCTCAATCCGCTCGATCACCTGCTTGATCGCCTTGCTCGAGCCCACGATCTCGTACTGGGCGTGCACCTCCGCCTTGAGGCGCACGTTCTCGCTCGCTAAGTCCACGTGCTGAAGCGCGTTGCGAAGCGTGAGCAGGATGCGATCGGTGTCGAGCGGCTTCTCGAGAAAATCGTAGGCGCCGAGCTGCGTGGCTTCGACGGCGGTCTGAATGGTGCCGTGACCGGAGATCATGACCACCTGGGCATGGGCATCGAGCTCGCGCAGCTTGCGCAGCGTCTCGAGACCGTCCATCCCCTGCATCTTCACGTCCAGGAACACGAGGTGCGGCCGAAACTCGCCGTACAGCCGCAGCGCCTCCCCACCCGACGGACACGTCTGCACCTCGATCGCTTCGTACTCGAGCACCTGTTTCAGCGCCTCGCGGATGCCCTTCTCGTCATCGACGACGAGGACGCGGCGGCTCACGGCTTCCCCCGCTTGGTGCGATACAGAACGATCCCCGTGGGATGGATGGCCACGTCCGTGAAGGAGGGGGAGACGCGCAGCGGGACGGCGCCGGTGGAGTCGGCGCCGGCGATCCGCTGCGCGAGCTGCGTCACCACGGGACCGGGGAACGCGATGCCGCGCAGGGTCAGCTCCTGGACCTTGAAGCGCCCAATCCCCGGTCGCTCGATGCTGAGCGGTCCCGCGATCCGCAAGGGCTCCGTCGGGTTGAGGAACCCCGCGACCGGGCCCAGCGCGTCCCGCGGGATCACGCGTGTGTCGAGCCGGCAGTACACAGCGACCGTTCCCTCCAAGAGCTCCACCCGCAACGAGTCGAAGCTCTTCCGCACGCTCCAGTCGATGCCGCTGCCAATCATGGCGGCGACTTCGTTGGCGGAGAGCACCACCGAGTCCGGCGCGCTCGGTCGCTTCAACCGGTCCATCTTCGTCTGGCTGCTGGACAAGGCCTTCGGGGTGGGGGCGCCCACCGCGGTGTCGGCTACCGGCGGGAGCCTGGTGGAACGAGGGCCGAACCAGCGCGCCCCCGTATGCAGGATCGGCTCGCGGAACCACCAAGCCGCGAGCGCCGCCACCAGGACGGTGGCGAGGCAGCCGAGCCGCACGAGGCCTTTAAGACAGCCGTTCACTGTGTCTCAGGTGATACACCGCACCGCCGGATTGGAGCGTGCTCTGCATCAGATCCACCGACTCGATAACGAGCGTCTCGGCGAATTGCAGAGCGCCGAGCGCAGCCTCCAGCCCCGTGAAATCGCGCGGCCGGGCCTCCCGGCCCGCGCGACCGAGCGTGAGGTGGGGACGAAACGGGCGCGCCTCGGTGGGAAAGCCGAGCGGCTCGAATTCTTGTTCGACCCGATGTTGCAGGATTTCGAGCGCCGGCTCCGCGGTGATGCCCACCCAGATCACCCGGGGACGCGCGAAATCGGGAAATACGCCAAAGCCGCCGAGGGCGAGGGCGAGGGCGCGCGCACCCGCGGCGGCGCGTCCCAGGGCGGCGGAGAGCTCCGCATCGCGCTCGTCCGGCACGTCGCCGAGAAACTTGAGTGTCACGTGGATGCCCTCCGGGCGCACCCACTTCACCGGTAGCCCACGCTCGCGCACCGGCGCCATCACCTGCCAGAGAGCCTGCCGAACCTGCGAAGGGACGTTTAGCGCGACGAAGAGCCTCAAGCGCGCGGCCTGAGCTCTTGCAGCAAGCTCCCGCGGCGGTAACCGCGCGGGTCGACCTCCACGACGGCGAAGCCGAGCTCGCTGAGCCGCCGCGTGACGGAGCCGAGGCGCTCCTCGAGCCATGGAATCCATTGCGGCTCGACCTCGATGCGGGCGCGCTCCCCGTGATGGCGGACCCGGAGGTCGCCTGTCACGCCGAGCTCCCGCAGCTGCGCCTCCGCCCGCTCGACTTGATCGAGGCGCCGGGGCGTGATCTCGAGACCGAATGCGACCCGGCTCGAGAGGCACGGCGCGGCCGGCGCGGCCCACGTCGGCAGGCCGAGCTCGCGCGCCGCCGCGCGGATTTCGGATTTCGTCATCCCGATCTCGGCGAGCGGCGAACGGATGCCCGCCTGCTTCCCGGCGGCGTAACCCGGCCGGTGCTCGCGCAGGTCCTCGGCGTTCGTCCCATCGCAGACCACGGCGAGTCCCCGCGCCCGGGCCTCTGGGAGCAACCGGCTCCACAGCTCCGTTTTGCAGAAGAAACAGCGGTTGGCGGGATTGGCGAGGTAGTGCGGATCGTCGAGCTCGTGGGTGTCGATCTCGACCAGCGGGACGGCGAAGCGCTCGGCCACGGCGCGTGCGGCCTCCCACTGGACCCGGGGGTAGGAGGCGCTGCGCCCGATGGCGGCGAGCATCCGATCCGGCCCCAGCTCCTGGCGCAACACCACCGCCAGGAAGGCGGAATCGATCCCGCCGGAATACCCCAGGAGTGCCGATCTGAAGGTGCGGACGAGTTCACGCAGCGCAGCAACCGTGCCGGACATGGTGGAATACTAACGACTTACGTTGTCCCTATCAAAGGACAATTTGAAGGTCGGAATCGGATAGATCGTAACCTCGAAACTACGTATGCTTATGATACGTTAAGCAAATGCGTATAGAAACGACGTATAGTAAGAAATCCCAAGGCGGGGACTCCGAAATGACAAGCCGGCATGAGCTGGACACCGTCGACCGCAAAATCTTGCGGATTCTCGGGACCGACGGACGAGCGAGCTACCAGGCGATCGCCGACGAGGTCGGGCTGTCCCGCCCTGCGGTGATGGAACGGGTGAAGCGACTGGAGGAATCGGGTCACATCGCGGGCTACCACGCGCGCGTGGATCGCACCCGCGCCGGCTTCCCGGTCACCGCGTTCGTCGCCGTGCGCTACGCCAACTCCGACTACATCGGCGATGAGCCACGCATGCGCGAGCTGGAGAAGCACCCGGGCGTCCTCGAATGCCATCACGTTGCGGGCGAGGATTGTTACATCCTCAAGGTGGCGGCGCCCGATCTCGAGAGTCTCCAGGGGATCCTGCGGGACTTGCGCGGCCCGGCCGCCAAGACGCAGATGAGCACGCGCACCACGATCGTGCTCGGAACCGTGTTCGAAAAACCGGGCTTCGTCCCCGTGGAGCTCGACTGACATGGCGGCCCTCCGCGGCAAGGCGCTCGTCGCGTACCTCGTCGTTTGCGTGTTCTGGGGATCCACCTATCTCGCCATCAAGGTCGGGGTCGGCGAGCTGCCACCGTTCCTGTTCGCGGGGCTGCGCTTTCTCGTGGCCGGGCTGCTGGTGCTCGGGCTCGCGCTCGCGTTGGGCGACAGGCTCCCCCGGCGCGTCTCCGACTGGCGCACCCAGGGGATCGTCGGCTTGCTGCTGCTCGCCGGCGGCAATGCCTTCGTGGTGTGGGCGGAGCAATACACGCCCTCCGGCACGGCGAGCATCTTCGTCGTGACCGTCGCCTTGTGGATGGCGTTTTTCGACGCCATCATCCCGGGGGGCTCGGGCGAGCTCGGCTGGCGGGTGATCGCGGGGCTGATCTTGGGCTTTCTCGGAACGGGCCTGCTGGTCGGGGCCAACCCGGCGGAAATCCTGCGCGCCGACCTGCGCGGCCCGATCGCCCTGACGTGCGCCAGTGCATCCTGGTCGCTCGGCTCCGTCTACGGCAAGCGTCACAAGACCGAGACCAGCCCGTACGTCGGCGCCGCGCTGCAGATGCTCGCGGGCGGCGCGGCGGTCGCGCTGCTGGGCACCGTGCTCGGTGAGTGGAGCCGTTGGCACCTGACGGCGAAGGGCGCGGGGGCCATCGTCTACCTGGTCGTGTTCGGCTCGATCCTGGGCTACAGCGCCTACACCTACGCGCTGCGTCACGCCTCCCCCACGATCGTCGGAACGTACGCCTACGTGAACCCCGTGATCGCCGTGCTGCTCGGCTGGCTCATCCTAGGCGAACCGGTGACGGCGCGCACCTTCGTCGCGATGGCGCTGATCGTCGGAGCGGTCGTGTGGATTCAGTTCTCCCATAAACTGTCGGTCCCGAAAGGACTCCCCGGAAGTCGCCCTAACCGTCTCCCGGTCCGCGAGACCATCATCTGACGGACAGGCGCGATGTATTCCCATCCTGTAGGATGGGCTCGGCGCTGCACTGTGCTGAAGCACACTCGGTGTCCTTAGGACAGTGCCTCGCTGAGCCCACGCTTCAGCGTGGGAATTCACGAGACTGGTCAGGCTGAATTGTGGAGGAACCCGATGCAGAGCGTGAACCTCGCCAAAAAGTTCGCCCTGTTCGACGACTACTGGAGTCCGAAGATCGCGGGCGAGCTGAACGATTCGTACGTCAAGCTCGTGAAGCTGAAGGGCGAGTTCGTGTGGCATCACCAAGAGCGCGAAGATGAGCTCTTCCTCGTGGTGAAAGGCCGTCTGCTGCTCCGCTTGCGCGACCGCGAGGTGTGGGTGAACGAAGGCGAATTCGCCATCGTGCCGAAAGGCGTAGAGCACCTGCCCGTCGCCCCGGACGAAGTGCATGTGCTGCTGATCGAGCCCAAGTCCACCCTGAACACGGGAAACGTCCGCAATGCACGCACGCTCGAAGCACTCGACACGATCTGACCGCCCGCTGGTCGCCCGGGTGTGGCACGGCGCCACTCCCGCCTCTCAGGGCGACGCGTACGCCGCTTACCTCGAGGAGACCGGTGCGAAGGACTGCCGCGGGACGCCGGGGAACCGCGGCGTCCAGGTGCTGCGCCGCACCGTGGGGGACGAGACGCACTTCCTCTTCATCTCGTTCTGGGAGTCGATGGACGCGATCCGAAGCTTTGCTGGTGTCGACGTCGACCAAGCGCGCTACTACCCCGAGGATCGGAAGTACCTGCTCGCGCTCGAGCCGACCGTATCGCACTACGAAGTCGTGGAGCGCTAGGCGAGATCACTCATCCACGCGCTCGCCGCTCGGCTGCGGCATCTGCGAGGGCGCTCGGAGCGCCGGTTTCCCCTCCTCTGTGTACTTGAATCCCCGCACCGTGTGGTAGGCGAGATCAATGTCCGGACACTTGGCGAACTCGGTCAGGATCTCCTCCCAGATCGCGTGCTCCGTACCGCGTCGCTTGCGGGGCTCGATCAAGTAGCGGAGCGTGAGCTGCACACCGCTGTCGACCACCTTCGTGTAGACGATCGGCGTGAGCTTGCGATAGTTGATGAGGTATTGCTGCGAGGCGGCGAGCAGCTCTTGCTCGGCCTGCGCCGTGAGGTGCTCGGCGTGCTTGACCGCGATCGTCGTGAGAATGTGTTTCGCCTTCCGCCAATCGGTCTCGAAGGTGACCAGCACCGGTACCTCATTCCAGATGTACTTAAAGCCCTTGTTGTAGTTAGCGACCGGATCGGTGAAGATCTTGCCGTTGGGAACGTGAATGATCCGCCCGGTCGACTGGTCCGCCTGCACCCAGGCACCGATCTCATTGAGCGTGAACTGGAACAGGCCGAGATCGATGACGTCGCCGGCGTGCGGGCCGATCTGAATACGGTCCCCCACCTCGAAGGGGCGCCGCCAGATGATGAACGCCCACCCCGCCAGGTCGGCGACCGGGTCTTTCAAGGCGATGGCGAGCCCGGCCGAGAGCAGCCCGAGGAACGTCGCCAGCGACTGCACGCCGACGAACCACATCCGGCCCACGATGACGACGCCCGCGGCGACCAGGACGTACGTCAGACCTTTGCGCCAGCGGTAGCGGCCCCACGGATCCCGCACCCGGCGATACACCTGCCCCAGCGCGATGCGATGCACCAGCCAGAGCCCGACGATCGTCGCCAGCGTGGCGAACAGGCGCAACTGCAGCTCGGGGCTGATGCCGAGCCGGGTCTGCAGCCATTCGATCATGGGAGGCCAAGCTAGGGACCGGGGCTGCGGCGCGCCAGACGCGGCCGCCCTAGATTAGAGTCGCACCGTTCCATCCGACCACGGGGAGCCTATGCGATCGCTCGCCTTGCTCGTCGTTGGTTGCGTCGCCGCCGCTCGCGTCTCAGCGCAGCAGGCGGCAACGCTCCGCATCGGATCCGCCGCCGCGCGCCCGGCAGAGAAGGGCTCGGGCTTCATCGATGTCCCGGCCGGCGTCGATTCCGGCACGCGCGTGCCGCTCACGATCGTGCGCGGCAAGGATCCCGGCCCGACGCTCGCGCTCATCGCCGGGACCCACGGCGACGAAGTCGCGCCCGTCATCGCACTGCAGCGTGTGCGGCGCGAGCTCGATCCGGCGCGCCTCGCCGGCACGGTGCTGCTCGTGCACGTGGCGAACCTGCCGTCGTTCCTGCGGCGCACCATCTACTACAGTCCGATCGACGGCAAGAACCTGAACCGGGTCTATCCCGGCAAACGCGACGGCACCGTGTCCGAGCGGATCGCCGACGCCATCACCCGCGAGATCATTGAGCGGGCGGACTACCTCGTCGACATCCACGCCGGGGACGGCAACGAGTCGCTGCGCCCCTACACTTACTGGAGTCCGCTCGGGCTCAATGCGCGCGCCGACTCGATCGCGCGCCAGATGGCGCTCGCGTGGGGCAACGATTACATCGTCATCGACACGGCGCGGCCGCACGACCCCCGGGCCTCGGTGTACACGCAGAACACGGCGCACCTGCGCGGCAAGCCTGCCCTCACCACCGAAGCGGGCTACCTCGGCGTCCCCGCCGAGGACATGGTCGCCCGCAATGTGCAGGGCGTGTTTCGCCTACTCCGCTACCTCAAGATGCTGCCCGGTGAAGTGGAGCTGGTCCGGCATCCCTTGTGGTTCGACCGCACCGAGGTGCTGCGCAGCCCGGGGACCGGGATCTGGTATCCGCTGGTCGAGCGCGGCCACGCCGTGCAGAAAGGGACGGTGATCGGCGTGGTGACCGACTTCTTCGGCGACACGACGGCGGCCATCGCGGCGCCGTTCGCCGGCGTCATGCTTTATGTCGTCGCGACGCCGGCGATCTCCGCGGGTGAACCCCTCGGCATGGTCGGGCATCCGGTGGAGGAGCGATGAGACGCGTCGTGCCGCTCGCCGTGGGCCTGCTCGCCGCCGGCTGCCACCATGCAGGGAAGCAAGCCACAGCGCCCCCGCGCGCCGAGACCGCGGTGAAAGTCCAGAACCAGAACTACCTCGACATGGACGTCTTTGTGGTGCGGGGCGGCCAGCGCATCCGCCTCGGCATGGTCACGGGCCTGTCCACGCAGCTGTTCATGCTGCGCCCCGAGGTCGTGGGAACCGGAACCGACCTGCAATTCGAGTTCCACCCCATCGGCGGGCGGGCGAACCCGCGCACCGAGAGGATCATGATTCAACCGGGCGACGTCATCGAGCTCACGATCCCGCCGTCGTGACGAACGGCGGCGGGGAGCGGCGGGGGGCGCGACCGCTACCCCAGTGCTCTCCGATCCAAGCTGCGGTACTGGATCGCCTCGCTCACGTGCTTCGGCGCCAGCTCCGTCGCTCCGTCCAGATCGGCGATCGTCCGGGCGATCTTGAGAATCCGGTGGTAGGCGCGCGCCGAGAGGGCGAGGCGGGTGATCGCCGTGCGGAGCAGCGCGTCCGCCCCGTCGGACACGCGGCAGAAGGTCCGGATGTCGCGCGCGGCCATGTGGGCGTTAGCGTACACCCCCGCACGGTCCGTGAAGCGCTCGCGCTGAACCGCCCGGGCGCGATCCACACTCTCCCGGATCGCCGCGCTCGGCTCGCCCGCGCCCTGATCGGCGAGCGCCCGGTACTTGCCCACCGGCACCTCCAAGTGGATGTCGATCCGGTCGAGCAGCGGGCCGGACACGCGCGCGAGATAGCGCTCCACGCCGAGCGGGCCGCAGACACAATTGCTGCGGGTCGCCGGAGTATCCGCAGGGGCATCCCTGCGTTGCCTCTTTGCCACGTGAGGCTGAAAGGCCAAAATACCGCACCTCACCTGCGCCAGGGGTGCGAGAGACACTCATTGCCTTCCTCTGGCCACGCTCCCATCAAATCCAGTGCATTGGAAAACTGCCGACTAGGGTCGGGTCGGCCTCAAGGGGTACGGAAAGCATTCGCGTAGCGACGGTTGGACGAAAGCCAGCGGAAGACAAGCAAGAGCCCGTCGCCCTAACGGCGACTCGCCGAAGACGGAGGAACCGCTCCTCAACCACCACACCCTGCCACCGGATTGCCGCAGTGAAGATTGCCGCTGCTGGCGGTAGCGTCGGGGAACGAGGCTGCGCCGGGTGCCCTTAAGCGCGTGGTGCGTTAACCGATAGGGGCGCCGAACAGCTCTCCTTCCTACCAGAAAAAGCCTCTGGCTCAGTTGTTGCAGCCAAGGGCCTGCGGAGGATATTCAATCGTAACTCAGCTGAAATTTATGGCCGCGACAGAAACTCCATCCAATTCGAACGCCCCTCTTTCCAACCTGCAAGAATGGGAGGACTTCCTCAAGGTCCGTTATCCTGAAGAGACAGCCGCCAGTTCAAAGGCCTTTCAGGCGACGGACCCAAATAAGGCCAAGGAGCAGTTTCGAAATTATGAAGCCGGCGCACGGCCCAGCGTGCGCGAGTTCTACCGGCTCAATCACCGCCATCAGACCTACGATTTCGTGCAGGCCAAGAAGAAAGAATTTCTGTCGCTGTCGCGGCGCAAAATGGGAATCTGGGAAGCGATGGAGCTCTTGAACACGCTGGTCGATGATAGCGATCCCGATACCGATCTATCGCAGCTTGAGCATTTGCTTCAAACGGCCGAACAGATCCGCCGGGATGGACATCCGCGCTGGTTCATCCTGACGGGCCTCATTCACGATCTGGGAAAAATCCTATGTCTTTACGGAGAGCCGCAGTGGGCCGTGGTAGGCGATACGTTTCCAGTAGGCTGCGGCTATTCGGACAAGATCGTCTTTCATCAGTTCTTCGCCGACAATCCCGACAGCCGGGAGCCGAAATACCAGACTCGAACCGGCATCTACTCTGAAGGCTGCGGCTTGGAAAACGTTCATCTCTCCTGGGGCCATGACGAATATCTGTATCACGTCGTCAAAGATTACCTGCCGCCGGAGGCCCTTTACACGATTCGCTATCACTCCTTCTATCCGGCGCACCGCGAAGGGGAATATCAACACCTCATGAACGGCCGGGACAAGAAAGTGTTCGCGTGGGTTCGAGCTTTCAATCCTTACGACCTTTATACCAAAAGCCACGAGCGCCCGAATGTCGAGCAATTGCGGCCCTTCTATAACGAATTGATTTCGGAGTATTTTCCAACCGAGCTCCGCTGGTAGCGGCTGCGGACGATGCGCTGGTCCGCTGCTTGGCGGAGCCCACAAAAGACAGTTCCCACGTTTGTCACCATAGGCGGACTGGTGTTCACTGGTCCAGGCACGTCTGTATGTCCCTCACTCAGGTATCGGGCAGCAAGCCGAATCGCGAGAGCGTCACCGCCGCCCTGCGCGGAGGACGTGCCTCGCCCTACCCCAGCCCCCGCCGATCCAGACTCCGATACTGGATCGCCTCGCTCACATGCTTCGGCTCGAGCTCGGCCGCCCCGGCCAGATCCGCGATCGTCCGCGCGATCTTCAGGATCCGATGATACGCCCGCGCCGACAGCGCGAGCCGAGTGATGGCCGATCGTAACAGAGAATCCGCCCCGTCCGTGACGCGGCAGAAGGTACGGATGTCCCGCGCCGTCATGTGCGCGTTGGCGTAGATGCCGGCGCGGTGCACGAAGCGCTCGCGCTGCAGCACCCGCGCCCGGTCCACGCGCTCCCGGATCGCCTCGCTCGGCTCGCCCCCGCCCTGGTCGGCGAGCGCGCGGTACTTCACCGCCGGCACCTCCAAGTGGATGTCGATCCGGTCGAGCAGCGGGCCGGACACGCGTGCGAGGTAGCGCTCCACGCCGAGCGGGCCGCACACGCAATTGTGCTGGGGATCGCCGAAATAGCCGCAGGGACAGGGGTTCATCGCCGCGGCCAGCATGAAGCGGGCGGGATAGGTGAGGCTCATCGCCGCCCGCGCGATGGTCACCACGCCGTCCTCCATCGGCTGGCGCAGCACCTCCAGCACGTTCTTGCGGAACTCGGGGAGCTCATCTAGGAACAGCACGCCGCCGTGCGCGAGGCTCACCTCGCCTGGCCGCGGATAGGAGCCGCCGCCGATCAGGCCGGCGTCCGAGATCGTGTGATGTGGTGCCCGGAACGGGCGCCGGGCGACGAGCGACTCCCCGAGGGGCAAGACGCCCGCGACGGAGTGGATCTTGGTCGTCTCGAGCGCCTCCTCGAGACTCATCTTGGGGAGGATCGTGGGGAGCCGGCGGGCGAGCATGGTCTTGCCGCTCCCCGGTGGACCGATCATCAGCAGGTTGTGCCCCCCGGCCGCGGCGACCTCGAGCGCCCGCTTGGCGTGAGCTTGCCCTTTCACTTCCGCGAAATCCACCTCGTCCTTCGCGCGCTCCGCGAACAGCGACGCGAGGTCGACCTCCGCCTGCGCCAGCTCGCCGCGCGCGTCCAGGAAGTCCGCGATCTCGGCGAGCGTCCCCGCGCCGAGCACGCGGATGCCCGAGACGACGCCTGCCTCGGCGAGGTTCTCGCGCGGCAGCACCAGGGCTTCGAGCCCCGC